>JAHJJB010000017.1 GCA_018823005.1 Pseudomonadota bacterium | reverse complement strand
GGCTTCCTCAATTGATTTGATATTCGCAGGCCTTTCAACTTTCTTTAAATATTCAAGCTCATTTTTTAGAGCTTCATAACCTTCTCTTGTAATGGGAATTCTTTCCAACTTAACTCTCCTGAAATTATATAATGACCGACTATGGCCCTTTTGTTGTTCGTACTTCGCTGTCCGCTCAGCTCGTTTAGTAAATAGTGACATGTGACGAGTGACAAGTAACCCGTTACTATTCACTCGTTATTATTAACTGTTTACAAATATTTCTCTCCCAGAATCTCTGCAATCTGAACAGCGTTTGTGGCGGCACCTTTTCGGATATTATCGGCCACCACCCACATATTGATACCATTTTTAATTGATTCATCCTGGCGTATCCGGCCAACCAGGGTGAGATCCTGCCCGGCGGCATCAATCGGAAGAGGATATATCTTATTACCGATATCATCAACCACCTTGACACCGGGAGCTTTTTTAAGCAATGCCCTGACCGAATCGGCCGAAATATATTTTTCCGTCTCTATATTTACAGACTCGGAATGGCTGAAAAAGACCGGGACCCTCACTGTTGTGGCTGTGACCCCTATACTGTTATCTTCCATTATCTTTCTTGTCTCATATACCATCTTCATCTCTTCCTTTGTATAGCCGTTATCAAGAAAAACGTCTATATGAGGGAGACAATTGAATGCTATTCTGTGAGGATAGACATTCTTTTTATAATCAAGAAAATTGATCATTGCTCTTGTCTGGTCATAAAGCTCATGAATAGCCTTTTTCCCCGTGCCTGAAACCGCCTGATACGTCGAAACAACAATCCTCTTTATTTTGCACTTTTTATGGATGGGGTACAAAGCAACGACCATTTGTATTGTGGAACAGTTCGGGTTTGCAATAATGCCTTTCTTTTTATAATAGGCCACTGCATGGGGATTCACCTCCGGGACCACAAGAGGAACATCCGGATCCATGCGCCATGCGCTCGAATTGTCGATGACCACACATCCGGCCTTTGCCGCTATCGGCGCAAACTCAAGGCTCGTACCACCGCCGGCCGAAAACAGAGCTATATCAACTCCTTTGAATGATTTTTTGGTCATCTCTTCCACTGGTACGGAATCGCCTCTGAACCGAAGCGTCCGGCCGGCCGAACGACTTGAGGCTAAAAATTTAATGGATTTGACGGGAAAATTCCTCTCCTCCAGACATTCTATCATCTGGTTTCCAACAGCTCCTGTCGCACCTGCTACTGCTACATTAAATTTTTTCTTAGACATGGCAATTCATCCTTTGAATCAGGTTGTTGTTCGTCGTTCGTGATTTGTCGTTCGTTGATAATAGTTCGTTGATCGACCCAAGATCCACTATCTACTATTCACTATTCACTATATATTCCTTAACAAGGTTTCCAACTTCCTCTGTAGTATATCCCATTTTACCGGCAGCAACATCTTTTAAATCATTACGAAGAACCTTCTTAACCGCATCTTCTATCATTGCTGCAGCTTTTTGTTCCCCTATTGTTGCAAGCATTATCTGAGCAGCCAGGATGGCGGCTATGGGATTTATAACGTGCTTTCCCGTATACTTTGGGGCAGATCCGCCTATAGGTTCAAACATTGAAACCCCTGAAGGGTTTATGTTTGCACCAGCGGCAATCCCCATACCTCCCTGTATTATTGCAGCAAGATCCGAAATTATATCACCGAACATATTATCTGTAACTATGACATCAAACCATTCCGGATTTTTTACCATCCACATACAAATCGCATCAACATTTGCATAATCCGTTTCAATATCAGGATATTCTTTTGCGACATCATTGAAAGTGCGCTCCCAGAGATCAAAAGCATATGTTAACACATTCGTTTTACCGCACAGGGTCAGTTTCTTTCTTTTGTTTCTTTTCCGGCAATATTCAAAGGCATACCGGATACACCTTTCGACACCTTTACGGGTATTAATCGACTCCTGAATCGCAACCTCATCAGGCGTACCTTTCTTATGGAAACCGCCTGCCCCGGTATACAATCCTTCCGTATTCTCACGAACAACCACAAAATCTATATCATCCGGCCCCTTATTCTTTAGCGGAGTTTCAACGCCTTCATACAGTTTCACGGGTCTTAAATTGATATACTGATCAAAATGGAATCTTAATTTTAATAGAATCCCCTTCTCAAGAATTCCCGGCTTTACATCCGGATGGCCGATTGCGCCAAGATATATGGCATCCGCACGGGACAATGATTCAAGAACAGTGTCGTCGACAAGTTCACCTGTATTTTTATAATGCTCACCACCAAGATTGCAATTTTCATAGGCAAGCCGGAAACCAAATCTGCCCGAAACAGCATCAAGCGCTTTAATTCCTTCGGCGACTACTTCAGGCCCGGTGCCGTCGCCGGGTATTACAGCTATTTTATATTTTTTTGTCATTTTTAAGATAACCCAAAATGGTTTCGCCTGCCTTCACCCTGTTTCCGACCCGGACACATATTTTTGCATCGGGCGGAAGATAAACATCAAGACGTGATCCGAAACAGATAATACCGAACCGATCACCCCTTGATACAACATCTCCTTCTTGCAATCTGCATATTATCCTTCTTGCAATAAGTCCGGCAATCTGTACCATGCAAATTTTTTTTCCCATATCCGTTTCTATAAAAACCGCATTGTGTTCATTTTCTTTAGAGGCTTTATCAAGATTTGCAGAAAAAAATTTGCCCGGGAAATAGCTGATTTTTGAAACTTTTCCCTCGTGGGGAATCCTGTTAACATGAACATTAAAAACGGACATGAAAATGCTTATTTTTATGGACGCCTCTTCAAAAAAAGGGCCTTCATCAACAGGTCCCGCAATAATCACCCTGCCATCGGCCGGAGAAACAACAGCTCCTTCCTCCATAGGCACAACCCTGTCAGGATCCCGGAAAAAATAACAGATAAAAACCGTTACCGCAAGCCCGGCAATTGCAACGGAAGCAACTCCTGTCAGCGCAAAAACCGCTGTAGCAAAAACGGAGGCTATTATAAAGTAATATCCTGGTTTTGCAATACAAAAGGCGGGTTGATTATCCGGATCCGGCCTTTTTAAATCTTTCATTATTATGATCTCTGCTTATAAGGTATATGCTTACAAATTTTAAGAGCGTACAAATATAAAGAGATTGCCTCGCCCTCCGCTAATGCAGTATAGCTGAATTATTTGCAATACCGACAGGTTACAAGTGCAATCTCGGTCTAAATAGATGAAACATTAATCCTATATGTGTTCTTATATCAAACTTAATAACATGCTGTCAAATATAAGATTAATTATTTTTTTCCCCTGCTTGAACCGAAACAGCGAACACTAACCCCGCAGCTTTTTTTTCATTACCGCGAAAGTCCCCCGTGTCGGCTTTTTACGGGCGAGGCTGGATTACCTGATTATTCTTTAAAGCAACTGATTTAGTTTCTGAATTTCCCTCTGAAAGAGGCTCTTTATCCTTGCTGCGCTGATATTTATTAACCGCACTGTTGTGCTCTTTGAAATTTGCAGAAAAGTAATGTGTCCCGTCATTTTTTGAAACGAAAAAAAGATAACGGGTTTCAGCAGGATAAAGAGAAGCTTTGATCGAATCATATCCAGGGCTAGCTATAGGGCCGGGTGGCAGTCCTTCTATCTGATATGTGTTGTAAGGGGTTTTTGCTGATAGATGTTTGCGGGTAATATTGCCGTTAAAGTTTTTTATTCCGTATATTACTGTAGGATCGGTTTCAAGGCGCATCCCTTTTTTCAATCTGTTATAAAAGACCGACGAAATCAGTTCACGTTCGTGCTTATCCCCGGTCTCTTTTTCAATTATCGATGCAAGAGTAATAATCTGATGTATTGAAAATCCTAGTTCTTTGGCTCTTTCCTTCCATTCAGGTTTAAAAACAGCCCATAATCTATCTACCGTAGCTGATACAATGTCCTCAATAGATTCATCCTTTGGGAAATAATAGGTATCGGGATATATATAGCCTTCAAGAGATTCTGCCTCGATTCCCTGATTACTGACAAACGAAGGATCGGTTGTTTTTTTGATGAAATCTTCCTCTGTTCCAAAGCCGGCATCTGATATAACAACAGCAATCTGGCGCAGGTTATAACCTTCAGGAATGGTAACCTTATGAAGATATGTTTTTCCTCTTACCATCATATCAAGTATCACGGCAGGAGGCATTAAAGATGAAAGTGCGTATTCCCCGGCTTTTATTTTTGTGTCATATCTTTTTACCAGGGCCAGCAGCTTGAACCTTATTGGATCTTTTATAATGCCTGCTTCACTCAAATTCTCAATTGTTACATTGAAACTCTCCCTCTTGCCCACAGTCAGAATTTTCACAGTCTTATCAACACCTGCCGGCATTTTTGCATAGTCAATCATATCAAACACAAGTAATAAGGCAGCAATGACAACAAAAGATAATATCGACAGGGCTGTTATAACATATTTATTCAAAAATAAAATTCCTGGTCTATGGTTTTTTAGCGGGAAAAGAACCTTGTTTTTTTATATATGCTAAACTCGGCTAAATTGTCAAAGACGTATTCGAAGTTTAATATTATGACTCTTGATTATATAAGTATTATGTTTTATAGTTTCTTTCAAAATGATTATTTTACTTACTCTATAAGCTGGGAATAACTACTTGAAATCAAACGGAACTGAATCTTCAGAATATAAGGGTTTTGAGCAGGGACCGATTCGCCCTCCAAGCGAAGCCAACAGCCTTTTAATACGCGTTACAAGAAACTGCCCATGGAACCGTTGCGCCTTCTGTCCTGTCTATAAAAGATCAAAGTTTTCTCTACGCCCTGTTGAACATGTTATTAAAGACATTGATACAGTTCACAGATATGTTGTATCATTGCTCCAGCTTGCAGACGAAGCAGAAAAAAGAGGCCGGATAGAGATTGATACTGCCGAACTGAGAATAAACCCTGAAGAAAGGCAGGCTTTTAATGCGGCATACCACTGGCTGTCTTACGGAATGAAATCAATCTTTATTCAGGATGCAAACAGTCTGATAATCAAATCCTCTGACCTTATTGAAATACTTAAACATCTTAAAAACTGCTTCCCCTGGGTTGAACGGATTACCTCATACGCGAGATCCCATACAGTCGCAAGGATAAGTGACAGCGAACTTTCCGCGATAAGAGCTGCCGGTTTAAGCAGGTTACATATCGGCCTTGAATCAGGCTCCGACAAAGTCCTTGAAATGGTGAAAAAAGGTGTGTCAAAAGAGACTCAGATAAAAGCGGGGCAGAAAGCAAAAAAAGCAGGATTTGAGCTATCTGAATATGTTATGCCTGGTCTTGGCGGAATTAATTTATCAACCGATCACGCTCTCGAAACAGCGGATGCATTAAATCAGATAAATCCCGATTTTATTCGCCTGCGCACACTTGCAATTCCTGAAAAAATAGCTCTATACGATGAGTATAAAGCAGGCCGTTTTGAAAAATGCACCGATGTGATTATGGCAAAAGAAATCTTGCTGTTTATAGAGAATCTTAACGGAATAAACAGCATCATAAAAAGCGACCACATTTTAAATCTTTTTGAAGACGTGGAGGGAACTCTTCCCCGGGACAAGGAAATAATTCTTGATGTTTTGAGGACATTCCTTGACATGCCGCCAAAAAATCAGATAACTTATCAGATCGGAAGGCGGCTTGGCATTTTTTCACGTTTATCTGATATGCAGAATAATCAAAAGCTTGAAAATGCTGAAAAGGCGTGCATAAGTCTCGGTATAACGCCGGATAACGTTGATAAAATTGTTGATGAACTTATGCAAAGATTTGTATAAAGAGGCACGAGGCATAAGGCTGAAGTAGTGAGTCAATGTCCGATATTCGATGTACGAAATTCGAATCTTAAACTATAAACCAGGAACCAAAAACCAGGAACCAACGCATGGGTAAGAAACCTAAACTGAAAGAACATCGGATAAACAGGAACTGGTGCAAGGGATGTGGTATTTGTGTGCATTTCTGCCCGAAAAATGTGCTTGAACTCGACTCGGAGGAAAAAGCAGTTGCCGTAAGACCTCAGGATTGCATAGCATGTAAGCTTTGCGAATTAAGATGTCCTGATCTTGCCATAGAAATAATAACTGAATAGGGCAATCATATGAATGAAAAGAATATAAAATTTATTCAGGGAAACGAAGTCTGCGTGGAAGCGGCATTATATGCAGGACTCAATTTTTTTGCCGGTTATCCGATAACGCCCTCCACAGAAATAGCCGAACATCTTTCGGTAAGGCTCCCTCAGATAGGTGGTAGGTTTCTCCAGATGGAAGATGAAATTGCATCAATTTGCGCAATAATCGGGGCATCCCTGACCGGCAATAAAGTCATGACCGCCACGAGCGGCCCCGGTTTTTCACTTATGCAGGAGGCCCTTGGCTATGCGGTTATGGCTGAAATTCCCTGCGTGATCGTAAATGTCCAGCGCGGGGGACCTTCAACAGGCAATCCTACCCATGTGAGCCAGGGGGATGTAAACCAGGCCAGGTGGGGAACTCATGGAGATCATGCCATAATCGCTCTTACCGCATCGAATCACCAAGATGTATTCTCCGTAACAGTCGATGCATTCAACTTGGCCGAAACTTACAGAACTCCTGTTATCCTTCTTTTTGACGAAATCATAGGGCACATGCGGGAACGTCTTGTAATCCCTGAAAAAGGAGAGCTTCCTGTTGTTGAGCGTCTCAGAACTTCCGTAAAAAGAGGGGTTGATTATCATCCCTACCTGCCGCGGGAAGACGGACGCCTCCCGATGTCGGACTTTGGCGGAATCCACAGGTATAATGTCACAGGACTTTTTCATGACATGTGGGGATTTCCATCAAGTGATCCGGCTGTCGTTCACGGGCTACTAAGGCATCTTGTCGATAAAATAATGAATAATGAAAATGCCATTGCAAGGTATAAGGAATATTTTCTTGAGGATGCAAGGACTGTTTTTGTTTCATACGGATCTTCGGCGCGCTCCGCCCTTCATGTGGTTAAAAACAGGAGAGCAAGGGGAGAGAGCCTCGGGCTTCTTGAACTCCAGACACTTTGGCCCTTTCCCGCCCAGATTGTGCGGGAAAAATGCGCCAAAGCAACAAGCATAATAGTTGTTGAAATGAATATGGGACAGGTGCTTCAACAGGTTAAAATGGCCGTTGACAAGCCTGAAAATGTATATCTTGCGAACAGTATCGACGGGGCGCTGATAACTCCGACCGATATCAGAAACATAATGCGGCTGATCAGGGGTATGGGAGTATAGGACATGGCAACAAAAGATTACATAAGAGAGAGATTCTTTCCCCACATGTGGTGTCCGGGATGCGGTCACGGCATTGTTTTAAACGGCCTTATAAGAGCAGTTGAACAGCTTGGAATAGACAAGAGCAATATTGTAATGGTTTCAGGCATAGGATGCTCATCAAGGATTTCCGGTTATCTTGATTTTCACACCCTCCATACGGTTCATGGCCGGGCACTTGCCTTTGCAACAGGGATAAAAATGAGCAGGCCTGAACTCAATGTCATAGTTCCGATGGGTGACGGGGACGCTCTTGCAATAGGCGGAAATCATTTCATACATGCCGCGCGCCGCAACATAGACATGACCGCAATAATAATGAATAACCGGATATACGGAATGACAGGAGGGCAGTACTCGCCCCTTTCAGGTTACGGAACACTTGCAACAACAGCACCTTATACAAATATTGACCATTCATTTGATATTGTTGAACTTGCAAAAGCCGCAGGTGCGACATTCGTGGCACGCACTACAACATACCACGCCCAGCAGCTTCCTGATATTATTAAGGAGGCTATAACTCACAAGGGTTTTTCGGTGGTTGAAATTCTCTCCCAGTGTCCGACTTACTTCGGGAGGAAAAACAAGGAAGGCGGCGCTGTTGAAATGATGGAGCGTATGAAGGATAATACAACTCCGATCGGTTCAAAGGCAAAGCAGGAGAATCAGAGCCTCATTGAGAGAGGTATTTTCATAAAAAAAGATATGCCTGAGTATTGCAGCGAATACGGCAAAATCATCGAAAGGGCGATGAAGGGGAAGTAACCATGGAAAGAGTCAGGATTGTATTCTCGGGTTCCGGCGGTCAGGGTGTGATTACCGCCTCTATAATAATTGCCGAAGCGGCCGTGCTTTACGAAAACCTTGTAGCAGTTCAGTCACAATCATACGGAGCTGAAGCCAGAGGCGGCGCAACAAAATCTGATGTGCTTATATCAGATTCCGAAATAAATTTCCCGAAGGTAACGCATCCCAATATCCTTGTTTGCCTGACACAGGAAGCATATCATAAATTCTCACCCATTATCCGTCCCGGGGGACTTCTTATTACAGATGTCCGATTTGTCAAAACTCATAAAAAGGTTGATGCGCGCCAGAGAGAACTTCCGATGTATGAGACAGTCATGGATCAAATAGGAAAACCTGTTGTTTTCAACATATGCATGCTCGGAGCTGTAATAGGAATAACGGAAGTTGTAAAGCCCGAATCCATAATGAAGGTCCTTGAGAAAAGGATACCGGCCAGCATGTTAGAAATAAACAGAAAAGCCCTTGAGCTTGGAATAAAACTTGGCGAGCCTTATAAGGCGTGAGGCAAAAAGGCATTAGGCGCGAGGCGCGAGGCGAGAGGCTGAAGGGGAAAAACAGTGACCGGTGATCAGTTATCGGGTGTCAGGGGTCGGTCATCAGTGATCAGTAACCAGTTACCGGATATCAGGGACCAGAAACCAGAAACCAGAAACCCGGAACCCGGAACCAGTCCCGCCGGAATATACATCCATATCCCTTTTTGTGTTAAAAAATGCCCCTACTGTGATTTTTATTCCATTACCGATCCGTCGCTAAAAAAAGCATTTGTAAAAGCCTTAACAGCTGAAATATCCATGTACGGTAATTCGCCGCATATATTTGACACCATCTATGTCGGCGGCGGCACCCCTTCCGTTCTTAAAGCTGATTATATCGGCAGAATCATTGGAGCAGCATCAACATCTTTCAGCATGGCGCCGGATTCGGAGATAACAATAGAGGTAAATCCCGGAACTGTCAGCCCCGGATCATTAAAGTCTTTCAGGCGGTCGGGCGTAAACAGGATAAATATCGGGGTTCAATCTTTCCAGGATAACATTCTGAAATTTCTTGGAAGAATACATTCGGCAAAAGAAGCCGGATCAGCAATCAAATGGGCCCGAAGTGCCGGTTTCGACAACCTTGGCATAGATTTGATTTATGGTATTCCGGGACAGACAAAAAAATCCTGGCTTTGCGATCTGGAAACAGCCCTCCGGTTTGAACCGGATCATCTGTCCTGCTACATGCTCACCTATGAATCCGGAACCCGGATGCATAAAGATCTGAAAAAAGGCATATTCTCTTCCATGTCCGAATCTGTTACAGCCTCCCTTTTCGGTTCAACAGGCGATTTTCTTGAGAAGAATGGTTACATCCATTACGAAATTTCAAATTTTGCTCTCTCTGAAGACAAAAAATCAAGGCATAATACAAAATACTGGGCTTTTGCTCCTTATATCGGGCTCGGGCCGTCGGCACACTCATTTTACGGAACAAAGCGAAGCTGGAACCGCCGCGGCGTCAAAGACTATATAAATGATATCGAATCAGGGATAATGCCGGTAGAAGGAGAGGAAGAGTTATCGAGGAAGCAGCAGATTATTGAATCTGTTTTCCTTGGCTTAAGACAGATAAAAGGAATAGACATCAAACTCTTTGACAGCAAATTCGATACGGGCTTTATTGATATTTTTAAAGATACGATAACAGCGCTCAATAAAAAAGGGCTTATTGTTCTGGACGAAAACCGCTGCGCTCTTACAAAAAAGGGAATGCTTCTTCTTGACACTATCTGTTCCGAGTTCATCTTGAATGAATTCTAAGGAATCCTTCCTCGTGATTCGTCTTTCGAATATCGTACATCGTACATCGAACTTCGCGGATCGTGATTCGTTGTTCATCGTTCGTCGTTCGATGATCGTGGTTCGCAATTCGATTTTCGGTTCACGATCCACTATTCACAGCTTTTCAGATTCACTGTTCACTGTTTACTGATCACTTATTACTGATAACCCTTGACCCTATCCCCTATACCCTATCTTCCGCCTCATGCCTCACGCCTTTCCGCCTCAGGCTTTGCGCAGCTTCCGTATATCTCCGATCCGTATGGTAACATTCTTTGAGTCGAAATATTCCAAAAGAGGTATTAAAAATTTCCGGGATGCGCCTGTCATTTCCTTGAACTGCGGGGTTGTCATCTCACCGTTTATCTGCAGGAATTCAACCAACCTGTTTTTTAAACCTTTGATATTATCAGAGTGATAATAGAGATCTTCTTTGATTTTCATGACAATTCCTTCATCCACAAGAAGCATCAGAACATCTTTCGCCCTGGCAGGATCGATTCCAAACTCCTGGCTCAGCTCTTTGAAATATGGAGGAGTAAGCCCGCTTTCCAGATAGACATTCATAATCTTCTTTCTTAACCCGGACTGATCTTCACCAAGTGAAACCTTGTATCCTTCAAGCCGCACAGAATCTCCATCAACGGCAACTCCTTTATCCTTTATCATCTGGTTGAGTATCAGGTTAAAAAGCTTCGGATTTAAAAAAGCCGGCAGTTTTGATTTAAGCTCTTCCTTGGGCATACCTGCTTTAAGGGGATTTGCCCTGTGATAACCATCCAGATAATCATGCATTTCCTTTTTGAGCTTCTCGAGGCTGGTCTGATGAAGATATAGCCTGTTTTCTTTGTCAATGAGGGCAACGCTCTTTCTGGACAAAAGATTCTGCAAATTACTGTCAAGCTGCTTTTCCGTGATGTTTGTCATAATCTTCAGATCCGAAAAAGTGGCACCCCTGTATCCGGCTTCTGAGACATTATAAGCAATTAATTCCTCGGGAATAAGGCTTGACAGGTTTTTTAACCCGTCGGTAACTTCAGGCTTAAAACGCTTGTGTTTCTGGGGAATCGGGTTAAGAATCTCCCCCCCGCCTATAGTCCTGACAGGAGAAAAGCTTCGCAGGACAAACCTGTCATCCTTTACTACAGCGATAGGAGCGTCGAGCCTGAGTTGGGCAACCGCATCTTCTCCGGGAAGCAGTTCCTCCCTGTCAAGCAAAACAAGGTTTCCGAGAATCTCACTTGTACCTGTATGAAATCGCACACGGGTGCGGTTTTTAACAGGCCTTTTATTACTCTTAAGAAAATGCACCGAAACATCAATCATATAGCTTGAAATAAGGGCTCCGGGGGTCGAGACAACTTCGCCGCGGTTAACGGAACTTTTTTCCAGCCCCTGGAAATTGATAGCGGTGCGCATACCGGCAACAGCTTCGTTTACGCTCTCGTTATGGACCTGAATTCCGCGCACTTTCGAAGTTATCCCTGAAGGATAGATCATTATCATGTCTCCCACCTGTATGCGCCCGGATATAAGGGTACCGGTTATAACCGTTCCGAACCCCTTCATGGTAAAAACCCTGTCAACAGGAAGGCGAAAAAGGCCTGAGGAAGAGCGGCCCGGAATTTTCGAACTCAATTCATCCAGTGTTTTAATGAATTCCGGAATGCCCTGCCCGGAAAGAGCCGACACTTGTATGACGGGAGCGTCATCGAGAAAAGTGTCTTTGACAAACTTCTTCAAATCATCGGCAACAAGTTCCAGCCACTCCTCATCAACAAGGTCAATCTTGGTCAAAACAACAAAGCCATATTTAACGCCAAGAAGCTCGCAGATCTCCATGTGTTCTCTTGTCTGCGGCATTACTCCTTCATCAGCGGCAATCACCATTGCAACAATATCAATACCGGTAGCCCCGGCAACCATGTTCTTTACAAACTTCTCATGCCCCGGCACATCCACAATCCCGATTCTTATTCCTCCCGGAAGATCCAGCCATGCAAATCCGAGTTCTATTGTTATCCCACGGAGCTGTTCTTCCTTGAGCCTGTCCGTATTTATACCGGTCAGAGCTTTTACGAGGCTTGTTTTTCCATGGTCAATGTGTCCCGCAGTTCCAAGAACAATCTGTTTCACAAATATAATATCTCCTTAATTATCATGGTGATCGGACTGTAGTTCATGGTTCCTGGTCTATGGTTTCTCCTTGCCGCTTGACCCTCTAACTATCCATCAATCACTATTAACTGATCACCAGCTTTCCCTTCCGCCTCATGCCTTATGGCTTCCTCTTTCTCCAGTATTCAAGCACATACGCAACCACAACCAGAAAAGCACCCAGCCCGGCAACATATAAGATATTCCAACCGGGATAAAAAAAACGGGCTATTAAAACGGCAAAAGCAGCCCCGAGTATAATTCGCATTACAAGCACATAAAATCTGCTGACATTCATGTTTCATAGTCCCTATTTTATCATTTTAGAACTTCCAACTTGCGCACGTTGGGCAACAAACTATACAAATTCTGATATAGATTCAAGGGATTTATTTTATGCTGGTATTTTATGGGAGGTTGTTTCTCGAATTGGGAATATGAATAATTTTCAGAAAAGCGGATATTATCTCTTGATATACATTATGTTATTTGGTAAAAAGCGCCGAGACCTTTAAAGAACGCTCAATTTTGTCTAAATAAAAAGAAGGCAAAAATAAAGGCTTGAGTTCCTGGTTAAAAGGAATAACCAGAAACTACAAACCAGAGACCAGAAACCAAATATGGTGGGTGTAGCTCAGTTGGCAGAGCACCGGGTTGTGGCCCCGGTTGTCGAGGGTTCAATCCCCTTCACTCACCCCATTTTTTTGCGCCCGTAGCTCAGCTGGATAGAGCGCCGGACTTCGAATCCGTAGGTCGCAGGTTCGAATCCTGCCGGGCGTACCAATATAATCATTTGGTTACGGCACTATTCCATTTCTTCTATCTTGTCAGTGTGGGACTTTTTTTCAAAGATCTGAGGATTTCAGGAAACTAAAAAGTCGCCTCTTCGCGAAGATATACTTAAAAAAATCAATTGCTGACTTATCAAGACGGATAAACCAACGGAGACAATGTATCCGCCTACGAGTTCTCAAACAAATATTTTTTAAATTGTGTACAAGGTTTTGTCATGATGTACGGTGACGCTTTATGACCTGATGGATAACTTCAACGGCATTCGCGATACCGTCTTCCGCACGAATTTTTCTGCCCAATTCGGCTGCGCGCTGCCGCATGCCGAAATCGGTAACGGCTTCAGTAATGGCTTTGGCCAACCGTTCTTTCGTCAATCTGCTGCGCGGTATCGGTTTGGGACCGACTCCTAAGTCATAAACTCGTTTGCCCCAAAACGGTTGGTCTGTGATGAACGGCACTATGATTGTCGGTACTCCGGCACGTAAGCCGGCCGCAGTCGTGCCAGCGCCACCATGATGAACAACAGCGGCGATACGGGGAAAAAGCCATTCATGTGGAACCGAATCAACAGCCAAGATACCCTCGGGAAGACGGTCGTAATGCAATCCTCCCCATCCGGTCAATAAAATCCCGCGCTGTTTAGCGAGGGTTAATGCCTGAATGCTTATTTCAGCGATTTCCTCCTTATTATTAGCGACCATACTGCCGAATCCAATGGAGATTGGCGGCGGACCGGATTCCAGAAAATTTACCAGTTCCTTTGGAGGATGCCAGTCGGCATCCTGTTCGATAAACCAGTAGCCGGTGATATTTGCTTGTTCGCTCCAATCCTTTGGTTTGGGTATGACGTGTCGGCTGAATCCATACAACCTCGGTATCGGGCTGCTGAATACCTCCGATAAATAACTCCATTTTAGAGGAGGCAGGGAAAGATGTTGCTGACGCCACCTGTTGACTCGCGAACGGACAATTCCCCACAATACAAGAAAGAATCCCGAATAGCTCAATTGATTCACTGCCGCACCGAAGGATCGGGTAGAAAGGAGCATATTCGGAAATTCGCTGGTGCGCTCAGTTGGTTGCAACAAAGCATACATGTGAGGAATAGCCAATTTTTCCGCCACAGACGAAGGAACACCGGGAGGGATCACATTTGATACACAGAGATCCGCTCCCTGGCAAGCTTCCCAGCAGGATTCGCCTATTTCAGGGATCGCTGCTAAGAGAAGCTGTGTGCTCCGGATACTTTGCACAATCTGGCTTTGTTGAAGACTGTTTTGAGAAGCCTCTCCGGTGATTTTCTGCATGGACTGTTTAGGGTCCAGTCCTCTTATCGGATGAAACCGGATCTCGGATTGCTGAACCAGGGGGGCAAATTCATCATGGGTGGCGATGGTAATCGAATGCCCGGCAGATTGCAGACCTTTGCCTAAAGCAACTAGCGGTTGTACATCTCCCATAGACCCCAGTACGCAAATGGTTACCTTCATTTTTCGTTTCTCCTTACCGATGAAAATTAATTCATTGATCAGGAATTCGCCATATTGACGCGCATTACTTATTCACACCATGATATATAAGTCAAAAGGTAAATAACCTATAGAAATAGCTTCGGTTTTCAGCCCAAATTGAAGATGCAAGGTTGTGAAAATTTAATTGTCTGTATTATCAAAGCTTCCGTCAATAAGGATTACCTGTTTGAAGGATGAATGCTTGGAAAATTGTCTGACTGCTTGACTACAAGGAAGATTCCTTTGAATACACCTCCTGAATTATATTTGACTGTTTTTTAATTACCGCAGCTACCACTTTCTTTAGGCAAACCCAAATTCAAAGCTTTTGATATTTTGCCTTTATTTGGTTCTACAGATAATGACTCACTGTCAGGTGTTGAATCACCTGTCATTTTCGCCAACAAAAAGTCCGGGTCTTCGTTAACAGCCATATCAAAAAATTCTTTAGCCTTGTCGAAATCCATTTTATCGAATTCTTCGAGACCCTTTCCATAATAAATAAAGGCTTTATATTTCGTTGTGTAATATTGCCCTATTTCTTTTTCCTCCTCGGAAGTCAACTTTATGTTCAGTATGCTTAGAATATTATTAACTATATTCTTTTCAAGTTTGAAAAAATCTTCTTTTTCACCTTTAACAGAAAAAGTTCCTTCATTTTTGCTGCTTGACACATCAGCAACTGAACTCATTATTGAAATGCTTCCTTCAGCAACAGTACCCGATAAAATTTTCTCTGCGCCTAAAAGTTTGCCGGCCTTTGGAGCCGTTTTTTCATCTACTACTCCAGCTTTCGCAAGAGCTATCTCATTCAACAGAGCCTGAACCTTTATTCTTTCAACCATCTTTAAAGATTTGACTTTAGAAAGATCGGTAATAATCATTGCTGAAAGGCCTTTTTGAAAAGCTCCTAAATCTTTAGTATCTGTCATATTTTTATAATTTACTACTGCAAAACTATTTGGAATGACTTTTATCGTCCCAAGATCCTTCTCACTTTTTACAGCTTTCTTTGCAAAGTTTTGAGCCTCTTCAACTTGCAGGAGTGTTTCCTGGCGTTTAATCTCAGCTTTAATGATCTTCTCAACATCTGGGCGAAATTCGTTTTTATATTGCTTCCATAGTTCAATCCCCTTTGCCCGTTCTCCTTTCTTTATATATGCAAATCCAGTATAATAAATAGCCCATGGTTTCCCATACATTGTTTTCATTGGTTTCTCCAGCACTTGAATTGCCTTGTCATACTTGCCATCCAGAATATAAGCGTATGATAAGCGCGTCTGCAGTTTCCAATTATTGCTGTTTTCCGCATTAATCATATTGTACTTGGATATAGCTGCGCCATAATCTCCTGAGTCAAGAGCTCTGTCGGCCTCATATCTGATCTTCATCGTTTCGCAACCCAAAAAAAACACAAAAAGAACAGCAGAAATTAGCATCATTCTTTTAGACATAGAACCCCCTTGTTTTGTTACGGGTTTATATTTGCTTGCACATGAAGCAATGCAACATGTCATAATTATAGCGAATACCAATATTCTGTTTTACATGAAACCTCACCAAGAGAATTTTGGAACTCCCATAGAGGCTTCGCTTGATAAATTTATGGTAACTCCACCTTCTCGTTTTGCTTTCCGGGTGGTTAAAAGTATAGGCTGATGGGTTTGTTCAGATAAGCAGAGAAATATTGCTTGATGAGTATTCTTATGGGAAAGTAAAGTCAATAGAAAAAGCCTCTTGAAACAGCTCCGGTTTTCAGCCCAAACTGAAAATTTACACTTTAAGTCAAGTAGTTACATCGAGACCGACATTTTGTGGATAACAGGAAGCAGCAAAGGCAACCTCCACTGAAGTAATGTGTCCCAGAATGCGAACACACTCTTTGCGGCATTGCTCATTATTTCTCTCCTTATCATTTTAGGATGATTTTAGGTAGTTGAACAACCATTGAGTATTCCGACGCAATCCGCCTTTCAAAATTATAGCTTAAAAACCAAGGCTATGAACCCTGATTTTTAAGCTTAATCGGTAAAAATTTGTTATCCAACATTTGAATTTTAGGCTAACCCAATCATCTTAAAGGCCTCCATAACCTCAAACCATGGATGAATAGAATATGTAAAGCCAGGTACGCCGATGAAATGAGCATAGTAGTTAGCAATAAATTCAGTTGCTTCTGCCATTTTAGATGGGTCAAACTCAAATATAGATATAGTCTTAGTGCCCACTCCTAATTCGCTGCCGACATAAGGTCCTTTTCTGGTAATGTATTGAGGTAGCGTGGGTAAATCTTTAAAACGATTTCCCATCTCCTTTGAACTTTCCGTGGGGAAAGATAACATTGCTATGATAACCATTTTTTTATCTCCTTTTTTATAGGTAAGTGAATTAATATAATCACTTGGTCATGGCTTTTATCATTTCCTCTGCTTGGCTTAATGTACCAATGGGATGTGTCTTGAAATGAACAAATGGAGAGTACTGTTGTACCATATTCATAATTTCTACCTCAGTTCCTTCGAAGACTGAATATCCATAAAGTTCGCCAATAAATACCCCCCAATCCTTGTTCATGCCTTTTTTTATATCTTGCTTAACCATCTCCAGTAACATATTAAATCCAACACCTCTCTCTTTCGGATCCACAGGTAATCTCGTCCTGTCAATTTCCCAAAGTAATAGATATCTTCCCATAGTTTATATCTCCTTATTATCAAGATTTCAGGCGGTTGAAGTGCAACAAACCAATGAATCAACAGTCTGCAAGCAAAGAATGCTTTAGTTTAGGCGAGAGCCTTAGCTTTTTGTCTTTGTTTTTCCAGGTTGGCTTTATTGACACAAAATACAAAAGCCTCCAAGGGACGCAATAATCCCTTGGAGGCTAAATATCGGTACCTTCTGATAAATCATTTTCACAATGAACTCCTGAAGGTTAAGTGTAGAACCGATGTATTTACCGAGCTGAATAGAGAAGCAACGTAAGATTTACTGAGCTGAAAAGACAAGTAAGTGCTTAACTCATGTTCATATTAGAATGTATAAGTCAAGAAGAAAATAGCCTCGGTCTTCAGCCCAAATTGAAGATGTAGGATTTTAAGATTCGATTATTTGGAAAATCAACGGTTCCGTCAATAAGGATTGCCGCATGAAAGGGTGGATCTCCATGAGAATTGCAGAATGCTTGATTACACGACGGCTTCAATAAAAAACCGCATTAATATTTTTCAAGATCGCTAAACCACCTTAATCGCTGTCTTAACCTATAACTGTTTAGTGGAACTTTTAATAGATCTGTGATATGCATACAAAAAATAGTTTGCGTCAATCCTAACCGATGTGAGCGGGGACATAAGATGGAAAAGAACACATTCGTTAAAAATGTGGAACAATTCGGATTAGTTATCATTTCCACCAGTGTTGCACTGATATACTGGCGTATCGAGTCGCTGAAGTTGGGCACTACGTCCACGCTGTGGATTACGGTTTTCTTTTTTATCGGTTATGGCGTTTTCACTCAGTATTTTATTAATTCCCAGAAACGGATGATGGCGGAGATCATTTCCCTTTCAATATCCGATCACCTCACTGGCCTGCACAACAGAAGAGGTTTTCTGACTCTTGCCAATCAGCAGTTACAATTGTCGGAGAGGACGAAGATGGGGATGCTGCTCTTTTTTGCCGATCTGGACGGGTTGAAGTTGATCAACGATACGCTGGGACATGAAGAGGGAGATAAGGCTCTCATTGAAATGGCCTCTGTACTAAAGGAGACTTTTAGATCATCCGACATTATAGCACGCATGGGAGGAGATGAATTTGCCATTCTGGCAATAGGTCCGCAAGACGGCAACCCTGAAATCCTGATCAGCAGGTTACAAAACCAAATAGACAGGTATAACAATCAGAAAAACCGGAAATACAAACTATCCATCAGTGTCGGTTGTTCTTCCTATGATCCAGAAAATCCATCTTCTATCGATAAACTCATGGCGAATGCTGATAAGTTGATGTATGAGCAAAAGAAAAATAAGAAATTCAAGCCTGTTCAGAAATAAGGATTCTCATTCGAAATGATGAATATCTGTTGGAATCGCCATATGCTACAAGGAAGGATGTTTCAACTGAATGAACCAAAAACACCACCACCCGACAGGCAACGCACATGAATGAGAAACCTCCCGGGGTAAGACGAAGAACTTTCTGCGCGTAAATGACGCCGGATTTATAAAGCACATTATTCTTATGGATGGAGAGATTAGCTGTCACTTACCAGCTCGTCCCAGTTTACCATGCCTCTTATCCGGTTCCTATTAGTCACCTATCGCTTTCGGATTGGGCTTCCTCCAAGACCCCATCTATAGTAATTCTCGTAAATATGTTCCGTTTGGGTATGGGTGCGTATGCGATCCGCAGAAAATTTGTCTTAAGGTTTCGACACGCCCCCATATGGTCGATAAATGTTGTACAGGCGGATACCATAAACGGCTCCGTGAGCACGGCCCATTTGGGGC
>JAHJJB010000148.1 GCA_018823005.1 Pseudomonadota bacterium | reverse complement strand
GGCCGTATATGAAAGTGGTTATCGACAATAAATTTGAACTATCCATTATATTCATCCTTTTAATATGCCTGCTTTTTCAGACAAAAGCTTTGACATTCTTCGTGTCCTCGCCTGCATCCCCATTTTATTCTTATTAGTAATTCCGGCAACCATAACCCTGGTTTTTCCCCCCTTTTTCATAACTTCAACACAAAGCCTCTGGTGAGACATGAAAAAAGCAACAAAACATCCTAAAATCATTAATATAAATCCTGTATAAACCACAGGAACCCCCGGGTCTTTTGTCACCTGCAATCCCGTGTAATACCTCTTTTCGGAGCTTTCAACAGAAATGATCAGATCATCTTTTCTCATTTTATCGAATGAAGGATAATTAAGTGGAATAACCAGTTCAGCAGGTTCTCCGTCCGGCGGAGTCAGAATCCCCAAAAAAGCTTCACCAAGATTATGCCCCCTGAAATTAAATGAACTCGTGTATTCCTTGATAACGAATTTTCCCCGTGCTTCCGGGATATCTATCTCTTCGCCTATTGCTGCATTTTTTCTGTATATCATTCCGGTTTCACGGTTTGTAAAATTAAGCTCCACGTTTTCAGGTCTTACGGTTCCGTAACTTGACTGAAAAATGTTGATACCCCTGTATCTGAGAGGATCATTAACGATAATATCTTTGTTTATAACCGGTTTTCCCTTCTCAAGAATAACGAGTTTTGAAAGATATTCCTTTGGTGCTCCCGACTCATAGAAACTTACGCTGAAATCAATGCATCGTATTTCAAAATCAAGAGGCTGTTCTTTACCTGTATTCCTCAATATAACGCTATTGACGCTTTCTCCTTCAGGAATATTTACAGAGCCGTCGAATCCGAGAAATGAGCCTATTAACCCGCCAAGGAGAAGCAATATCACGCTTAGATGCACGGCATAAACACCAAGCCGGGTCCAGCGCCCTTTTTCAGCAAAAATAACAAATCCTTTCTCTGTTTCTTCAATTTTAGTGTATCTGAAGGATCTTGAGACAACAGGCAGGAACACTGATTTTAGCTCTTCCGGTGTATGATTATCGGGAAACTCATCCTTGAACGAGTTCCTGAACCTCGCAATGTCGAAAGAAGGATTTTTCGTAAAAACTCTATTCCATGTTGAAGAAAGGCGTTCGATTGAACATACAACAATATTTATGGTCAGGAAAAATATCAGAAATTGGAACCACCATGAATGGTACATATCGAAGATGTTGAGAAGATTGAAGATTCTGTAAAGAAATTCCCCGTATTCGTGGATATATGCAGCCGGATTTTCATTCTGTGGAATAACAGTACCGATGACAGAAGTAACTGCCAGAGTAAGAAGTAACATGACCGTTAATTTTACAGATGCAAAAAATTTCCATAATCCGTGAACAGGATTGCTGGAAACCTCGTTGTTTTTCATTATGTTTTGATCCTTTCCGATTAAATCCCGATGCCTTCGCAAAAAGGCATCAATTCTGATGGACTCGTAAAAAAGTCCATCAGCAGGCCGAGGGCGGTTAAGCCCCGGCCTGGGGTGAGGGTGGAACCGCTTGAATTTACTTCAAGCGGCGGGAGAGGGGAAGCCCTTTCCCGCCAAGTAAAAAGTCGTTTTTAACTTTTTACGAAGGTATCAATTCTGATGGACTCGTAAAAAAACAGAAAACTAGGGTGCGTTATTAGCAGACAACAAAAACCGGGGCAATAAATAAAATAATTGCTTGAGAAAATGGTTTTTTTATGGGCCCACCATTATGGTTTTTTTTCAGATAGTTTTGCCGGGTTTATTATAATAGATGCGGCCTTTGTGCTATCAAAGTATTTTCTTGCAAGCTCAGTAAGTTCACCGGCGGTTATTGATTCATAATCATTTTGGATGGTTCTACACCATTCAATCTGCTGCGGATACCGAACCGATTCGGTTAAAACATTCTTAAGCCAGTAGTTGTTTTTCCGCAGCATATCCTTCAAAGTTGTCAGAACGGGGTCGAGCGCTCTCTTCAGTTCACCGTCAGCAACTCCGTTTTTTACGACATCTGAAACTATTTTTTTAATCCTCTTTTCCACAGCAGGAGATTCTTTTGGATTTACTACAGCTTCTGTGTAAAAGACTCCGTATCCGGAATATGCACGGCTCGGATTGTTGTAAGCCGAATATGAATAAGCAGCACCCATGCTTTCTCTAATCTCTTCACGTATCTTTTCGGAGACTACTTCCCCCAGAACATTAAAGCGCCGTGTCCTGCTGATATTCCATACATCTTCAGTCGGATATGCTACGAGAACAATGCTTTTTGAATCTTCGGTTTCAACATTGATTTTATTAGACTTTGCTGAAGGAAAGACCGGAATCCCAGTCATTTTAAGCATGGCGCCTCCGGATCTTTCAGGAAGGCTTCCGAAGTATAAAGATGCAAGCTCAATCACCTTCTCTTCTTCAAAATCACCAACCACTGAAATTTCAACCGGTTCATTCTTTATTTGCGGATCAATCCATGACTTGACATTATCAAGCGATAACATCTTAAGCTTTTGGGGAGATGGAAAACCGAAACGGGTGTCTCCGCCGGCAAGAAAGCGTTCGCCTGAAAGCGCCATGGCTCCGTCTATTGAATGTGAAAGCTCCATATATTTCTGATCAAACCGTTCCAGGGAAAGCAAATAGGCCTCTTCCCTGTATCCTGGATCAACAAGATAAGCGTACAGAAGCTGGAAAAGGAGGCCGACTTCATCCGATACAGTTCTGCCCTTAAAGACGAAGCGCCCGTCATCAACGGAGAAATCAACCCTGGTGCTTTTCCCTGCGAGCGCCTTTTCGATTTCATCCTTGTCCAGATCACCAAGCCCGCTTTCATTTATAACTGCTTCCGAAAGTTCTGAAATACCCTCAAGGTTATCGGGCTCTCCTGATCTGCCATATCCGAAAGAGAGATTGGCCCGGATCTCATTTGCTTCAAAATCGGTTTTTTTCAGATTAAGACGTACTCTATTTTCAAAATCAATCTGAACAATTCCAAGATCAGGGATCTCCTTTTTCTCTTTAATTATGCCCTTTTTGCCCGGCTCAGGAAGATAAGGAAAAACCGACGGCTTATTTTCAAAAGGTTTTGATACCGCTTTTTGTCCGCTTTCCCTGTATGTTGCCGTTATCAGCTCTTCTGACGAAACATCTCCTTTAATCACAGCATTGCCTGTGACGATCACAAGCCTGTGAGAAGCTTTCCATGTGTCTATGAATGAATCGTGGAGGTTTTTTACATCAATCGATTTTAAAACAGATGAATAGAATTCTTTTTCCTGCAAAGGGGATCGGAATACTTTATTACCGTTTAAATGCCATATCATTTCATTGGCCAGAATCTTGCTGTCGCGCGTGGACGCCTGCTTGACCGCATTATCAAGCATCGCCGTAATATCCTTTTCTACCCTTTCATATTCCGGCTGTGTAAAACCGAACGATAGAGCTTGTCTCAGTGTCTGATCAATAACCCAAAGAGATTCTTCCCACTTTTGAGGGCTGCTTTCAGCCGAAATGCCGGCATATTTTATGCGGCGCATGGAATAACCTGAACCAATTGATGCCGAAGTAAAAGGAACCTTATTTTTTCTTACCATGGCATCAAGCCTGTTCTGGACAATCCTGTCAGCAATCTCAGCAATAAAACGATTTCTAAGTACTTCAGAGGTCTCGGTCACTATTCCGGTCTTTTCAACCGACTCAATACTTACAGAGGTATTCCCCGCTTCTTTTTCATAATGGTAAAAAGCCTTAACTCCTTCATGTTTAATATCCCCGAATGAAGGGTACGGTTTTATCCCGGCCTTCGGGGAAAATCCGGAAAATCTCTTTTCTATAAGGGATACTGCCGTTTTTGGGTCAAAATCCCCGACCACAACAAGAATAATGTTTTCGGGACGGTACCAGGTTTCGTAGAATTCCTTAAGCTGAACCGGTGTCATAGATTCAAGTACTTCTTCAACGCCTATGGGAAATCTTTTGGATATTTTTGAATCAGGAAACTTAAATTTCATGGTAGAAACAAAGGTCCGGTAGGATGCTGAATCCCTTGATCTTTTTTCTGCCAATATTACCCGTCTTTCCCTGTCGACTTCTGAATCAAGCAAAAGAGCGCCCCCTGCAAAGTCTTCCACAATAAGGAACCCTTTATCAAGGCTCTCTTTTCGTCCGTCGGGAAGGAGAATATCATAAACTGTTTCATAAAATCCCGTATGTGCATTTGCATCAGGCCCGAACTGCATGCCCAGATCCTGAAAATATTTTACGAGTTCTCCGGGCTTAAAATGAGTTGAGCCGCAAAAGAGCATATGCTCAAGATAGTGCGCCAGACCTTCCTGTTTGTTTTCTTCAAACATCGATCCTGCCTGAACATTAAGGCTGATATTTACCCTGTCTATAGGTTCATGGTTCTCCATAAGAACATACCTGAAACCATTAGGCAGGCGCCCGAAGATAACAGCCGGGTCAGGTTTAAGATCACTCTCTTCGTGTGGCCACAACGGAATTATATTCTCAGCGAAAACGCTATTGATATGAAAATACCCATCATGCCTTTGGACCGATAAATCGGGGCAAAATAAAAATAAACAGGCTATCAAAGTCCATGCCGGAACTTTTGCGTATAATAGTTTAATATGTTTTGACATTATAAATACCCTGATATTTGATAAACTCGTATAAAGAAACCTTGCATAACATCTGATATAGGGCCAACCCTGGAGCAAACAACCGGGAATGCTCTCGCTTTTCAGGTTATCTGAATCCTGGAACCCTTTCCGCCTCAGGCGGATTGAATCCTTGGATCCTAATATATTCACCAACTCTCTTGAGATGATCCGTATTAGTCTATAATGATAATGCAGGTAATATATAATGGCAATGGGGGAATGGATATTTATAGGTGATTTTGAGGCGAGATGCTTAAAAAACAAACAGAGCCCTTCTCATGCCGGCAACAGAGAAAGGCTCTTCAACAGCTTTACGCAGAAACAGGATTTCAAACACTGCGCATTATGAAAACAGAACACAGGAAAAGAACCCGGCCTCTTACTCTTGTCTTTATAAAAAAGCACAGAAACAGCCTTTCCGCCATGGCGGAAACACCTTTAAAGATTCTGGAGAGTAAAAAACCAATCCGGTTATTTTGCTATGTAAATCCCGCGCTCTTTTGATGCAATCTTGCCGCTCTTTGAAAGCTTGTAAAGCGCATTGCTGAGCTGTCTGGGGCTCAGACCCGTTTTCTCCTTGATCTTTGCAATTGCTACACCGTTTTTGCTTCTCTTAACAGTACTCAACACGGAGCTCAACACTGTGCCCTGAACTGCAGCAGGTTTTTTTGCAGCAACTTTGGCTTTTACTGCTTTGG
>JAHJJB010000147.1 GCA_018823005.1 Pseudomonadota bacterium | reverse complement strand
TTGTATGAGAATTCCACATTTTCAAAACATATTTTACCGTCTTTCATCTTAATAATGCCGGCATCACTTTTGTCATGGATATCAGGGGCGGTCTCCAAAATCATGTTGATCCTGTCAAGCGATGCTTTCCCCCGCTGTATCAGATTAGTGACCCAACCCATTGCCATCATAGGCCATGTAATCAGGCCGAGATAACTTATGAATGCCACGAAATCGCCAGGCGTTATGGTTGAATATATTGTCTGCCTTCCCCCGAGATAAAGGACAATGGCAAGGCTAATATTTGAGAAAAGAAGCATCATTGGGAAAAAAGCCCCGGTGACTTTAACAAGCCTCATATTTTTGTTTAAGTAGTTTTTGGATTTTTTATCAATGAGAAGACTCTCTTCTTTTTCCCGCGCATAGGCCTTGATAACCTGGATTCCTGCAAACTGTTCACGTACTGCTTCCGTCAGCCCGGAAAAAGATTCCTGGGAAGCCCTGTATAGCCGGTGCATTTTTTTGCTGAAAAAACGGGTTCCGAAAATTATAAGGGGCATGGGAATTATGGCAAATAGTGTTAGGGTTGTATTTATGTACGCCATGAAACCTATGGCTGCTGATCCGAGGATAACAGCATCTGTTAAGGCCACGATTCCCATTCCGATTGCCATCCTGACATGCTGTATGTCATTTGTGGCATGGGCCATAAGATCGCCCGTTTTCGTCTTGTCGAAATATGATGAAGAGAGGGTCTGGATGTGAGCGAAAAGCCTGTTTCTTAATCCTTCTTCAACGACTCTTGAAGTGCCTATGAGATATTTTCGCCATAAATATCTGAAAAAAGCCATTAATAAGGCAATGATAATAATGTAAAGGGAGTAAATGACAAGCTTTTTTGTATCGGCTTGAAAAGCCGTAATGTCATCAATGGCCTTTTTTATTATGCGCGGAATGATGAGCTGCAGAAAATCGACTGCGATAAGGCATAACAGTCCTGTTGCTATTGCATAGCGGTTTTCGGTAAAATATGGCTTTATTAAATCAATTGATTTCAAAAAAATCCCCGATTCACTACCAGCGGAGGAGCAAATGGAACTCCCGACGCCCGGTGCGGCGGGCTTCACATAAAAATATTAGGAACTTGCCGCAATATCCCAGGGTGTTTCGCCTTTCGGTAAAACTCTATCATATCAAAGACTTTTATGATAGTTTTTACTTGAGTACCAGATGTTTTTATGTCAAAGAAGAGCCATCCCTCCTTATTATGATACGGCCACTGACGGGAGGGAATTTCGGACTTTTTCCGGAATCATCAATTCCCGACTGATAAGGAACGACTCTCTGCTATGACAACTTCGACTCGTACAGAAAAAATTAGGAAAATATTACGGACGAGATATACCGATGTCAAGACCCAGCTTGAATATAATAACCCTTTTGAGCTGCTTGTTGCAACAATCCTTTCAGCACAATGTACTGACAAACAGGTAAATAAAGTTACAAATGATCTTTTCGATAAGCTTAAGACTCCTCATGATTTTGCAGTGACTCCTGTCGAAATAATAGAGGAACTTATCAGATCTACAGGATATTTCCGGAACAAGGCAAAAAATATTCAGAACTGCTCAAGGGCCATTGTAGAAAATTATGATGAGAGAGTCCCAAAAACTCTGGAAGAGCTGACAAAACTTCCGGGTGTCGGGCGAAAGACGGCAAATGTTGTTCTCGGCGCGGCATTCGGTATTCCGGGAATTGTGGTTGACACCCATGTGTCAAGAATCGCGCAGCGGTTGAGTTTATCCGTTAACAAAGACCCTGTTAAAATAGAATTTGATCTCATGGAAATAATACCAAAAAAAGAGTGGAACGACTTCTGCCTCCACCTTATCTACTTCGGAAGGGAGATCTGCAGAGCAAGGAAACCCCTTTGTCCCGATTGCCCGTTGACTGAGCTATGCAGTTATCAGGATAAAACGAGGTAGCCATTTAATAGTCCAAGCCCTGACAGGGCTATTTTTGAACAGAAACAGCGAGCGCATTCCCTTCAGTTTGCAGAAACACCCGTATTTTCTCCTTTTGTTACGATAAATAATTATGGATTTCGGGTTGAAAAGCAATTATACTGTAACTGTTGGCATATATAATTGTTTTTGTATAGCCAACAAGCTTTTTGAGAATATAAAAACTAAGAAAAACGATTAAGAGATCCTTTGGCGCATATGTTTTTCAAATTGGTATTAGTGGTTGTTTTATTATATTTCGCATACTGCGGTTTTCTTTTTTTCATGCAGAGGCATGTCCTTTTCCCGCGCTTCATGATAGAGACTCCTCCGTTTCAAACACAAAAAGATTCAGGCATTGAAAAAAGTTTTATTGACACTGATTCGGGAAAAATTGAGGTCTGGTATA
>JAHJJB010000146.1 GCA_018823005.1 Pseudomonadota bacterium | reverse complement strand
TGCCGCAACCCAGAAAATTGTATCCCGACCTCTCAATTTCTTTCAATAATCTTGCTTCATATAGTAGATTAATGATTTTATTCATGGTTATTTCCATCGTTTTCGTCAGTTGTTTCAGATAAATATAGAATCCGTCATAATACAAAACTCGAAGTGAAGCGGACCGCAGATAAAGAAGAGTAAGAAAAACGGTATTTTTATAAAGCCGCCAAATGTATACGAACTATTTGCAATCAAAAGCAATATTTTTTTTCATTTATTTCAGGGCAACTTATCATTGACATAAAATTCAATTGCCGATATAAAATAGTTGTTTTAAAACTGACAGTTACTATATCTGTCGCAATATGATATTCCGGAGTTGATTCTATGGGTTCACAGCACCTCGATTTGATTCATATGATAAGTAATGCGGGACTGGTAGTCCAACTTGTTCTGCTAATTCTGGTTCTTTTTTCCGTTTCATCATGGGCGATTATTTTAATTAAATACATGTATATAAGGAGAGCATTCAGACAATCGGAGCATTTTACCGAATATTTTTGGAAAAGCCGCGATTTTTCAGATGCTTATGCAAAAGCAAAGGAATTGGAAGGGAGTCCGATTGCGAGGATATTCAGGATAGGATACGTTGAACTGAAAAAGTTGAGCCAGTCGGGCGTTCCTGTAGCATCTCAGGATTCGGATCCTGAAGAGTTCTCCATAGGCGCCAGATTTGCCGGAACGGATAATGTAAAACGGGCATTACGCCAGGCAATAAATACCGAGATATCACGGCTGAGCCAGATGGTGCCCTTTCTTGCCACTACAGGAAACACAACACCTTTTATCGGATTGTTTGGTACTGTGTGGGGGATTATGAATTCTTTCCACGGGATTGGACTTAAAGGCTCAGCCACCCTCGCAGTTGTTGCGCCGGGAATATCGGAGGCGCTTGTAGCAACGGCAGCAGGACTTGCAGCCGCAATTCCAGCGGTAATCGCATACAATTATTTTACACAGAAGATAAGGACCATAGAGAATGAGCTCTATAGTTTTTCAACCGACTTTCTGAATATAGTTGAAAGGGATATTTTAAGGCCGAAGGGGAATAAAAAATGATGGCAGGCGGCGACAAGGACCGTCTCATGTCCGATATAAACGTTACACCCTTTGTGGATGTTATGCTGGTGCTGCTGATTATTTTCATGGCAACCGCACCCATGATGGTTCAGGGCGTAAATGTCGATCTTCCCGAGGCGACCTTAAAGCCCCTTGCTTCTGAAAAGGAACATCTTCTAATTACCCTCGATAAAAGCGGGAAAGTATATATCAACAATTACAATGTTGCGCCTGACTCCCTGGGAAAGAAAATCGAAAAGATTCTTGAAGGCCATCCCAACCAGGAAGTATATTTAAGAGCCGACAAGAATGTTGCTTACGGCGCGGTTGTTAAAATAATGTCCGAAATCAAGGGCGCTGGTGTAGAAAAACTCGGCATGGTTACAGAGCCTGTTGAAAGCAAGACAGAAAAGCTGAAAAAGTAATAACATGAAAAAACGCTTTCAGGTTTCCGGTTATCTGGTTCAGAGAAATGGCATACCTCCCAAAACGCTGGTTTTAACCTTTGGAATTTCCTTTTTGTGTCATGCCGTGTTAATCGGGGCCATGTTTTTTATGCCTGAATACAGAAAACCCATGGGGAATCCCTTCCCATCTTCAATAAACGTTAGCCTTGTTTCATTTTCTGCAGGACCGCCCGCAGGAGAAGTCCCGGTTGCCGGGACAGTTGCTGTTCAATCTGAAAGGCCTGGTCTGAAAAAGGCAATACCGGTAGTAAAGGTTGAGAAAGCGGCAAAAATATCAAAACCTGCTGTAAAAGTGGAAAAAATTACAAAGGCTGTCTCCTTGAGTCCTGAAAAAATTCCGGCAAAAAAGAGAGTTGAAACTTCAAGTTTAATAAATAACGCCATTAAAAACATAGAAAAAAAAGTAGGTGAATCAAGGTCAGCATCAGTAACCAGCGCGATAGACCAGTTAAGAAATCAGGTTGAAAGCTCTGGTAATGTAAAAACTGCGGGTGTTCCGGGAGGCGGTATCAAAACAAATGCACCGGTTGGTGTAACGGGCGGATTTGGAAGCGGAACAGGAATCGGCGGCGGAACATGGGGAGCTACCGGTGTAATCGATATTTATAAGGCTGAGATCTATTACAGAATACAGCAAAACTGGGCATATTCCGAGCAACTTGGAGGCAGCAATTCTGAACAGATGGCTGTCCTTGTAATAAAAATAATGCCGGGAGGAGAGATTAGCGACATTTGGTTTGAAAGAAAATCCGGGAATCGCTTTCTTGATGAATCCGCATACAGGGCAGTTCAAAAGTCAAACCCTCTTCCCCCGATTCCTCAGGAATATAACCGGTCATATTATGAAGTTGGTCTTAGATTCGGAGCAGGCGGCCTCAAGTAGAAGTGATCTGCCTTAACATGTAGTATAAAAAGGATCTTTAAATGACAGTTTTTAGGTATATTGTTGTTCTTGCTGCGGCTTATATCTCATTTGTCCTGCCCGCAAGCAGCTTCGCGGGATATGATTATATCGATATAAACAGCCCTTTTTTGAGGAAGATACCGATTGCAGTACCAGTATTCGGGACAGATAACGCTGATAACTCTAGTGTGCAATTGTCAAAGAAAGCGTCTGATATGCTTTCCGGGATGCTCGATTTTACCGGATATTTCAAGATGCTGGACCGGGATAGTTTTATCGAAGATCCCGCGAAAATAAAATCGGGTGTTCCAAATATATATTTTCCCAACTGGACTGCCGTTGGCGCTGAACTCCTTGTCACCGGGGATCTTCAGATAAAAGGCGGTGCTCTCGAAATCGAACTCAGACTGTTTGATACGATTAAGGCCAGCCAGCTTATCGGCAAAAAGTACAATGCCGGCATGAATGACTTAAGGGATGTTATTAAGCGGTTTTCAGGTGAGATTATTTTTTACCTTACCGGAAACAGGGGGGTTTTTGACAGTCAAATAGCCTTTGTTTCAAGCGGGTCCGGCAATAAAGAGATTTATATATGCGAATTTGACGGGTCTAATATCAGCCAGTTTACCCGCAACAAGGCAATAACTCTTTTTCCAGCGTGGTCATCGGATAGCCAATGGATTGCTTTTACATCCTACATAAGAGGGAAGCCCGACCTTTATATCGTAAATGTCAGGGACAAGAGCATGTCTGTTATTGCAAAGAAAGGAATCAATATAACACCGGCCTGGGTGCCGGGAAAGTTTGAGCTTGCTGCAACCCTCTCATATTCCGGAGACCAGAATATTTATCTCCTGACAGGAACAGGAAAAGAGATAAAAAGGTTGACAAAAGAGGGGGAAAGTGATGTATCTCCTACATGGTCTCCTGACGGGAAAAAGATGGCCTTTGTTTCCAGCAGGTCTGGAACCCCCCAAATCTATGTACAGGATATCGCTACCGGGCGTGTTGAAAGAATTACTTTTTATGGCAGGTATAATACCCAGCCAAGCTGGTCACCTAAAGGCGATAAGATAGCATATTCTGGAATGAACGGCGGAAGTCATAATATTTACGTTATAGGTTTTGACGGAAAGGATCCGGTTCAATTGACCGGCAATGCCGGAGATAACGAATCGCCCTCATGGTCTCCGGACGGAAGCCTTATCGTATTTAGTTCAACACGTGAAGGTCCATCCAGAATTTTTGTGATGACAGCCTTCGGAACGGATCAAAGGCGTTTGCTCGCAATTTCCGGTGAACAGTCAAGCCCAAAGTGGTCACTCGGATCAAACAATAAACAACCATAATCTTAAACCAAGGAGGTTTATAAAAATGAAGAAAAGCATTTGGATTGTTCTGGCTCTTTTATTAGTAATTCCCGGGTTGTTATTTACTGCATCTTGTGGAAAGAAGACTCTTAAGGCTGATATAGAGACAATGAAGGAGAAACCTAAAGAAGCACCTGCGCCTCCCCCGCCGCCTCCTGCTCCTGCTCCTGCTCCGGTTATTCAAAAGGTTCCAGAGCCTGTGAAAATCTCTGCAGAAGAGATAAGGGCAAGGGAAAAAGCCGCGGCCATGAAGGCGCTGATGAACGAGGATGTGTATTTTGATTATGACAGTGCCGCTCTTACTCCTGCGGCCCAGGAAGTTCTAAAAAAGAAAGCCGCCTCCCTTGGGAAATATTCCGAAGTTTCCATAACGATCGAAGGTCATTGTGATGAGCGCGGAACCAACGAATATAACCTTGCACTTGGAGAGAGACGCGCTGAAAGCGCAAAAACTTTTCTCATCGATCTTGGCCTTGCGGCATCACGTTTCGCAACAATCAGTTACGGCGAAGAAAAACCCTTTGATACAGGCAATGATGAAGAAGCCTGGGCAAAGAACAGAAGGGCCCACTTTGTAGTGAAATAGTGGCACGCTGTTTTTATAAAGGGCGGCTTCGGCTACATGACGGCAATGATATTTAAGGAGTAGACGGGTAGTTCGCCTGCTCCTTAAATATATTTATAACGGTTTGTTATTATTAAGTTAACTCCCATAATAATTCATCATAATAATATGAAAAACAAACTCCTTATTGTTTTGATTTTAATATCATTATTCGGTTTCGGATGCGCTACGCGCAAAGATGTAGTAACTTTAGATAACCGCATCGGAGAAATGAGGTTGCGTGTTGTTACTACCGAAAATGAAATGAATCAGCTCAAAGCCCGGGCTGAGGAGATCAAAATACAGGCCGATGAGATAAGCAGGGCAGGGGACGAAAAGGAAAAAAGCTTAAGGGGACAGAATGCCGGGCAGCGTGCTGAAATCGAGGCGCTAAAAGAAAATATCCGCGCCTTAAACGGTAAACTCGAGGAGATCGATCACCTGCTGAAGCAAAGGGTTAAAACCCTTGATGAGTCTGACAGGAAAATTGAGGGCAGGATTGTCCGTATTGAAGAGGAATCCGGGACATACAAGGCATACAAGGATCGTATTGCGAGGATTGAACAGTATCTGAGCCTTGAAGCAAAAGAGAAAGCCGGAACTAATGCTCCGGCAGCTCCCAAAAAAGATGATCAAAAAGAGATTTCCAAAGAGATTTCCAAAGAGATTCCCAAAGAAATTACCGAAGATCAATTATATACATCCGCTTTACAGACATATGATAAGGGGAATTATTCAACAGCCCGTGAAAAGTTTCAGGAGATGATAGCAAAATATCCTGAATCTGATAAAGCTGATAATTGCCAGTTCTGGATCGGTGAATGCTTCTATCAGGAAAAATGGTATGAAAAGGCTATTCTGGAATATCAGAAAGTACTAGAAAAATATCCCAAAGGAAACAAGGTTCAGGCTGCATTGTTAAAACAGGGACTATCTTTTTATAATATCGGGGATAAGCAAAATGCGACTCTCGTGTTAAACGAACTTGTACAAAAATATCCGAAATCAAATGAAGCCATAGTTGCCTCCAAGAAGCTTAAAGGATTTAACTAGGCTTGTATTTAAGCCCTTAAAGAGCATAAGATGATAAAAATCATCGGCATAGACCCGGGCCTCTCTTCTACAGGCGTTGGAATAGTAAAGGGTAGGGGGCTTAAAGTTCAGGAATACGCTTTTGGCAGTATCAATACCTCAAAAAGTAATACCTTGCCTGAACGCCTGAATCATATATTCTCAAAATTGAATTCCCTCCTTACAGATGAAAAACCCGATCTAATGGTTATAGAAGATGTGTTCTCCCTTGAGAAATATCCCAAGTCCGGAATTAATCTCGGTAAAGTAACCGGTGTTATTCTCCTTTCGGCTTGTCACGCTAATATTCCGGTGATTGAGGTTGCCGTACGCGAGGTAAAGCATGTTTTAACGGGTAATGGAAATGCAAGCAAGGAACAGCTTGAGCTGACAGTACGGCGGTTATTAAGCCTGGTGGAACGAATAAAGCCTTTTCATGCTTCAGATGCAATTGCACTGGCTCTTTTGGGTTTATTCAGGTATAAAAAAGAAAAAATGCCCGGCAATAATGGTTCTGATTGTAAAGTATAAAATTGAACCGAAACAGCGAGCGCATTCCTCGCTGCTTGCAGCGGGATTAGCGAGCGAATCAAAAACAGATAAAAAGTCCTTACGGTCGAAGCTCCCCATAGCTTGCTGTGGGGAGCTTCAAATGGTACAAAGAGCTGGTGAACTGGTTCATCAAAATTGACAAGTTCGTTGTAAGTCGAAATTCAGACGGCAAAGTAGAAAGCTCATTATGCAAGGCGCACGAATCTTGAGGAATACCGCAAACGCTGGACCCCGAAGGGTGCGTACTCGCTGGTACGCTGCAATGACGAAAGATGAAGTGCAACACAGGAGAATGACTTTTTACGAAGCCGTCAAAAATTGGAGAAGTACTTAATGATAGGGTATCTGGAGGGGAAGCTGTTGAAGAAAGAGAGTGAGCGGATACTTCTGCTTGCAAATCATATTGGATACGAAATCATGCTTCCGGCCGTAGTTATGGAGACATTGAGTACAAAATCGGTTGGAGATGAAGTCTCCTTTTATGTATATTTCCATCAGTCGGAAAGACAGCCAAAACCTGTATTGATAGGTTTTAATCTTGAAATCGAAAAAGAATTCTTTCAGAATTTCATTTCCGTAGAAGATATAGGTCC
>JAHJJB010000016.1 GCA_018823005.1 Pseudomonadota bacterium | reverse complement strand
TAACGGGTGAAGGATACACATTCCAGTCCCATATTGACGGATCGAGCCATACTCTTACACCCGAAAAGGCTGTTGAAATCCAGATATCCTTAGGTTCGGATATAATGATGTGTCTTGATCAGTGCATAAAATACCCTGCTGAAAAAAAAGAAGCGCTATCAGCCCTTGACCTGACAACCGTATGGGCAGGAAGATGCAAAAAAACATGGAAAGAAAAAGGCGAAAACAAAAAAGCCCTTTTTGGAATTGTGCAGGGAGGAATGTATAAAGAACTCCGGGAAAAATCCGCTTGCGATCTTGTGAAAATGGAGTTTTCCGGTTATGCATTGGGAGGGTTAAGTGTCGGTGAACCGGTTGATATAATGCTCGAAATAGCTGATTTCTCACTTCCGAAGCTTCCTTCTGAAAAACCAAAGTATGTTATGGGCGTTGGGACACCGGAAAATCTTGTTGAACTCGCAGCGCTTGGAGCCGATATGTTTGACTGTGTCCTTCCCACGAGGAATGCAAGAAACGGGCAGATGTTTACGGATCAGGGGACAATCAATATTTGTAATGCACGCTTTAAATATGATACAAAGCCGGTTGAAGAAGGGTGCCTTTGCTATACCTGCCGGAATTATTCGAGGGCGTATCTGAGGCATCTTTTTATGGCTAAAGAAATTCTTGCCTACCGCTTGAATACAATTCATAATATTTGCTATTATACAAAACTCATGGGAAATATGAGGGCGGCAATATTAAATGATAGATTTGAGGAGTTCAGGAAGGAATTTTATAGGAAAAGGCATGAGGCGTAAGTACCGAAAATCGAATATAGAATATCGAACTTCGAAGTACGATGTCCGATATTCGAACCAGAAACCATAAACCAGGAACCAGAAACTAAAAGTAGGGGGTATTATGAAAGAACTGGTGGAAGAGGCGATAAAAAAAATCAGACCCATGCTTCAGAAAGACGGCGGGGATGTAGAGCTTGTAGATGTAATTGAGGGTGTAGTCAAGGTGCGCCTGAAGGGTGCCTGTGCTGGATGCCCCATGTCACAGATGACATTGAAAAACGGAATTGAAAGGTTTTTAAAACAGGAGATTCCCGAGGTTAAATCGGTGGAACAAGCATAAGGGAAAGGCAAAAGGCGCGAGGCGAAAGGGAAAAGAACGAAAAAGGAGTTTTAAACATGTCCATAGCAAAAAATATTGAGATTATTATTTCCAAATCATCCTGGATAAGAAAGATGTTTGAAGAAGGTGCCCGCCTTAAGGCAGAGCATGGCGCAAAAAATGTTTTTGATTTCAGCCTCGGCAATCCGAACGTTCAGCCGCCTGAAAAATTCAGAAAAGTACTTGCAGATACAGTTAATTCTCTGGGATACGGAGATCATGCCTATATGCCGAATACAGGTTATCCGCATGTCCGCAAGGCTGTAGCGAGTTATCTTTCCGGAGAACAGGGAGTGCCTGTAACTGAGAACGAGATTATCATGACCTGCGGTGCAGCCGGTGCGTTAAACGTTATTCTTAAAACAATACTTGATCCCGGCGACGAGGTTATAACTCCTGCCCCTTGTTTTGTGGAGTATGGTTTTTACGCCGGAAACCACGGAGGAGTTTTAAAGACCGCACCAACAAATAAAGATTTCTCCCTTGATATGGAAGCCCTCTCTTCGGCAATAAACGAAAAGACAAAGGCGGTTTTGATTAATTCTCCAAACAATCCGACAGGTCAGATATATTCCAAAGAAAGTTTGATGGAACTCGGGAGCCTTTTGACCGAAAAGGGGAAAAAATCCGGAAAGACAATTTATCTTTTATCGGATGAGCCTTACAGGAAAATAACCTATGACGGAGTGAAGGTGCCGGGCATTTTTACCTGTTACAATGAAACGATAATTGCGACTTCGTATTCTAAGGATATATCGATTCCGGGCGAACGAATCGGTTTCGCAGCAGTGAATCCTGCTGCAACTCATAAGAATGCACTTTTAGGCGGCATGGCACTTGCCAACAGGATCCTCGGATTTGTTAATGCGCCTGCGCTCATGCAGCGCGTTGTTGCTTCAATGCAGGGAGAAAGCGTAGATGTTTCAGAATATGCAAGAAAAAGAGAGCTTTTGTGTAACGGGCTTGCAGAATGCGGTTATAAATTTGTGAAACCTCCCGGAGCATTTTATCTTTTCCCCGAAACACCCATTGAAGATGATGTTAAATTTGTAAGGGCGCTGCAGGAAGAGCTGATTCTGGTTGTGCCCGGAAGCGGGTTCATGGGGCCCGGCCATTTCAGGATGGCGTTTTGCGTTGATGATGAAACCATTGTTAATGC
>JAHJJB010000145.1 GCA_018823005.1 Pseudomonadota bacterium | reverse complement strand
TTTCCGTACTGGACCAGTTTTCTGATCGATGTGCTGGAAACGACCTCGTCGTCGATGCGCAAAGCCTCGACACCTTCGAGATGGAAGTGTAGCTCAGCGGCCAGGCGTTCGAATTCGGGCATGGAGGAACCGCGGTTTTTGCCTATGCGGGCGCTTTCGTTCTGATGTGTATAACTCCAACGCCGTTATATATAGAATCTATGCACAGGTATTATTTCGGCTACTTTGCGAAAGCCGGAAAGCTCTACCCGTTATTCGGCCTGGGGAGCCTGCTTGTAACCATATATGTCCTGATCATCCTGTACACTGCGATACTGAAAGAAAAAAGCAGTATCAGGAAAAACAAGCTGAAATATGTTTTTACCGGATTTGGATTTATGGGTCTTATGAACGGGCTGAATGTTCTGCCTATACTCGGTTATTCAGTCTATCCACCGGGCAATTTAAGTTTTATCCCTCTTATTGTTTTTGCTGTCGGGCTTTTTAAATACGATCTTCTTGATATGGGAACCATCATAGAAAAGGGCCTCGTTTATTCTCTTCTAACAGCTTTGCTTACCGCCATTTACGCTCTGATTGTCATATTGGCAGACAAGGTTTTTAAAGCTTTCTATTTTGTCGATTCAATGTATCTTCCTGTAACCTTTTTCATTATAATCACCTTTATTTTCGGGCCACTGAAAACGCAAATCCAAAAGGTGGTCGACAGGCTCTTTTTCAAAGAAAAGTGCAATTATCAGCAAACAATAAAACATGTAAGCCTGATGATAGCCTCTGTCCTTGATTTTAAGGAAATTGGCAGACTGCTTACAGAAACCGTTATGAATGCCATAAGGGTAGATAGTTGTGCCCTTTATCTGCAAAATCCGGACGGTTCGGATTTTACCATTTCTTCGGCTAAAGGAAGCCATATCTTTTCCGGGAAAGAGTCCTTTATTGCAGATGATGCGCCCTTTGTTAAGCTCATGGCAAAGTGCCGGAGGCCTCTTATAAGGAAAAACCTCATGGAACGGTCCGGGGATGCAGAAATACAAAAAGTGCTTTCTTTAATGGATACGATGAATATTGAAATTGCTTTGCCGTTGATTTTCAAGGAATCTTTGAATGGTTTTATTATTCTTGGGGAAAAGCTCTCCGGAGGACTCTATACCCGGGAAGACCTCGACCTGCTGGAAACTCTTTCCATGCAAAGTGCGCTTGCTGTTCAGAATACCATATCTTACAAGGTCATTGATGATTTTAATAAAAATCTTGAGGAAAAAATTGAGGAAAGAACCCGCGATCTGAAAAATGCCCTTTTTGAAAAAGAAAGGGCTCAGGAACAATTGATAAGAGCCCAAAGCCTCGCGGCTATCGGCCAGCTTGTTGCCGGGGTTGCACATGAAATTAACAATCCTCTTGCAAGCAGTACCAGCCTTGTTCAGTCCACCATAGAAGATCTTGAAAAATGGAACAGAGAAACTCCCCCTGACCCGAATTTAATTGAAGACATGAAGTTTGCAGTAATGGAACTCGGAAGAGCAAAGGGAGTTGTTGCAAGCCTTCTTGGTCTTTCGCGGCAAAGTCAAAGCCAGTTTGAGACAATCAATATGAACCATGTTGTTAAGGATGCTTTAAGAATTCTTAATAACAAAAGGGAACAGAGCAAAGTTGAAGTTGATGAAAATTATTATGAAAACCTTCCGGAAATTAAGGGGAATTTTGCCAATTTAGGTCAGGTATTTCTTAATATAATATTGAATGCTTTTCAGGCGGTTGATGAAAAAAGCGGCAAAATTAATATTGCAACATACTATGACAAGACGGGAAAACAGGCTGTTTTTGAATGCAAAGATAATGGTCCCGGGATTTCTTTGTCGATTCGCCAGGATATTTTTAAACCCTTTTTTACAACAAAGGGTGTTGGAAAAGGAACAGGGCTCGGGCTTTTTTTATGTCATGAAATTGTCAGCAGACATGGCGGAAACATAGACATTGAAAATCCGGAAGGCGGCGGTGCGAAGTTTGTTGTAAAACTTCCGGCTAATTAACCCCTGCTCCCTTTTTTTCTGCGCACTGGTAAGTTTCAAAATTTCTGGCGATTAAAGCGGAGTGACTGAATAGATTTATGACTTTTACTATAAAGGCGATAAAATATGTTTTCCTCTTTTTCGGGGGTAATTTTGGCAGGCGGGCTTAACAAACGCTTTTCAGGCGCCAACAAAGCATTAATGCAAATTGGCGGAAAGCAAATTCTTGATCGGATATACGCCGTTTTTAATAATGTCTTTGATGAAATTATCCTTGTTACAAATGATCCGGTAAAATATATCGGATGGGATTTAAAAATCGTAACAGACATTTATCCTCACAGAAGCTCACTTACAGGCATACATACAGGCCTTTTTTATTCAACAAAACCCCATTCTTTCATTACAGCCTGTGATACGCCTTTTCTGAAAAAGGAATTGATTGAAACTATTCTTTCTGCTGTTGAACCGCAAATAGATATAGTTATTCCGGAAACTTCTACAGGATTAGAGCCTCTTTGTGCTGTATATTCAAAAAGATGTCAAAAGCCGATAGAAAATCAGCTTGAAAAACAGGAGTTTAAAATTGACAAGTTTTTCAATAAGGTACGGGTGAAAAAAATTTCAGACAAGGAATTACGCGAAAAAGATCCGGAGCTTACATCTTTTTTTAATGTTAACTCGCCTTTTTCGCTGGAAGAGGCAAAAGCAATCATACAAGATTGACGGTTTGGTAAAAAGTCGTTCTCACACAAAGATCACGGAGAACACAAAGATAAACCTGAATGTTTTCAATAGGTATTTCTTAGTGCCTTTGTGCCTTGTATGTTGAAAAATTAACTTTCTACGACTCCGTCAAGATTAAACTTTAAGTTTTATGCTTAACAGGAGAAACATATGAATCTGACTGTCCTGATTGAAAGAATAAAAAAACATCCAAATTATAATAATGTAGGTATGATATTATGTCACAACGGAGTAGTCAGAGGGACTTCCCGAAACGGTCGAAAAGTATCGGGGCTTAAAATTGCGGTTGATCATGCAAAGCTGAAGCAGGTTGTTGAGGAAAACAAAAAAATGCCCGGCATTATTGAAATCCTTGTAGAGATTGCAGAAGATAAAGATCTTCTTGTAGGAGAGGATGTAATGTTTCTGGTTGTTGCCGGCGATATCCGTGATAACGTAATAAAATCTTTAAATGATACTCTAAATGCAATTAAGACCTCCGTAACACGGAAGACAGAGTATTTTACAGACTAAATAAGATGACATGAAATTGAAAGGAGCCTGATAATGCCTTCTTTTACACATATTGATGAAAAAGGACGGGTATGCATGGTTGATGTGACGAAAAAAGAATCAACAAACAGAACAGCCATTGCTCAGGGTATTGTAATCATGAACCCTGCTACTTTCCGTATGATTAAAAGTCAGAAGGTAAAAAAAGGAAATGTTCTTGAAACCGCCAGAATTGCCGGAATAATGGCTGCAAAAAAGACATCGGACCTGATACCAATGTGCCATCCTTTAAATCTCACACATGTAGCTGTTGATTTTTTTCCGGATGAAAGCTCAAGCAGCATAAGAATCGAATCGTCAGTAAAAATCTTCGCCCGGACAGGAATTGAAATGGAAGCTTTAACAGCGGTTTCTGTGGCTGCTTTAACCATATACGATATGTGCAAATCATATGACAGGGAGATTGTCATTTCAAATATATGCCTTCTTGAAAAAGATGGCGGTAAAAGCGGTAAATTTGTCAGAACAAAAAAGAAATAACTTTCAACAGGGAATTATGAATCAGCTTGCCATGAATCAATCAAAAACAGTCATGCGTGTCATACCGTCTCTTTTGTTGATCTGTCTCTTTTTGACTGCACTTTTCTGCGGATGTGCCCAGATAATTCTCAGACCGCCGGAAGAAGTCCCGGTGTTTGCAAAATTGTCCGTTTCCGAATACCCCAGGTTTGTTGACGACACAAATTATGTCAATCTCTCGGACAGCATACAGCAAAGTCTTTCATATCTTAAGAAAAGACCGAAAGATATGAAGTTTAAGTTCGGGCAGGATGTATATGAAACACCTCATATGGTCGATTCTTTGGTTAAATTCCTTGAATTTATAGAAAAAAGGCCTTCTGCCGGTGAATTGAGAAGATATATTGATGAAAATTTTTATGTCTATAAATCAACCGGAATCAATGGCAACGGAGAGGTTCTTTTTACAGGTTATTATGAGCCCTTGCTCGAAGGAAGTCTTTCAAAAAGCGATAAACACCGATACCCTGTATATGGAACCCCGCCGGATCTTATTTCAATAGACCTTTCATTATTTTCTCCGAAATATGAGGGAGAAAAAATAACGGGAAGATATACTGGGCGGACGGTTGTTCCCTATTATGAACGAAAGGAAATTGAAACCGGAAGAATGCTTGAAGGTAAGGTTCCTGTTATTGTGTGGGTGAAAGACCCTGTTGATCTTTTTTTTCTTCAGATTCAGGGATCCGGAAAGATCCTCCTCGAAAATGGTGAAATGATAAATATTCATTATCATGCTGAAAACGGGCGTCCATATAAAGCTATTGGTAACCTTCTGATTCAGAAAAAAGTGATTCCGCCTTCCGAAATGTCTATGCAAAGAATCCGGGGATATTTAAATTCCAATCCCGAAGAAGTTCAGGATATTCTGAATTACAATACAAGCTATATTTTCTTTAAAATTGAAGAAGACGGACCGCTGGGGTGCCTGGGTGTAAAACTGACACCAAGAAGGTCTGTAGCTTTGGACAGGCGTATCTTCCCATTAGCCGGTCTTGTCTATATTGAAACTGTAAAGCCACAGGTGAGCGGAAACGGAGAAATTACTGAATGGATAATAAATAAAAGCTTTGTTTTAAGTCAGGATACTGGAGGCGCCATACGTGGTCCCGGCCGTGCAGATATATTCTGGGGAAACGGTAAATATGCCGAAACAGCCGCCGGTAACATGAAGCATAAGGGGAGTTTGTATTTTCTGATTCTAAAACCTTATCCGAATAATGATTAAGACGAAGAGAATGCCTGTCCGGTCTATTTTATTCTGTCTTGACTATTTGCCGTAATACCGGTACTTGAAAAAGCTCTGTGATTATAAGTAAATTAGCAAACACCTTCGTCGGGGAGAAAAAAATATGTTTGGCATAGGAATGCCGGAACTGATTGTCATAGCTGTTATAGCACTTATCGTTATTGGTCCCGAAAAACTTCCAGGCCTTGCAAAAACCCTTGGGCGCATGTTTGGGGAATTAAAAAAGGCTACCAATGAATTCAAGGATACGATGGAAGTTGAATCCAAATTGACCGATGTTAAAAAAGCTTTTGAAGATTTAAATGAAAAAGAATCAGTGGATAAGGCAGAGATTGTGCACGGCCAGAAAATTGACAAAACAGAATCTGTTCCCGTTGATAACAACAGCGATGTAGAAAAAGAAGCTTCAAAAGGATCCGCTAAAGATGAAAGAGGATGATAAACTTCCTTTCACCGCCCATCTGGAAGAACTCAGAAAACGCCTTGTAATCTGCTTTATCGCAATTGGTATAGGGTTTGTCATAGCATACGGGTTCAAGGAAAAATTGTTTGAAATTCTGACACTTCCTCTTGTCCGGGAAATGAGAGCCGGAGATAAAATTATCTTTACGGGACTTCCAGAAGCTTTTTTTACATACATGAAAGTCTCTTTCCTTGCAGGCGTAATTTTGGGTTCTCCGGTTATTATATATCAGTTCTGGGTATTTGTGGCTCCGGGGCTGTACCAAAAGGAAAGGCGCTACCTTGTTCCGATAGTTTTATTATCCGTCGTTTTTTTCACTGGAGGAGCTCTTTTCTGTTTTTTTGTTGTTTTTCCTTTCGGTATCAAGTTTTTTTTAAGTTTTGCCACAGACGTTATACAGCCACTGCTTTCCATGAAGGAGTATTTAAGTTTTGCTTCGAAAATGCTGCTTGCATTCGGGCTTATTTTTGAACTTCCTCTTGTTCTTATTTTTCTGGCAAAGCTTGGTATAGTTTCGGTCGATCTTTTAAGAAAGAACAGAAAATATGCGATTCTGCTGATTTTTATCGTCGCTGCTATTTTAACACCTCCTGATGTTGTGTCTCAGATCCTTATGGGTATTCCCCTGATGATTCTGTATGAAATCAGCATCATCGGCGCCATGTTCTTTGGTAAAAAGAAGGAGAAAAATACGGGCGAATGATCCGGAAAAAATAAATTGACAGACTTGTTAGGTATTGATAAAAATAGACGGAAAGATAGAGTCGGTAAAGGTTTTTGCTTGTTGAAGTTAATTAAAATTTGAAAGGGGGGTAAACGGAATTTATGAAAATCAAGTCATTATTGTTGGTGATGTCGGTAGTTGGAATTGCAACCCTTTTTCTTTCAGCATCTGTTTTTGCTGTAACGGCAGTCCCTGATGTAATCAAGATGGAAACAAAGGGATATGAAAAACACTCAAAGGGTATCGTTCAGTTTACTCACAAGAAGCATGCAGAAGAATACAAGGTTTCTTGCGGAGATTGCCATCATGACGCAAAAGGCAAACCTCTGGCAAATCTTAAAGCGGGCGACAAAGTTCAGAGCTGTATCGAGTGTCATAAGAAACCGGGCGAAAAGCCAAAAGGAAAAGATGCCCCGAAGCTTTCAGATAAAGAAGCCCGCGAGTATCATGCCGAAGCCCTTCATGATAACTGCCAGGGCTGTCACAAGGATTTTAACAAGAAAAACAATTCAAAAGCTGCTCCTACGACCTGCGTAAAGTGTCACCCAAAAAAGTAGCTTAGATTTACAGACAGAATGATTATAAAGGGCCGGTTTCTTCACAAAGAGGCCGGCCCAGCTTTTTTATTTTCCCTGTATTTGACGGCATTTCTTATCATGGCTTCAGCCCATGCCGGCGTACCCAGTGCGTGAATGTGGGTATATGTTGCAAGGACGTTCCTGAAAACAATGCCGTCTCTGTTATTGATGAGTCCTGATCCTCTTTTTAACCTGAAGGCAAGGTCTTTATCTTCTCCGCCCCATTTAAGAACACTTGAATAATGGAATTCGTGTCCCCGAATTTCCATACCAGCTTCGAAATACGGATTATTTCTTTCCACCTCAACAATTGTGTAACCGTGGGCCTGGGGTTTTTCAGAAAACCCGAAGACAACAGGCAGAACGTCTGCCATATCATAAGAGACACCATCAAGAACGAGAGATTTTCCTAAATACATCAGGCCTCCGCATTCCGCATATATCGGAAGTCCTTTTGCAGCCAGAGCTTTTAATTCTTCTTTGTAAAAATTGTTTTCAGAAAGTTCTTTTGCGTGAGTTTCAGGAAAACCGCCGCCTATATATAGGGCATCAATATCCGGGATTGTTTTGTCCGACAGAGGGCTTGTATAAACCAGCTCTGCACCAACCGAGATGAGGGCATCAATATTTTCCTGATAGTAGAACTGAAATGCGGAATCTCTAATGATTCCGATCCTGGGTTTTATTTTGAAAGCTGTTGCTGAATCGGCATTTTTCTTTTCCCATATCTCTTCCGTGCTTCCTGCCGGCGTCAGACCCGGTGCGTCGAAAGCTGTTTGTGACAGTTTGTCAAGATCTATATATTTGCGTGCCATTTCAGCTGCTGCCGCAATTGAATTGGCCGCCCATTTATGTTCGGGTGTCGGTATAAGCCCCATATGCCTTTCAGGAAAACTTTGCCTGTTGAGTTTGGGCACGGAACCGAGTACAGACACCCCCGTGTGGTGTTCGATGCTTCTTTTTAATATGTTTTCATGCCTTGCGCCGGCGACCCTGTTTAATATTACGCCCTTTATATCAACGTTTCTATCAAAATGAATGCAGCCCAAAACAACTGCCGCAATAGTTCGGGTACTCTTTGTGCAATCAATGCATAAAATTACAGGCGCCCTGAGAAGTTTTGCGAGTTCGGCCGTGCTGGTAGTTCCTTCAAGATCTATTCCGTCGTAAAGACCGCGGTTGCCTTCAATAACCGATACATCAGTATGAAGAAAATGAGAGCAAAATGAGGTTAGAACCCGATCAACAGGCGTAAGGAATGTATCCAGATTATAGCAGGGCCGGCCTGCAGCAAGAGCAAGCCAGCCCGCATCAATATAATCAGGACCTTTTTTGAAAGGAGCTATTTGTTTTCCGGCATTTTTAAAAGCAGCGATTATGCCGGTAGATATTATGGTTTTTCCCGATCCTCCCCTGATGGCCG
>JAHJJB010000144.1 GCA_018823005.1 Pseudomonadota bacterium | reverse complement strand
TCAACTTGTTTTTTCATGCCTCCTATTACACATTCATCCGGTGTGTTGACTATCAAAAGCCTCACATATGGAAAAGCTGCCAGTGCTTTTATCAGATTATCTGCCGGGCGGTTTACTACTGCGGCGCACCAGTCTATTTTTTCACCGGAGGGTATATTCCATGCCTTACGGACTGCGTTGCATGTGCCTGCAAGCTCTGAAGTAAACAATCCTGTTTTAAGCATTCTATCGAGCATTTCACCGTAGTCAGGCCATACATCCATCGCAAAATTGCCGGCAGACTCTCCAAGGCTGTATCCTATTACAGCAGAAGGTTTAACTCCGAAATTGATCAGGAGTTTAGCGATAATCCCGCTGTAGGCAACTTGTCCGAAAATCATATTTAAGGGGTTGGCGGCAATTTTTTGATTGGCGTCATTTTCCCACCCCTTTTTCCAAGAGCTTCGCCATGGAACAAAGCATTCCGGAACAAGCTGTGTTTTAAGCCTTTCTGTCTTGGCATCCATTTCCCGCAGTATATCCGGAAAATAAACCCCCGTTTCTCTGCCCATTCCAAGATAGTGATTTCCGGAACCTGGGAAAACGAAAGCCGTCTTATTTTGTTGTCCGAGAGGGTTTGGTGAATAGTAAATTCCACCCGGACCGTTCATTTTTTTATGAGTATCTGTTTCAACAATGTATTTTGCATCTTTTATCCATTTTTGAAGATGACCGATATCCCCTGCCGCAATTGACAGGGCATATTTTTTTGAACTGTCAGGTTTTGTATGCTGAATCCAATTAAATATGCATTCATTTATATCTTTTGTGTCAATTATTTTTCCGGAAAGAGAATTAACGCCGGCTATGAGTTCATTCTTTGTATTGCCGTCAATAATGAAAAGACCGAAATTTCTTTGTCCAAGAGGGCTTTTTCTTTCTTTGGAAATCTTTTCAGTAATGTCATTTGGCGCGGAGTATTCATGGCCTTTAATAACAACATGCATGCAGTTTCCGTCACTTGTTATTGAAGCTATGCATGCCATGCGGGGGCCATCTATCCTGTTCCTGTACCAGAATTGAGGCGATACAGGAAAGTGGAGATTGTTTTCCATGACAGTGATCGGTTCTGTAAAATTTACCAGCGGCGGTATAATTTCGTGATACAGGCAAAGGCAAGCCTTTATAAGGGAAGCAAGCCCTGATGCTGATCCGGCATTACCAATATTTGGTTTGACAGAACCGATAGCGCATTGTGCAGGAGAATCTTTGAATAATCTATTTAATGTTTCTATTTCGATGGTATCTTGAGAAGGATTTCCGTTGCCGTGCGCTTCGAAATAGCTTATGGAAAATGGTGAAACAGAGGCATCGTTTAATGCTCTTTCAAGAGAAAGAGGATAAGCTTTTTTCAGGGGGGGGTGTCCATTGTGATTGCTTGCATCTGCCTTGCCGATACCATTAATAACCGCATAAATTCTGTCTTTATCTTTAATAGCCTGGTCAAGGTTTTTCAGAATTATTGCGGCAGCTCCTTCACCGGGCAAGGTTCCTCCGGATAATATATCAAAAGGAGCGACCTTGTCGCTTCCGGAGTAACTCTTTAGCCTGTCAGAGATTATTATGTTGCGTATATCACCAGAGAGGTCAACAGCGCCTATCAGCATCATATCAGCTTCATTCTGCCGGATAGCTCTTACTCCGATTTCAACAGCCTTAAGACCAGATGAAGAATTACACGAAACAACGAAGCTCGGCCCTCCAAAACGGAATTCCCGGGCAATCCTGCTTGCTATAATCCCGCCAAGAGCGCCAAGTGTTCTTGATGATGTAAGGGGTGAGAAACAAGCATCCGGAACGGATTTAAGGGATGAATTTAACAGATCCCACCGGAGCTGAAAATTTGTTGCTTCGTAGTCAAAGTCCGCTCCGATAATTACTCCCATTCTATTGCGGATTTTTCTTGCGGGCAGTCCCGCATCATTCATTGCCTTTGCTGCAACTTCAAGCATCAGGAGATGCTGAATGAGAATATCGGGAATTTCAATGGGCGGAATATGAAACGCACCGGAATTAAAATCAATTTCCTTTATATAAGCCCCCCATAAACCTCGGCCATCAAGAAGTTTATCGGCTAGTTCATCACATCCTTTCCATCGGTCTTCCGGCCTTTTGCATATAGCGGAATTACCGTTGAATATCGCTTCCTGAAATTCCTTAAGAGATTTAAAGGTTCCAAAAAGAGCATCCATTCCAACAATTGCAACAGGGGATTTCAATTTTTCATCTGATGCTCTGGCCGAATATTTTCTGGTTACGGAGGATTTCAAATGCGGGCCATGTACGTCAGGGAGCCATTCTTCAAAAAGAAGATGACCGTTGATTCCTCCAAATCCAAAAGCGCTCACTGCCGCGCGAAGCGGTGCTTTTTCGCTCTTTCTTTCCCATTTTTCGGTATGCGTCTGGACTCTGAAAGGGCTGCCGTGAAGCGGGCTTTTTTCAGGCGCCTTTGTAAAATTAAGAGATGGCGGGAGGGTTTTGTGTTTTATTGCAAGAAGCGTTTTTATCATTCCTGCTGCGCCGGCAGCTGTCAGAAGATGACCTATCATTGATTTCACGGAGCCTATTGAACATTGGCTCTTTGACCATCCGGAATTTCCCCATAGTTTTGTTAGGCTGGTGAGTTCGGTAATGTCTCCTGCAGGAGTTCCGGTCCCGTGGCATTCGATGAGACCGACATCTTGCGGAGTCCATCCTGATGATTCATAGGCAATACGCATGGCGCGCTCCTGCCCTTCAGAATCGGGAGACAGAAGATTCCCTCCTATGTCATTAGAAAGTCCTATGCCGCTGATGAGGCCGTATATTGTGTCATTATCTTTTATGGCATCTTCAAACCTTTTCAGAACAAGAATGCCGGCGCCTTCTCCAACAACAAGTCCGTCAGCCTTTTCATCAAAAGGAGAGCAGCGTCCCGAAGGAGAAAGGGCACGTAGCTGGCTGAAACCAACCTGTGTGTACAGGCAGTCAGGTCTTGAAACGCCTCCTGCCAGCATGGCATCTGCGTGGTATGAATTTAGTTCGTCACATGCAAGTTTTACAGCATATATGGAAGAAGCGCATGCTGCATCCAGAGTGAAGCTCCCGCCGCCAAGACCAAGACCCTTTGCCAGAATTGCGGCAGGGAGACTTGTTACCCTGGCGGAAAGAGCCTCCGCCGTTGTTATATGCATGTTATCAGAAGAAAAGGATTTGCCGAATAGATTTTTCCGGTATGACTGGCCAATAATTTTTCGTGCCAGCCCGGAAGATGAGTCGGTGGGAAGAGCTATAGCAGCAAGTGCGACTCCGGTTCTTTTTCTGTCAAGGTTTTTTGTGTTGCAGCATAAGAAAGCTTCCCTGCCGGCATGAAGGACAAACTGATAAAGAGGATCAAGTTCTTCTAAAATGTTTTTATCTATGTCAATTCCGGTAGGATCGAATCTAAAATTATTTATCAGACAGGCCCTTTTGGAATAGGTTTTATCCTGCCTGAAAATTTTTTCATACATAAAGGCGGAAGGGACTTTCCATCTATCTTCAGGTATTTCAGATGTGGTGTCAATTTTATTTACAATATTATGCCAGAAGGAATTAATGTCCATGGACCCCGGAAACAGGCCTGCAATTCCAACAACTGCTATGGGATTTTTATTCTTCATTACTCTCTGAAATAATTTTGTAAATTGATAAAATACCTAATTTGATCCAAAACCATATTACATATCGGTTCTTTTCCAATCAGGGCAAAAATTTATATCCGACAATGGCTTTTTAGGCAAGAGCCAATATTTGAGCCAATATTTGATGAACTCGTAAAAATATCGTCAACAGGCCGATCTCATAGGATGCCGTTTACGGCATGAATTAGCTTTTTACGAGATCATCAATACTGTGGATCATTTTATCGTATATTTCCAGATCAGCGATATCATGAGGATGGTCAGCGAGAGAAGAAGGAAAAATTTGACAGTGTTTGCGCCCTTCTTAATGGCAATATTGCTGCCAAGATAGTTGCCTGCAATATTGGCGATGGCAAGCGGAATGCCGAGAAGGTAGACTACTTTGCCTCCTAAAATGAAAACAATAAGAGCGCCTATATTGGAGGCAAGGTTAAAGACCTTCGCAGTAGCTGAAGATTGTACAAGACCAAGCCCTATGAATATGTGGAAGGCGATTATTAAGAAACTTCCGGTTCCGGGGCCGAAAAAACCGTCATAAAATCCTATAAAAAGACATATTAAGGGTGTTTTAAAATACAGGTCCATTGATGATAAATCACTCTTCGTTTCACGTTCCTTTTGTGGAATCAGGGTAATAAGCATAGCAAGAGGAAGAAGAAATATAATAATTCTTCCGACGGATTCGTTGTTAAAAATAAGGATTGTCTTTGTGCCGATAAAAGATCCGATCAGGGAAATGGCAATGCCTGAAGCGGCGATTTTCCAGACAACCTTTTTTTTAAGAATAAAATTTATCAACGCAGTTCCGGTGCCTATTGTAGATGCGAATTTATTGGTTCCAAGGGCAACCTGGGGAGGGAGTCCTGCAAGCAGTAAGGAGGGCAGCAGCAGAAGGCCGCCGCCCCCGGCAATGCTGTCAATAAATCCTGCAAGAAAAGAAACAGCCGATAAAATAATCATTATAGTTGTATCATCAAAATTCAAAATAATCCTTTCATGCGCTCGCTGTTTCAGTTCAAAACTCTCAGTTTATAATATCTGCCTTGTTAATATTTGAGAAAATGGCTATATTCAATTATCAGAATATTTGACACATAGCTGTGCAGAATTGCAATATAAAACAGGTTTATTCAAAAATGACTGCACCATATAAATCATATCAGGAAGAACAATCAGAAACCCTGTCCCTTATTGTCTGTCATTTGAAAAAAAAATCTTCACGGATAAGGGCTGAACTGGAAAATAAAATAAGTGATTATCTGGTATTTCGTGCAGAAGCAGCCGATTTTCATTCAAGGCACCTTGGTGATGTTTGCACTATGAAATGTTATAAAAGTCATCTTAGCGCGTGCTGTTCAAAGGAAGGAGTAATAACTTTTTTTGCCGACGTTGTAATAAATGTTATCATGTCTGATCCAACAGATATAGATATCCTGAGTGCTGCTTTAGAAAAACCAAACGAGGGGTTTAAGTGTGTTTATCTGGGAGAAAAAGGCTGCATGTGGAAGATAAAGCCCATAGTCTGCGAGATGTTCATATGTGATACTGCAAAAAAGGAGGCACTTCACGGGAACCCAAAGCTGATAGGAGAATGGGATGCCTTGAAAAAGAAAGAAAAAATCTTTACATGGCCGGACAGGCCTGTATTGTTCGATGAAACAGAGAGCTATTTCATGGCAGCCGGCTGCTATTCGCCTCTTATGTACATGCACAACAGCCCCGGGCTGTTGCGGGTAAAAAAAATGCGGGGGAATGTGAGCGAATAAAAAACAAGCTCGATTCCATACGGTCGAATACGCCTGAACCCAGGTTTAACTTGCTGCTGAAAGTTTTAAATAAAAAAAGGACATCTTTTATTATATGTTAACAAGACGCCCTTTTTTTAAGCCATGGGAAACTCTAGATTTTTACCACGTTCTTTGCTGCAGGACCTTGTTTACCCTGCTCTACATCAAAGGAAACACGGTCTCCTTCTGCAAGGGTTCTGAAACCTGACATTGTGATAGCTGAATGATGAACAAATACGTCTCCGCCTTCTTCCTTTTCGATAAAACCAAATCCTTTTTTATCGTTGAACCATTTTACAATACCTGTTGCCAAAATAAATCTCCTTTGAAAAACTGTTTCTTGTTACATGTCAAAGATCCCAAAACCTTTGCATGCGGTAAAGTGACTAGTGAATTATATTCACATTGTTTTTTTCGTTTATAATAAAATATAATAAGCGTCAAGCAAAAAAACCAATAAATTTACTTAAATAATGCACTTACTCCCACTTACCATTCCCTTTATTCTTAAGGTCTATGAATTCCGGATCTTTTTCAGCTTTTATTTGTACTTTTTTCCCGGCAATACTATTAATCATCCAGCTTATAATGCTTATAATAAACGACCCGATTACTGCCGCCCAAAACCCTTTAACTTCAAAGCCAGATATAGTTTTTGAAGTTATAATCAACATGAGCGCATTTATTGCGAAGGTAAATAAGCCAAGGCTCATAATATTGACAGGAAGGGTTAGGATTATTGCAACGGGTCGCAGAAAAATATTCAAAATTCCGAGAACTGCTGCGGCAAGAAAGGCTGATGAAATATTAGCGACTTGTATTCCGTCGATAAGATAAGAAGTTATCATGATTGATGCTGTGAGAGCCAGCCATTTGAATAATATCTTTATCACTAATTGTCTCCGCTAATGAAATAGAATAGACTGAATATAAATAATAATATATTCGATTTTGTCTGTACAGAACCATAAAAACATGGGACAAATAATAGGTTTATCAATCAAAATTGACCTGATTTATACCTTCTTTTTTTCTTATAATCTCCCTGATCTTGTTTTGAATCTTGAAGTCAGTAACGGGCTCAATTGCTGAAACAGAAAAACCATCCGAGTTAATTTTGTCTTTCCAGCTTAATACAAATCCCGGTACATTGGCAAATGCACAGCCTCCTGACCCGCAGCAGGATGTGTCAAAAGCAGCGCAACCTGTCATATAGAATATTTTGCGATCGCCCAGAGGAACGCATACTTCTTTTGTAATGATATAATAGCCTCCGATTGATGTAATTTCGCAATTCAGAGGCTGATGGATAAAATTTCTGATCATTATTTGTAGGCTGCGAGAGTTTTCATTGTGGTCTGAATGACTTAAAAAGAGAATTGCTTATCACTGCCTCATAACCATTTAGCATGGCAACAACAATGTTATCGGTATCAAGGAATGTAATATCACATTTTATTTTATGCTTTAAGGCTTCCCTTATTTCAAGAACTGCCGTAACACCTTCGGATGGGAAATTGCTGCAGTACTGGCGATAATTACGGCAGTAGCTTGGAAGGGATAACTGCTGCAACTCCTCATAACTCCACAGAATGGCCATCTGAAATGCTGAATCAAGTGCGAGCGGATCAGATATCCATTGGTTCCTTAAAGGATCTTTTATCCATTTATCTGGATGTGGGGCAGGGGAGATGTGTGCAACCATTCCCTTAGATGAATAACCAACAATTTCTTTTATTCCACGCAGCTCTAATCCATGAAAGAGAATTTTATCGTATACTTCATCCATGCTCCGTGTATAAGTTTTGGAGGAAATTTTATCGGGAATATTATATAAAGGAGGATTCATAATAATTGAATCAGCAAGGATTGCTTTTGCCCGTGTATGAATTATTTCAACTCCATCTTTCATTCCGTCTCTTATTTCAACGTTTACTTCGAAGAAAGACTCTTTTTTAACGGGCTTGCCTGTCAAAAGGCGAATCAGCTTTTTACCTTTGTCCAGCTTTATTCCTTTTAATAGTCTGATATCATCAAGTCCGTGGAGAAAAAGCCCTGGGTTTACGTGGAGAGCTCCATGTCCGAGCCACTCAGCCATAAGTGCAAAAGGAACAACCGGTTTGCCTCCTATAATATGGGATTCAAGAACAGGATATGTCTTGACATCGATTTCACGTTTAAATGAAAGAGCATGAGTTTCTTTTTTTGAATTAATATTTGAACCTATTACAACTTCAACCGGATTGCTTTTATCTCCCATCATTTCAAGCAGCATGCATTTTGCTCCTTCTTCAATGGGGATCAGATCAATATTGTTTCTTTTAAATTCGCGCTTTAAAGTTTCTGATACCATTCCGCCATCCCATGGGCCCCAATTTATGGAGATTACACGGCAATCGGGTCGGGCTATAGCTTCCTGCTGGGCAATCTTGTTTAGCACCTCATTACCCATTGCATAATCAACCTGTCCTTTGTTTCCGATTCGTGCAGTAATTGATGAAAAAACAACTATGTATTGAAGAGGGTCATCGCTGGTTGCTGAAAGAAGAGAACTTAACCCTTTTACCTTGGTATCAAAAACTCGTTTAAACTGGTCAAGCGTTTTATCAATAATAAGTCTGTCTTCGAGGACTCCTGCTCCATGAATAATGGCTTTTATCCGGCCGTATTTTGAGCGAACCTGATTGATAACTCCTTCGACCGCGTCTTTATCACGAACATCAACAGAGTAGTATGCTACATCTCTGCATTCCTTTTTTAACTTTTCAAGATTTCTTGAAACCTCCCTGTTCGCCATATGCTTTCGGAAGAGTGTTTCTATTTCCTTGGGGGAAGCGTTGTTACCGCTAAAATGGTTTGAAAGTACAGCTTTCTTGATGGAGGTTTCATCCTCAAGAGCGGAAAGCCATAAAGGTTCAGGTGATGGTTCCGGAGACCTTCCAAGAAGAACGATCACAGGATTTGCAATTTGTGCAAGAGCCAGCGCTGCTGATGCAGTTATACCCCTTGCACCGCCCGTGATTATAACAACATCGCCAGGGGCAAGATTTATTGTGCCTTCGGGGTAGGAAGATGGTCTTAATTCAGGAATAAAACGTGTTTCCGGGCCAATACCCGTTTCAACCAGACCGGTTTGCTCCGATGCCAATAGCTCATTTATGACTGCTTTTGCTATTTTGAAGTTATCTTTCCATTCCGGTTCAACATCTATAGCACGGCAAATGACCCCCTTCCATTCAACAGCGGCAGTTTTAGCAAGCCCTGCAAGGCCCCCCTGTAATGGACAGGCGATTCCACGGCCTTTGAATCCAAAGGCACCGTCAAGGCGGGAGATGGTTGCGAATATTGATTTGCCTTTTTTACCGGAAGAAATTAAGCCGTGTGAGGCATGTTGCGCAGCAAGAAAAGCCTCTTCCAGCAGGGAAGCGTCGTTTTGCTTCTTTTCAGGTATGATGACAAGACCACCTATGCCGGATAGATCCTCGATTTTTATGAAGTTATTCAGGCTAACAAGTTCAGCCCCGATATTAAGAAAGGAAAGTTCATCAATAATCGATTTTGAAAGGCCGGCCTTATCATCTGTTACAAATATTTTTCCGTTCGGGGAAAAAAGTCCGTCATCTGAAAGTAAGGGCTTTTCAACAATCGAGATGATGTTTCTCAGCAGCGGGGATTGCACTTGCTGTTTCGGTTCAATTGAAACTTTTGCGGGAGACATTTTTTCGAAACCAGAAATACGAGATGATATATCCGGAGAAATTGTTAAAGTGTTATCCGGGACAATTGCACCAGGCCTCGATTTGTTAAGGTAATCTATTATTTTACCGAGCGTCTTAAGTGATCCCATAGCTTCCGGCGGTATGGACGGTATTCCGGGGATTTTTTCTTCAAGCGATGAAAAAATTTCAACTCTTTTTATTGAATCGATGCCAAGATCAGCTTCAAGATCCATGTCGAGCCCCAGTGTTTCAACCGGATATCCTGTCAGATGGCTTACAGTTGACAACAAAGCATTTTGAATGTCGCTTCCTTCATGACAGAATATAGCGTCATTTATTGAAGAAGTAAGCTCTTCCTGGTGGATCAGGGGCTCCTGTTCTCTCTTGTCCACAGAATGATTTTGATATGCGTTACCAATAATAGTTGTATTTTTTTCAGAAATAGATGAAGCCCCGAGAAAATG
>JAHJJB010000143.1 GCA_018823005.1 Pseudomonadota bacterium | reverse complement strand
CGTTTATCGTATCCGCCTGTACAATCTTTATTGTCTATTTGGGGGCGTCCTCGAAGACCTGTGACGAATTTCCTGCGGTTCGCATACGCACCCATACCCAAACGGAACATATTTATGACATTTACTATATGATCCAAGGATCCAAGTTGCAAATAACAATCAACATCTTGCGCTTGTATCTTTTATTGCATATTATAATCCATATTACCCCGAAACACAAATCATATAACAAATCTGCAGCAATTCCCGGTTAAGTTCATTAATAGAAATATTGTACTGTCAAATGTCATGAACTCATAATAAGTCTTGAAAGCGTAAAAGTTTTATAAAACCACGAATCCGCAAATTAACTTGAATAAGAACAAACTGTCTGATAGTAAAAGATAATCCACGAAGTTAAAAAAGCTGCTTTAAAGCTCTATTTTGGTGATGTTTTATGCCGTTTTCAATTAAGAGAAAAAAAACCCGGCAGATATCGGTCGGAGGTGTAAAGGTTGGAGGGATGGCGCCCATTTCGGTGCAGTCCATGACAAATACCTTTACCAGCGACACAAATGCAACTGTTGCCCAAATCAAAAGGCTGGAAGATGCCGGTTGTGAAATCATAAGAGTTGCCGTTCCGGACCTTTCGTCTGCCGCAGCAATTTCAGCAATAAAAAAGCAGATTTCAATTCCGCTAATAGCCGATATACATTTTGATTACTGTCTTGCAATTGCTTCAGCGAAGGCAGGTGCTGACGGGCTGAGAATAAATCCCGGAAACATAGGAACAGCCGCAAAAATAAAAAAGGTTGTTGATTGTGCAAAAGATCTAAACATACCGATCAGAATAGGAGTTAATTCAGGATCTCTTGAAAAGGATATGCTGAAAAAGTATAATGGCGCCACTCCGGAAGCAATGGTTGAAAGCGCAATCCGGCATATTGATAAATTGAGATCTCTTGATTTCCATGAGATAAAGATTTCAATAAAAGCATCGGACGTGTTCAGAACGATGGAAGCTTACAGGCTTCTTTCCAAAAAAACCGACCTTCCACTGCATGTCGGGGTCACCGAAGCAGGCGCCCTTTTTCCGGGCATTGTCAAATCGGCTCTTGGAATAGGGATGCTTCTTGCGGAAGGTATCGGTGATACGATTCGTGTATCTCTAACAAGAGATCCGGTTGAAGAAGTCCGGACCGGATATGAGATACTGAAAGCCCTTGATATAAGAAAGCGCGGGCCCGAGATTATATCCTGCCCCACATGCGGCCGGTGCAACATAAACCTTTTTGATATAGTAGAGCGTGTCGAAAAAGCCCTTTTGTCGAATCCTGTCTATGTCAAGCTGGCTGTTATGGGATGTATCGTTAATGGGCCGGGTGAGGCAAAAGAGGCTGATATAGGTGTTGCAGGGGGAGATGGCACTGGCATACTTTTTAAAAAGGGGAAAGTTGTAAAAAAGTTTCCCCAGGAAATGCTTGTGGATATTCTTCTTGAAGAAGTTGCAAAAATATCGGAAACTATTTCCGGAAAAAGCGAATAAACTGTTAACAAGTAAATGAATTTGTTGAAAGGGTAACATGGCAAAAGTTGAAAAAAGCGCAATATCTCCGACGAGAGAGGAAGATTATTCAGAGTGGTATCAGCAGGTGGTTAAAGCCTCGGATATGGCCGAAAAATCACCGGTAAGAGGATGCATGATTATAAAACCATGGGGATATTCACTGTGGGAAAATATAGTGCGTGAACTTGATGATATGTTTAAGGAAACAGGCGTTAAAAACGCCTACTTTCCTCTTTTTATCCCGCTTGGATTTCTTGAAAAAGAGGCAAGCCACGTTGAGGGTTTTGCAAAAGAATGTGCAGTTGTAACCCACCACAGACTCGAAAAAAACGCGGACGGAAGGCTTGTTCCTGCAGGGCCTTTAACCGAACCCTTAGTTGTTCGACCGACTTCAGAAACCATAATAGGAGATGCCTTTTCAAACTGGGTGAGCAGTTACAGGGATCTTCCCCTCCTTATAAACCAGTGGGCAAATGTTGTCAGATGGGAGATGAGGACAAGGATTTTCCTTAGGACAAGCGAGTTTTTATGGCAGGAAGGTCATTCCGCTCATGCTACAGAGAAGGAGGCTATGGAGAGAACACGGCTGATGCTGGATACTTATGCCAGGCTTGCCGAAGAATACCTGGCCCTGCCCGTTACAAAGGGAAGAAAAACGGCTGCCGAAAGATTTCCCGGAGCGGATGAAACCTTCTGTATAGAAGCTATGATGCAGGACAGAAAGGCTCTTCAGGCCGGAACTTCCCATTTTCTTGGTCAGAATTTTGCCAGGGCCTCAGGGATAAAGTTCCAGTCATTTGAAGAAAAGGAAGAGTACGCGTGGACAGTATCCTGGGGTGCCTCAACCAGGATGATAGGCGGAATCATAATGATGCACGGGGATGATGACGGAGTTATTCTTCCTCCGAAGGTTGCGTCATCTCAGGTTGTTTTCATTCCGATATACAGAACACCCGATGACAGGCCGAAAGTTATGGAATATATAGAAAAAATTACCGCGGAACTGAAGGGTGTTCTTTACTGCAACAGGAAGATAAGATATGAAATCGACGACCGGGATACAGGAGGTGCCAGAGGGTGGGATTGGATCAAGAAAGGCATTCCTTTAAGGGTTGAAGTAGGACCGAGAGATATGGCCCAGGATTCCGTTTATGTCGCAAGAAGGGATAAGCCGCACAGAGAAAAAACCTCCATGAAGCGGGATGTTTTTGTAAAAGAAATTTCAAACATTCTGGATGAAATTCAGAAAAATATTTACGATAAAGCACTTTCATATAAAAATAAAAATACTGTTTCCATAGATGGAGCCAAGGATTTTTATGAGTTCTTCACACCGCTTAATCAGGAAAAGCCTGAAATTCATGGTGGTTTTGCTTTTTCTCACTGGTGCGGGGCAAATGAGTGCGAGGCAAAAATAAAGGAGGACCTGAGCGTTACCATAAGATGTATTCCTTCGGAGCAGGAGCCGGAAAAAGGGAAATGTGTATGCTGCGGCAGGCAAAGCAGCGAGCGCGTTATATTTGCCAAAGCATATTAGTTTCCATCCGAAAATGGCCCTTTTGTGTGATCTCTATGTCAATCTGCGGGATTTCCTTGAGCTTGCCCAAAATTGCCAATTTCCGAATTGGACACTCAAATTTACCTAAACTTTG
>JAHJJB010000142.1 GCA_018823005.1 Pseudomonadota bacterium | reverse complement strand
TACGCTGAAATGACGAAAGATGAAGCGCAATCCGCCTAAGCGGACAGAATGACTTTTTACGAAGCCGTCAGATTTGATATATTTTCAGATCATATCCCTCTTGATATAAATCTTTAAAGGCATTATGTTAACAGCGTTAACCATCGAGTTAACACCTTTACACAGTCCGATACATGAGAAATTAAAAAATGGATTTATCAAAACACTGGAAAACTATAGTGGACACCCTTCAGGATGGTATTCTGGTCGTAGCCCCTGACGGAAAAATCCTTGCCATGAATCCGGCTGCCGAGCTATTGACCGGTTACCGGGCTGAAGAATTGATCGGCAAATCATGCCGCGAACTTGATTGTACCGGGTGCGAAATTTTCGGGAAAGGTCCCGGAGAAAAGTGGTGCGGTCTTTACGCGCGAGGAGATGTCCGTGCAAAAAAATGTACGATTACCAATAAGGAAAATCGTCTTGTAAACATTATTAAAAACGCTTCCGTTTTGAGAGATGACAGCGGAAACATCATCGGAGCTGTCGAAACCCTGACAGACATGTCGGAGATCGTCCGGAAACAGCAGGAGATTGTTGATCTTCGCAAATCGCTCCATCTGGATGAGGGATACTATGGCATTTTCGGCAAATCAATAATAATGCAGTCTCTTTATGAATTGATCGATAGCGTGGGGCTTTCGGATGCCCCCGTTATGATTTACGGAGAAAGCGGGACAGGAAAGGAACTCGTTGCAAGGGCCATTCATGAAGTCAGTAATCGCAATTCGAATCCTTTCATCAAGGTCAATTGTGCATCATTGAATGAAAACCTTCTTGAGAGTGAGTTTTTCGGTCATGTAAAAGGTGCATACACCGGTGCAGACAAAGGCAGAATCGGCCGGTTCGAAGCAGCCCACGGAGGCACTATTTTTCTCGATGAAATCGGCGATATTCCAATGTCTACACAGGTCAAACTTCTAAGGGTGCTGGAAGAGAAGGAAATTGAGCGGGTGGGCGATCATAAACCCATAAAGGTGGATGTACGCATCATATCGGCAACCAACCGGAACCTGGATAAGCTCCTTTCAGAAGGAGATTTCCGTGAGGATCTTTTTTTCAGAATCAACGTGTTTCCCTTAAAAATCCCTCCGCTCAGAGAAAGGCGCGAAGACATACCGATGATAGTACAGAATTTCATCCGGCAGAATAACGACAGGACGGATAAAAAAAAGCTGTCCATGACGCCTGAGGCCATGGAAAAATTGATGGAATACGCCTGGCCCGGAAATGTAAGAGAGCTTCGGAACGCCATTGAATATGCCTTTGTTCTCTGTCCCGGCGGAGGAATCGGAATAAAACATCTGCCCGGCAGGATCACCTCCGGAGTCAAAGATGCCGGCAAGCCTGTCTTCACGTCGCCTCGAGAAACGGACAGGAAAGAAGAGCTTATAAAAATTTTAAAGGAAACTGGCGGCAACCGGTCGGAAGCAGCACGGCGCCTTGGCGTCAGCAGAGTTACCATCTGGAAACGGATGAAAAAATATAATATTAACGATCTCCAAAAGAGTTGGTGATTGTATCTGAATACTTTTTACGAAGCCGTAAATATTCAGACGGCAAAGTAAAAAGCTTATTATGCGAGGCGTGCGAATCTTGAGGAATGAAGCGTACATCGGTACGCTGCAATGACGAAAGATGAAGCACAACACAGCAGAATGACTTTTTACGAAGCCGTCACAAAATCGGGTGCCAGCATATCTCTTATATCCTCCGGGAAGGCCATGCAGAGCGTTTCATTGAAAAGGTTCCGGAGAGCGCCTACATCGGGTGTTCCAAGAGCCTGGTTAAAAAAAGTCCTCGGGGAAAAAAGAAGATGAAAACGGGTAAAATCATCACCCGCTGCTCCCGTAAAAAAATTCATATTAAAGCTGTAAATACCCATCCTGTCATATGCAGTCATAGCCTTTGTGAGACCCAGGGCTATATCTGAAAGATCTTTTTCCGTCAGGCCAAGGGTGCTGTTGACACCATCAACCACCCCCAGAACATCTCCCGCAACACCTATCGGAGCATAGGAGCTAAGCCACGACGTTCTCCCTGTTCTCCCCAGAAACCTTTTATCTTCAGATTCTTCGCTCTTTACAAGATCATCCCAGAAGTTGGTTCCGTTTACCTCATGATATTTTTTTGCAGCTTCAAGCTCCTGCCTCATCAGATTCGGCGCTGAAGAAGTGGAAAATACCTGGAGATGGGGATGAATAAGGGAGCTTCCGGAAGCCGGCATGTAGTTCCAGTTAATAATATGATACACGGACTCGGGATGCTTCAAACTTTCAACTCTTTTAAAAAAATCAAATGCCAGCCGGAATCCTTTTACAATGAGCTCCGGTGTTATCTCAGTCATCGGAATGTAATGGCGGCTCCCGAAAGTCGCCACGGCGCCAAGGCTGTCATATGGAGCAATATTGGGGAAAAGAACCATGTCTCCGGATATGAGCCGCCCTTCCGGTATGAGATCCTCCGCAAAATATGGGGTTATGCTTAAAACCTTATCGGGGCAGAACGGGCATGCTTTTTCCGTGCCGGCGGTAATTTTTTCAAAATCAGGCTTTTCCCATTTCAGCTTCATAAAATGGCAGATTCTTGATGTCCTGCCTGTAAGAGGATCTTTTCTGATCTCGCTTGGAATTGCTCTGGAAGTTTTATTTTTTGGATCAAGAACAACGGTTTCTTTCAGGTGAGCTTCGAATTTCATAATGCCTCCTTGATAAGCATTGGTTTCTGGTTCATGGTTTCTGGTTTATGGTTAAATAGACTGAAGACTATAAGCTAAAAGCCTACAGCGCACTCGACTCCTTGAATCCTTGAACCCTTGGACCCTCTTTTTTTTATATACCATGATAACCCGGTGGAATAAACAGGAAAGGTTCTTTCCCTTGACACATTATCTCTGTTTTATTATATTTACTTGGTTTTAAAAGAAAATTTTATAAAATAATCAATCTATGCCATATAAAAATTTACAGCAGTTTATAAAAAAACTTGAAGCTTCAGGCGAATTGCACAGGATCAGCGCCGAGGTCGAACATGAACTTGAGATTACCGAAATAGCAGACCGGATTTCAAAATCATGTGGCCCTGCCCTGCTTTTTGAAAGAGTCAGGGGATTTTCATATCCTCTTCTTATCAATGCCTTCGGAAGCTATAAACGGATGCAGCTTGCGCTCTCGTGCCAATCTTTTGATGAAATTGCCCTCCGGCTTGAGTCGAATATAAAGATGCGTCCCCCTGAAGGATTCATGGATAAGATCAGGATGCTGTTTACTCTAAAGGAGATTGCCGGACTTATCCCCAAAAAGGTAAAAACCGCCCCCTGCCAGGAAATGATTTATACGGAAGGCCCCCTTCTCGACAGACTTCCCGTATTGAAATGCTGGCCGCTTGACGGAGGCCCCTTCATCACGCTCCCGATTGTTATAACAAAAGATCCCGATACGGGAATTCAAAATGCCGGCATGTACCGGATGCAGAAATATGACAATTCATCGACCGGAATGCACTGGCAGTACAACAAAGACGGAACCCGCCATTTCGATAAATATAAAAATCGCGGGCAGCGAATGGATGTAGCGGTCGCCCTAGGGGGATCACCGGCTGTAACTTATGCCGCCAGCGCCCCGCTGCCTCCCGATATAGATGAATTTATTTTTGCCGGCTTTATAGAATCGCGCCCGGTCGAGATTGTAAAGGCAAAAACGGTCGATCTTTTTGTGCCGGCGGAATCGGATTTCATATTAGAAGGCTATGTAGACCCGGAGGAAGAACGGACAGAAGGTCCGTTCGGAGATCATACCGGCTTCTACTCGGCAGCAGACATGTATCCCGTATTTCATGTAACGGCTTTAACATGCAGGAATGACGCAATATATCCTGCAACAGTCGTCGGTAAACCGCCGATGGAAGACTGTTACATGGCAAAGGCTACCGAAAGAATCTTTCTTCCCATGCTGAAATTTATTATACCAGAAATCAGGGACATGGAACTTCCGATTGAAGGCGTGTTTCACAACTGCGCGCTTATATCAATAGACAAGAAATATCCCGGCCAGGCTAAGAAAGTGATTCATGCGCTATGGGGTCTTGGACAGATGGCATCGACAAAATTCATAGCGATATTTGATAAGGATATCAACCTGCGGGATTCAGGCACAGTAGTATGGAAACTTCTTAATAATGTCGATCCCAAAAGAGATCTGGTAATATCGGAAGGTCCTCTTGATGCCCTCGATCATTCGGCCCCGTATCCAAATTTCGGCGGGAAAATGGGCATAGACGCCACAAGAAAAACCCGCGAAGAGGGCATGGGAAGAGGCTGGCCGGATGAAATAGTCATGTCGCAGGAAATAAGAGAAAAAGTTGCGAAACGCTGGAAGGAATATGGATTTTAAGAAATTTTCAAACCTTATAATGATCGAGCAAACGCTCTTTGCCCTTCCGTTTGCATATCTTGGTGTTCTGTTTGCAGATGGGAAGAATATTTCAACATGGATTTTAGTTACAATAGCCTTGGTTGCCGCACGAACAGCAGGCATGTCCTTTAACCGGGTTATAGACGCAAAGATAGACGCAAAGAATCCGCGCACCAAAGACAGGCTCATCCCGAAGGGAGAAGTAAAGCAGGCTGAAGTATGGATTATAGGAACAGTCTCTTCTCTGGCGCTTATCGGATCATCTTATCTGCTCAACAGCCTCTGTTTTTATCTCTCCTTTGTAGCGGTTTTTCTGTTGTTTACATATTCATTTTTCAAGCGGTTTTCTTCATCGTCGCATTTTTATTTGGGCTTTGTTGAATCTGCCGCACCCATCGGAGGCTACCTTGCAGTAACCGGTGAATTTTCCTTTGTTCCTTTTGTTCTCGGTGGCGCTATCCTGCTGTGGATCGCCGGCCTCGACATTGTCTATGCCCTTTTGGACGTGGAATTTGACAAAAAGGAAGGGCTCTATTCGTTTCCTTCGGCATACGGTGAGAAAAAGGCGCTTGCCGCCTCAGGAATTTGTTATGTTTTGTCCTTCGTGGCAATGATTACGGCAGGCTTTATTACAGGAAAAAGCATTCCATACTGGACAGCTCTTGCATCCGTCGCTTTCATCTTTATTTACCAGCAGAAAATCGCAAGGAGCAGAGATATTAAAGTAGCTTTGCAAAAATTTTTCAAAGCAAACATATATGTCTCCCCTTTTCTTTTAATCGGCACCCTCATTGATGTTTTTTTGTAACTACTCAGGTAAATAAACTGCTGACTACATTCTAAACAATCTGAGGAGTTACGAATAAACGGGAGCAATAAAACAATATGATAGCAGTAGCAATAACAGGGGCAAGCGGCCCGATTATGGGGATACGCCTGATTGAAGAGCTTTTGAACAACAGCGAAGAGGTTTATGCCGTTGTTTCAAATGCTGCATGGCAGATAATTGAACACGAACTCTCCTGCAAAAAAATTGACTCTTTTCCGCTGGCCGGTCTTATTTCAAGCCGCGGGAAAACTGCAAACGCCGGTTTATTAAAAGAGTTTGATAATAAGGATTTTTTTTCACCTCTTGCAAGCGGATCATCACTTTTTGAAGCCATGGTTGTGATTCCCTGTTCCATGAAAACGCTTTCAGGAATAGCTCATGGCTATGCTGATTCTCTTATTACAAGGGCATGCGATGTCTCGATCAAGGAAAAAAGGAAATTAATTATCGTGCCGAGGGAAACGCCCTTGAGCCTGATACATATAGAGAACATGCATAGGCTTGCTCTCGCAGGCGCCATAATTCTGCCGCCTGTTATAAGCTTTTACACTCTTCCTAAATCAACTGAAGATATGGTTGATTTCATTATCGGAAAGGTTCTTAACCTGCTTGGAAAGAAAAACACCCTCTTTGAAAGCTGGGGGAACTCCTCCGGATCAAAAAATGGAATTGAGGCATAATTATTTGCTTTCTGATTAACCAATGAACTTTATGAACCTGCCGGATACGGTAACAAATAAAAAACTGAAAAAAATCGCCGTAAAGGTGTTTGGGGAAATACCCGTATCAAAAACAGACGCACTATATATGCTGTCTACAAACGATATTCTTGATCTAGGTAAAATAAGCAATTTCATACGGGTAAAACTGCATGGCGATGCGGCATATTATGGCGTCAACATGAATCTGAATTTTACCAATATATGCGAACTTCGCTGTCCCCTTTGTGCCTTCTCCCGTGATGAAGGAGACAAAGATGCGTATCTGCTTTCCCTCGATGAAATCTCCCGGCGTGTTGAAACTGCCGTCTTATCCGGTATCGATGAGGTGCATATCGTAGGAGGTCTTCACCCGGAGCTCAAAATCGATTATTTCGAAGAGATGATAAGGCGGATAAAAAAAATAAAGCCGGATATTTTTATCGTGGCCTTTACTGCAGTTGAGATCGGTTACTTTGCAAAAAAGAGCAAAATCACCGTAAAAGAAACTTTAAAAAGACTGATTGATGCCGGAATAGGAGCAATGCCCGGCGGAGGAGCTGAAATATTTTCTCCCCATGTAAGAAACATCATAGCACCGGCAAAAATTCCGGGCAGCAGGTGGCTTCAGATAATGAGAACCGCTCATGAAATGGGTCTTAGAACCAATGCCACAATGCTGTACAATCACAAAGAGGATATAGGGGATATTGCCGATCATCTTGTAAAAATAAGGAGGCTGCAGGATGAAACAGGCGGTTTTAAAACCTTCGTTCCGCTTCTGTTCCATGATACAAACACCGGGATAAGAGCCAGACGCAAAACTTCAACGGGATATGACGACATTAGGATATACGCTACGAGTCGTATTTTCCTGCATAACATCCCCCACCTTAAAGCCCTCTGGATGTATCTTGGAGATAAAATGGCCCAGGTATTGCTGCGTTTCGGCGTTGATGACTTTGCAGCAACTTATTACAATGAAAAGGTCGTTCACGCTGCGGGAGCAAAAACGCCGGACTACGGATCCGAAACCTTCCTTAAAAGACTGATCGAAAATGCCGGCTTAAAACCTGTCCGGACAACCGCGAATTACTGGATCAAATGAGGCCGGAGATTTATTAATGCAAGTCGGTTATATAGATTATTTAAACTGCTACCCTTTTTACTATCACATGTTTGAAAAGAAGCCGTTAAAAAGCATAAGAATTATTCCGGGACTTCCTTCAGAACTGAACAGAATGATGAAAGAAAAGATACTCGATTTGAGCCCCGTATCTTCCGCAACATATGCCGATATAAAAGACGACGTTTTTCTGTTGCCTGAATTCTGCTTAAGCTCGGTCGGATATGTGGGCTCGGTAATTTTGTGCAGCAACCACCCGATCGAAGACCTGAACAATAAAAAAGTAGGCCTCTCAGGCGCGTCACACACATCAAGGGTGCTTCTTAAAATCCTGCTTGAAAAATTCTATGGAATTGAACCATATTATCTGCAGGCAGGACCCAGTCCTGATTTAACCGTTCATGATGCTGCGCTTATTATAGGAAATGACGCCATGAGAGGCTGTATCAACAAGGCGCCTTACAAATATGATCTTGGAGAACTGTGGCTTCGGAAAACAGGATTCCCGGTTGTTTTCGCGGTATTTGCGGTACGGAAAAATGTTATCAGGGATAATATGCCTTCGTTAAGGGCGGTGTTAAATTCATACAAGTCATCCCTGCAGTGCCTTACTCAGGAAAAGGAGAGTGTAATAATCAAGGCTAAGCAAAAGTATCCGGACATATCATATGATGTGAACGGCTATTATGATACATTGCAGTTTGAATTTACGGATAATCTGAAAAATGCTCTTAAATATTATCTTTCGGCTGCAGAAAAACTGAATCTGCTTAAAAAAGTCGAATCGCTTAATTTTTTCGAAAATGTCTAAAAACACCTGCTAAAACAAGTTATCCAAAGCCAATGAAACAAGGATCAGATAAAGAGCTTAAACAAAAAATATACGGAGGAGGAAGAATCTCTTCGGTCGAAGCCCTATCCCTTTTCAAATGGGACCTTATTGAACTGGGTGAAGCCGGCAACATGAGGCGAAAGCTTGCTTTTCCGAAAGATGAGGTCGGATTTATTATAGATAGGATTATAAATTTTACAAATATCTGCGAAGCCGCCTGCAATTTCTGCGCTTATCATGCAAGAGCAAATCTGATTAAACCCTTTGAGCTTACTTATGAAGAGATTTTTGCAAAGATCGAAGAGCTTCTTTTATTAAAAGGAACACAGGTAATGCTTCAGGGCGGCCTTCATCCGGATTATACCCTTGATACATATGTTAACATGGTAAAAAATGTAAAAAAGCGCTTCCCTCAAATACATCTTCATTCATTTTCACCCTGCGAAATTGCTCACATGGCGAAAAAAAGTTCAGTCCCCATCGATGAGGCGATATTAAAGCTTAAAAAAGCCGGCCTCGACTCGGTACCCGGGGCATCCGATTTGCTGGTTGACAGGATACGCAAAAAAGTAAGTCCCCTAAAAATAGGAAAAAACCTCTGGTGCGAAGTCATGTTTGCGCTGCATCGCAACGGGATGAAATCTTCGGCAACAATGACTTACGGCATGGGGGAAACAGATGACGAAAGGATCAGGCACTTGAGTGTTGTGCGCGACTTGCAGGACAAAACCGGGATGCTGAGAGCCTTTATACCCTGGTCTTTTTCTCCTGCACGCACCAGGCTCAAGAATATTGAGCCGGCGACAGGAATTGATTATCTCAAAATAGTGGCCATATCCCGAATTTTTCTGGACAACATCACTTATATCCAGACCGGGTGGCTTACCGAAGGGCTTAAGCTTGCACAGCTTGCGCTCGGCATGGGGGCAAATGACATGGGCGGAGTTCTGATGGAAGAGACGGTAGTGAAGGCAACCGGCATTGAAACAAAGGCGGGTATTGATGAGTTTATCGACATAATAACAAATGCCGGTAAAAAGCCTGTTCTGAGAGACTCGGAATATAAGGTCCTTAAAAAATTTAGGACCACCTCCAAAAAGTCGGTGGTTCTATGAGGGTTCCAGGATTCAAGGATTCAAGGGTTCAAGTAACACCGGGTAAAGCAAGCGCCCAATGCTGAATAATTATAAAGCTTAGAGAAATAAATGACAGACCTTTCGATTGCCTTTTCACCTTGTCCCAACGACACATTTATATTTCATGCCATGCTTCATCATGGCATAAATACAGGCAATTATACTTTTTCTCCGCATATCGATGATGTTGAAGCTCTTAATAATGCGGCTTTCAAAAAAACATACCAGATTACCAAGCTTTCTTTTTACGCGTATCTCCTTTTAAAAGAAGAGTATGAGATCCTCGATTCCGGCTCTGCGCTTGGTTTCGGATGTGGCCCTCTTCTTGTTATACGAAAAGAGAGCAGATTTAACGCTGATTCAAAGGTTGCGATCCCCGGCAACTATACCACGGCTTTTCTCCTTTTGAAGCTCTGGAACCCGGAAATCAGGAATATTACCGTCACAAGATTTGACCGTATTCTCCCCGGGGTGCAGGCCGGAGAATATGATGCAGGCCTTATCATTCATGAAGGAAGGTTTATCTATCCCGATTACAGTTGTGTAAAAGTCATAGATCTTGGAGAATGGTGGGAAAAGGAAACGAGCATGCCCATTCCGCTTGGCTGTATCGCAATAAGAAAAGATCCTGAAACAATAACTCACAAAGAACAGGTTGAGCTTATCATCAGAAATTCGTTGATTTATGCAAAAAAGAACAGGACTGCTTCTCGCTCTTTTGTCCTGAAGCATGCCCAGGAATTAAACGACAAGGTGATAGACGGCCATATTGATTTGTATGTTAATGATTTTACCGTATCATTGGGTATTACGGGGCAAAGGGCGATTCAAACTCTGGAGGAAATGGCAAGATGGAAAAAAATCCTTTAACCTGTCTTGTAATGGCTACTCTTCTTGAGGCAAAGCCGTTTATAAGCGGGCTTTCACTGGCAAGGCTGGATAATAAACCCTTTCCCGTTTACAGGAACGAAAATGTCATTCTCATCATATCGGGAATCGGGAAGGCAAATTCGGCAATGGCCTGCGCCTATTCCTGTTTAAGATTCGCCCCTTTTTGCATCGTAAACCTTGGCGCGGCAGGTGCAACAGGTACCGGATACTCTCTCGGTGAACCATTGCATATTAATAAGTCTTTTGAGTATGACAGGCCTCAATTTAGATCAAAATCTCCTCACCAACACACACCGGACGTCTTAGAAGGTTTTTCTTATGCAAAAATCGCAACCCTCGACCGGCCGGTGCTCGATCCCGCTGAAAGGCAAAAACTTTCAAAAACAGCCGATCTCATCGATATGGAAAGCTCTTCCGTAATTCAGACGTGCAGAAAATTTAATACCATTTGCTATCTTTTCAAATACGTGAGCGACACGCCGGAACATACCAGCGATAACCATATAGTTGAAAACATAAAGATTTACAGGAATACTTTTTTCAGCTTTTTCAGGGAATCCGTGATATCGCTATTGTAATTTCTTCTTCCCTGCCAGCCAGATCATCAGCAGCACTTGGCTATGCCGCAAGAATTTCCATCTTTCCCCTTTATCCACGTCTGAATTATATAAGAAGCACATCCTACTCCGGGAGTAACACCGATTGCCTGAGTTGGGCAGTTTTTTGCACACGCGCCGCACTCCATGCACCCGTTTTTATCAACAACCCCGGCCTTTTTATTTTCCACTTTAAAGACTCCGTGCGGGCACACAATTTCACACATGCCACACCCGATACACGCTTCAAGGTTAAAAGACAGGGTTGAAACATCATATAAATATCTAAAGTCTTGCATCTTGTTCTCCTATAAAATCTTACCGGATAAAGGCGGCGCCGATCCATAAAACAATCGAGGCTAAACCTGCAAGCGCCTGCACAGGAATTGCTTTTCGCATCTCTTTTTCAACTCCTGATGGCGAAGTATAAGGTGTTGAGCCTGTGAAATTCATTCCAAGATAAGAACTTACTGCCGTGACACAAAGGAATAGAGCTGTGAGCTCCCACATGTTTGTAACATCTTTTAGCGTCATTACAACAAAAAAGGCTGCTATGGTTCCTGTAATAGCGCCCTTGACAGAAAAAGCTTTTCCTGGAAGCCATTGTAAAATTACAGGCACAACAATGGCACCGGACAATATTCCTGCCGCATACGCAAACACTGCCATAATCCCTCTCGACCAGGCATCCTTTAAGGAAAATATTTCTGTTCCGATTCCTGATAAAAGGAAAATTCCAATTAATATAAAGAGGGACGGCTTTACAAGAAATGAAAGCTCAACAGGAACAAGTACGAAGCGTTCCAATATCGTGAAGGTCACACGGCGCATTGGTTCATCAGCCTTCATTCCTGCATCTATAAATATTTTTATGTCATTTGCGCGGATCGGTCCCCAGACAACCTTGAAACCACTCCTTTTTTTCACATCTATTGCAGAAACACCCGTTGCTGAAAGCTGGGGCAGAATAAGTTCCCTGTGGCTTACTACTTTATCCAGGCCTGAAATCTTTACCCTTTTTACTACTTCTTCAGTTGAAAAAAGGCCCTTTCCGGCTGCGCACCATACGTTTATTCCGCGTGTGTCAATTACAAGTATCCAGGCATCAACCGATGATAATTCCTTGCGAAGAGCATCAAATGTCAGTTTATAATTTGCCGTAACAAGAACCGGTGAATCAGCAGAAGGTGAACCTGCGCAATAAATCCCCGGCGCAATGCCGTATGAATTTCTGCCTATCCCAAATCTCGCCAAAACCGACATCAGACGATCAGCCATAGAAAGTTTTGTTCTTATTTTTGGAACAGAGCCCGCAGCAGTATCTATGAATTCTTCAATAAATCTGCATATTTCATATCCGGGTCTAGCAAACCTGACGCATTCAGGCCCCGGCGGAGGTCCACAGCAGGCGGCCTCTTCCTTTTTGTTTTGCATAACAGTAGTGAACGCAAAAGGCTTCAGATGTGACACGTTGCCAAAAGACTCTTTTTTATCACTGTTGCCGCAACAATTATCTTTCATATTTTTAACCTTATAGTTTCCTTGTTTTAACTGTATTCCAAACAGGCTACAAACCGGCAGCCATTTTCCTGAAATCTTCAAGAGTATTCAGATCAATACAATAACAGGTGCAAAGCCCTTCCACCTCGCCCTTTATTAACCCGGCATCTTTAAGGATTTTTAGATGCTGGCTTACGGTTGACTGGGCAAGGGGAAGCATTTCAACTATCTGCCCGCATATGCACCGGTTCTCCTCTTTCAGATATTTTAAAATTCTGACTCTGGCGGGATGGCCGAGCGCCTTGCATATCCGAGCAAAAGATTCCGTATTCATAATATCTTTATTATCAAGAGAAACAGGATCAGCCGGTTTTTTATCCATAATCACCCCCCCCTCTATATCGTTAATTTACGATATACGATATAGATAATTCGTGTCAAGCTTTTTTTGCCTTCCGCTTGCTTCCCTCCCCTTTTTTGTGTGATAAAGGCAAGGAAGGGTTGGGAGAAGAACCATAAATATATTATGAATGAAAAGCTATTAATAATTCATCAGGGCGCAATTGGCGACATTGTCTCCATTTTTCCGGCGATAATAAGACTTAAGGAAAAATTCTGCCGGATTGACGCAATATGCAAAAAAAGCATCGGCAAATTGGCCTCTTCACTTAAATTAATAGAAATATTCTATCCTGTTGAAGCAGCATTTTTTTCATCGGTATTTTCCGGCAAAGCGGATTCTCGCATCATAGATATTCTCCGGTCCTATGATGAAATAATTCTTTTTTCATATTCACAGGAGCTTGAAAGTATCATCAGCGGCATTGTTAACAGAAAAATATATCGCATACATCCGCGTCCCGATGCCTCTCTGGAAATTCATATATTAAATCATGTTTTAAATCGCCTTGCTGAAAACGGACTCATCCGGGATTCAAACCGGAATGCAGCCTGGCCGGAAAACGACTATTTTAAGCGGCTCCAGGAACAAAAAGAGCCCCCTCCTCCTCGTGACCACTTGAAAATATTGATACATCCGGGATCAGGAAGTGCAAGGAAAAACTGGAAGCCTTCCAATTTTATAAAAATATTTAAAAAGATCGAATCGCTCGGAATGAATCCGGAAATCATACTCGGACCCGCCGAACACAATCTTTATGAAATATTCGTCAGGAGTCTTCCTGCAGGCAGTGAGGTTCACGTGCTCTCGGATCTTGGCGATCTTGTGACAATACTGTCATTATCGGCAGGATTTATCGGAAACGATTCCGGCATAAGCCACCTTGCGGCATTCACAGGCATACCAACTGTC
>JAHJJB010000141.1 GCA_018823005.1 Pseudomonadota bacterium | reverse complement strand
TCGCTGTTTATGTCCATAATGTTTCTCGCCATGGTTGTTGTAGGAGGGCTTGGATCAATAATGGGTTCCATCGCCGGGGCATGCCTTCTCGGCTGGCTTGATTTGCAGTTAAGGAACATCCTGAGTTTGCCCTATATCGGGTCATGGCTTGAGAGCCTTTCCAAAAGCTATTTTTCATTAACCGGCGTTTCCAATATCCAGTTCATTGTTTTCGGACTGATAATGGTGCTTATAATGCTTTTTGAACCTCTGGGAATATTCGGATTCTGGATCAGGACCAAGAAATACTGGAAAACATGGCCGTTTTAAGTAAAAGAGGATTTCATGCTTGATTTTATTCAGATGGTTGCAAGCGGAATTGCGGTAGGCAGTTCCTATGCTCTGATGGGACTTGCGATGGTAATAATATACAAAACATCGGAAGTGCCGAATTTTGCCCAGGGCGAGATGGCGCTCATATCTGTATTTTTTACTTTCATGCTTCTTGATCATTATGGAGTGCCGGGCTATATAGCTTTCCCGGCAACTCTCGCTTTTGCCGCAGTTCTTGGATTTATTCTTGAATTTACAGTTTTAAGAAGGGCAAAAAATCCGAATGTTCTTGGCATGATCGTCATAACAATCGGCCTTGAGATGATACTGCTGGGGCTTGTTTCCTGGAAGTTCGGCGCCGATCACAAAGATATGCCGTTTCCTATTTCACCCTATGAAAGTTTTGCGATGGGGAAAGTATTCGTAAGCACTCTTGAGGTTCTGACCCTGTTTGTGGCACTTGTCATGATGGTGACTCTCTTTCTTTTTTTCAGGTTTTCAAAACTTGGTATGGCCGTAAAAGCTACTCAGCAGAACAGATCGGCTGCCCGGCTTATGGGAATCAGAACCAACCGTATAATGATGTTTACATGGGGTATATCTTCCGTTGTCGGATGCGTTGCGGGACTCCTTCTTACTCCTGTTTCAATGGACCCATTCATGATGTGGGATCCAATGTTAAAAGGTTTTGCCTCGGCTGTCCTGGGCGGGATGACATCCCTTCCGGGCGCTGTTTTCGGAGCATATATGCTTGGTATTATAGAAAATCTGTTTGGAGGTTATGTTTCAATTGAATTCAAATCGGTAGTCGCTTTTGTTATAATCGTGCTTGTTTTATGTGTCAGGCCGAGCGGGCTCTTTGCCAGGCATTATGTTAAAAAAGTTTGACAGCTTCGTAAAAAGTTGTTCTCACACAAAGAGAAACATGTATGTTTTTCGATAAACCATTCTTTGTGCCTTTGTGTCTTAGTGTGAAAAATAGAATTTGGGCATTTTACAGAACCATCAACTGTAACAAACAAGAAAAGGAGGGGCTATGAAACGGACATTACTGAGCATTTTACTTGCGGCAGTCATGGTTTTCGGTATTACAATTTATGCCGTGGCGGAAGAGGGTGTAACAGATACAGAGATACATATAGGGCAATGGGGGCCGCAGACAGGTCCAGCAGCAGCCTGGGGGTCGGTTGCGCGCGGAACGGATGCCTATTTCAAGATGATAAATGACGAAGGTGGCATAAACGGCCGGAAACTGGTCCTTCACATGTTTGATGACGGTTATAACCCGGCCAAAACAATGGCAGGCGTAAAAGAGCTCCAGGAAGGAAAAGGAATGTTTGCATGGGTTTCAGGTGTCGGAACTGCAACAGGTCTTGCGGTTAAAGATTACCTTATGGAAAAGAAGATTCCCTGGGTTGGTCCCGCGTCGGGTTCGCAGGTATGGACTAATCCTCCCAGTAAATATCTCTTTGCTGACTATCCCCTGTACTATATTGAGGCAAAGGCTCTTTGTAATTACGGAGCAACAAAGCTTGGAAAGAAGAAATTTGCCATGATTTACCAGAATGATGACTATGGTAAAAACGGATTGGCAGGAGCTCAGGAAGAGCTGGGCAAATTGGGTTTGAAACTTGTTGAAGCTGTTCCGCTTGAAGTGACTGATACAGATTTGAAACCTCATGTAATGAAGCTGAAACAATCTGAAGCCGATGTCGTACTGATGTGGGTTACGCCGTCTCACGCCGTCCGCACTATAGGAACTGCGGCAGCAATGCAGTTTGCCCCCCAGTGGATGAGCACGAGCACCTGTTCCGATTTTCCGTTCATGAATACAATCAGCAAGGGGTTATGGACAAATGTGATAGCTGCAAGTTTCGGTGAAGTTCCCGATTCTCCCAATCCTCTTATGCAGAAATACAAAAAAGCCCATGAAAAGTATGCTGCCAAAGAGGAAAGATGGGGCGTATTTTTCTATGCCGGATTCGGTTTTGTTGAGCCTGCCGTTGAAGCTCTGAAAAGATGCGGAAAAGATGTTACCAGGGAGCGTTTTGTAAAGGAAATGGAAGGGTTGAAAAACTTCAAAGGCGTTCTTGGAAAGGTCAATTTCAAGCCTTTTGATGTAAAGGATCCTTCGAGCAGGCAGGGAACTAACGAGGTTTTTCTTGTTCAATGCACTGAAACAAGCGGTTACAAGATGCTGACCGACTGGACGAAATACGAGTAATGACATAGGGGTTCGAGGGGTCAAGGGTTCGGGCCGCGCCCGGCATCTCCGTATCGCCAAGCCAGAGTTTTTGCGGATGAGCCGCTATGGGAAGGAAGTGTACCGGTGTCTGCTGTTAGTAGGGTCAGGTAGACGGGACTAATCATGGTTGCCGGGAGATCGAGCCATGGCACCCAATCGCGACGCCGGAATCAACACGACTTCCGGGAACTCCTGGATCAAATACACGTTAGACAACGTGACGAAAATTACGGCAGGAATAACTTAGCGAGTGGCACAATAACCGGGAGAAGGTCACGTGTGGAGAAGGTCACGTGTGTGGTTACAACGTACGCAAGGCGCTCTTTACGGGGCAACGATGAGAAGGTGTGAAAAGGAACGACGGTTGAATAATAATGCGGGCACAGGATTTCGCCCGCAAACTACGGTTAGATGATAGTAAAGGATGGAAATCTCAATGAAATCTATGAAAACAGTTTTTTTGTCTTTGCTCGCGATCGTGCAGCTATCCGGTGCGGCATGGTCCCAGTCAAGTAGCAATGATCCGAGCAAAGCGTTCGGACTTCGTGCTGGATACGGTACGAATCCGGATCAATTCGTGATCGGCGCCCAGGCAGTGCTGGGTCGAACGGTCGGGTTTGTTCGTTTTGCGCCAAGTGTTGATCTGGGCTTTGGTGACGACATGAC
>JAHJJB010000140.1 GCA_018823005.1 Pseudomonadota bacterium | reverse complement strand
TCTCGATCTACTAATGATCCGTTATAATGCCAAACACACAGGAGCGGAAGAGGATATCTTCCCGCATCTAAAAAAGCGGAACCCTGTTGTTGTCAGTTATACGGCGCTGGCGTGGCAGCAGTTAATAAACCCTGTGAAAGGGGTTGAAACGGCTCCCTGGCCGGGCAACAAAGAAGAGGCGATACCTCCCCTGACACCTGAGCTCTGCTATAGATTCGTTTTGTCAAATCCACATGTTCACCTGGTTCTGACCGGTCCGAAAAACAGGGAGCAGCTTATGACGAATTTCAGAGCGATGCTGCAGGGACCCTTGACTCAGGAAGAATCGAACTGGATCAGACAATATGGAAAACTAATCAGATCTAAGAAAAGACTTGATTACATCAAATAGTTTGTTCGACAACCATGAATAAGAAATTAATAAATCTAATGATTTTTTCAATTATGTTGCTTTGGGCATTTTCTTCCCATGCTGCAGATAAAGAGACATTATTTAACGAATTGAAGAAACATGAGGCTCTATCCGCGTCCACTTGGTCGGGATTGATAGGAAAAGAGATCAAAGATAGAATTCTTCCTGCTCCTGATATCATTATTGATTACCTGATTAAAGACAATCAGTTACAGGGTTACAAGGAAATACCACATAAAGCAGAAATTGATGATGAATTCTTTTCAGATATTGTTCAGGCTATTGCAGAACTGCCCCAGTCAGTCAGGGACCATATCCATGAACACTTGGTGGCTGTCTTCTTAGTAGAGGAATTAGGGGGGACCGGATACTGTGAATTATTAAGAGATTTCAATAAGAACAGACTTGGATTTATAGTTTTAGACGTTGGTTCCCTTGACAGAAAAGCTAATGAGTGGGTCTCCTGGAGAGAAAACAGTCCATTTGCCATGAAGGGCCTATATACAATTGAGGCTGAAATCGAACAGAAAAGAAACGATACCAGGATGGGAGCTATTCAGTATATCTTATTACATGAAATAGGGCACCTTATCGGCGTAGCGAAAGGGGCTCATCCACATTGGGTTACGGGAGGTAATCCTCAGAAATGGCCCTTTACCAAGTTGTCCTGGTTAACATTGGCGGTTGGATTGAAAGGAAAAAGCAAGTTTGATGGTACTTTCAGTAAAAGGAGTGAAATCAAGTATTATTCATTTGAAAACGCGCTGTTAACATCCAAAGAAATAAATGAGATCTACGGTCACTTTTTAAAAACGGATTTCGTATCTCTTTTTGCCGCCACAAACATGTATGACGATTTTGCCGAAACTTATGCAATGTATGTGCATGTGATCCTTCAAAACAGGCCATGGAAAATAAGAATTATGAAAGAAGGTAAGAAAGAATCAGAGATAACAACCCCTATCTTTGATAAAAGATGTGAAGCCAAAAAAAGTTATCTGGATAAAATGTTTAGATAATTCTTGATATAACGTACGCAATAACGAGTGATATAAGGTACATCAAAATATAAGTTGTCAATGCCTGGTGATATGTTATTCGAGGATCTAAAGGGATTACGCTTCAACGAAACAAAAGCCTGTGAACGAGTCCGTTACTTCTGAAATTTCCTCGCCCCCTGTAATTGAAAGAACGTTCTCATTATTCGAACTTACCTTCGGGAAGCCTTTCGCTGCGCTTTGTCTCCGGAAACCCTCGCCTCAGATCAGTAACGACGCGATAAACACGCCGACCATCGTGAACGCAACCGCCAGTTTCACCGTGGCGGCGACGAGCAGCCCAAACCATGTGGCGGCACCGATTTTGCCCGCACGGAGCAAGTCTTTGTGCGCGATGAACTCACCGATTGCAGCGCCTGCCAGCGGCATGAACAGGAGCCCCCAAAATCCTGTAAATACACCAGCGATGGTACCGATAGCTGCCCCGATGACACCCTGCTTGCTTGCGCCCGCTTTTTTAGCGAACACGGCCGCGGTTACATAGTCGATAACGATGCCGAAAACCGCCAAAATCGCCATCACAACAACAGTAAACAGACTGATTTGATGAAAATCACCAATCCACGCTGCTAACAGCACGCCGCCGAAGATCAGCGGGACGCCGGGCAATGCCGGAAGCACAGCACCTGCGACGCCGACCAGTATCAGCAAAACGGCGGTGATCCAGAGTACAGTAGTCATTTTCCAAACTTTTTTCTATATTCCATGCCTTGCCAAGCTTTTCTCCAACAGACTAATAATGATTGTCCGGCAAGTTTGACGGCCTCACTAGTTTTTTTTTACACACTCTAAAAGGCAATAATGTGTATGTCAAGGGTGACGGTAGTGATTGTTAGACGATGCATAATATCACTTGACAGGTAAAAACAGCCCTTCTATACTCCAATCCCAACGAAAACAATACCTTATCAAGCAAATGCGGTTTTACAGCCAGGGATATGGTCAGGCGCGGGGTATTTGATAAGGTCGTAATCGGAGACATTAACCTGTGTTAGAGGTGCCTTGGTGAATAAGATTACTTACCCGAGTTCGGAATGACAATTGAAGCTCCCCGCCGCAGAGCGGGCGGGGAATCTTCGACCGTGAGGAATATAATCTGTTTTTAATTCGCTCGCTAACCCCGCCGCAAGCAACGGGGAATGCGCTCGCTGTTTCGGTTCAATTACGCAAAAAGTTAAAAATATCAGGGAGGGCTCCATGAATGTAGAGAGCTTGGAGAACATGAAGGTAGTGAAGCTCCCGAAGGTCAGTCAGATCGGTATCGTGGTGCCGGACATCGGAAAGGCGGTACGCCATTATTCAAAATTCCTGAATATCAAACCATGGTTCCGGTCGAAGACAAAATCAAACGATGTCGCTTTCAGGGGAGAGTCCTTTTTCCTCGAACTGGACATCGCCCTCGCCTTCAGTGGCGGCCTGGAAATTGAGCTCATACAGATGCTGACAGACAGGGAATGCATTTATTCGGATATCATGAAAAAACAGGGCGGGGGCCTGCACCATATAGGCATCATGGTCAGGGGGTTCGAAAAGAAGCTCGGGCAGATGAAGGCGGCGGGGATCGGGGTGATACAATCCGGCGTCATCAAAACTGTCGGGGGTGCCGTGACTAAGTACGCTTACATGGACACGGTTTCTACCTGCGGGATCATCTCCGAGATCATAGAGAGTAAACTCGCGGGGATACCGGTCTTTCATAACAATTTCATGATGCACGTAGCCCGCCTCACCGGCGATATCGATCTCATACCTTTACAGGATGCATTATGAACGCACTGGTTACGGGAGCTACCGGTTTCATCGATATAGGGCACATCAGAATATAAATTGTCAATGCTTGGTGATATGTTGTTCGAGGATCTAAAGAGATTACGCTTCAATGAAACAAAAGCCTGCCTCATTCAAGAGTTCGAAAACGAACTTTTTGCCCTCGGAAAACTCATTATAGCCCGATTTAAAGGAAAGAATCGGCAGTATTCCTTTCCAAATCAAATGGTTTGCGTGGCCAGACCCCGGAAGAAATCCCAGTGGACGGCTAAACGCTGCTACTGAGCTCAATGTTCGCTTGGGTTTAATTTTGGGATCTGGCGTATATTTATTTTTGATTTCCATGATAACAATCAATATCGGTAAAACATGGAAAATTCATTTGTATTTTTTCCGTATTTTATTGATAATATGACAATATTTGGAAATATTCTCCATCGTATATAGGCAATATATGGAAAGTTTTCAGCTTATTAGCAATGTTAGCGGAGTGAGGCAACATCGATGAATTGGCATAGAGCATTAGCGACGTGGTTCCTGATCGTGATTGCCGAAACAATCCACGGGACTATACGTCAGCTATTTATTGCCCCGGCTCTCGGTGATCTGCCAGCTCGCCAAGTCGGCGTACTAATCGGATCTGCCATCATCTTCGCAATCGCAATAACTTTTATTCGTTGGATCGGCTCCAGGTCATTTGTAGAGCAGTTCAGGGTTGGGCTTCTCTGGGTGGTGCTGATAGTTATCTTTGAGTTCAGCCTGGGAGGAGCACTTGGATATTCGCGAGAACGCATGCTCTCAGACTACAATATGGCGGAGGGTGGATTCATGGTGCTCGGCCTGCTATTTATGCTGTTTGCTCCAGCATTGGCGGCTAAAGCACGTGGTTTCGGCCAGCATCCCACCGATTCACAAATCAAAGGGCACCTATCGTGATTACAGACTCATCAAGCGGCGACAGCGCTCAGGCTCCTTTCAACTCTCTCGGGCCATTTTTGCTTATTGCTTTTGGCTTGGCCTGGGGAATCCTGGCGCTGTTCATTTTTCTCCCGGACCGGATGACTTCGCTATTTGGCGAATTGACCGGACAACATCCGCTCTTTTTTTTAGCGGTGTACGCACCAGCAATCGCTGCTTTCATCGTTGTCATCCACTACGGCGGCGCTGGAGGCTTTCGTCGTTATCTGGCCAGGTTGTTGCTATGGCGCTGCTCTCCGGCCTGGTATGCCTTTTTGATTTTGGGCATTCCGCTGCTTTTCTTCGGAGGGTCTGCGTTGAAGGGAAACCTTTTCGCTGAACCATTCCCGTTCTCCTCGTTTCAAACGCTTGTCGTTGCATTGCTGTTTATGGCCATCAAAGGCCCGATCGAAGAGTTTGGCTGGCGTGGGCTGGCCCTGCCTCTACTACAACGTAAGTTCACGCCGTTTTGGGCCGGGCTGATTCTTGGAGGTATTTGGGGCTTATGGCACTTTCCAGCATTCCTGTTGAGCGGGACGCCGCAAAGCGCCTGGTCGTTCACTCCGTTTTTTGTTGGCTCGGTGGCCGTCAGCGTGATCGTGACTCAATTATTCAACGCCTCGCGTGGCAGCATCCTGCTACCCGCACTGTTGCATTTTCAGCTTATCAATCCCATCTGGCCTGATGCACAACCTTACGACACGCTTTTTTTTGTGGCCGCTGCGGTTCTTGTTGTTTGGTTCAATCGAAAAGCCATGTTCAGCAGAGAATGGGGCGTTACGGAGGTCATGCCCCATGCAGAAAATCGGGTGATGCCGGAGGGCGCGAAGGCGACACCCGAAAAGGAATTGAAGCGTTCGAACAAGGAAGGGGATTCCCTACGTGTGTAGAGCATCCGCCGCTAACCTCGTTGCACAGTACCGCAATTCCGCTGCGCTCCATTGCCGCCTGTGAGCTTTAACGCCAGCCCTGCCGCTATCAGCAGGGTTTCATTAAAGGAGAAACGTTGGGATTCTTTCAATGAAAAATAAGGATCTTACACCACTGATAATGTGGTTCGTTTTGGTTGCAGCCATAATTGTAGTCGCTTTTATAAGGCTCAGTCGAATCTCCGGCGTTTGGGACAAATACCCGGTTAATTTGGAAACCATCTTCATCAGTTTGTATATTTTATGGATGATAATCGAATTGCGAGTTTCCAAAAAGGATGTAAATACTGAAGGCAAAAAAACATCAGATTTTGCATCATGCCAGATGTATGGATTAGGACAGGCGCTTACGTTTCTCTCTGCCCTTTGGTTCCCTTCCGTTTGGCATGCACCGAACACTGCTCACTTCATCGGTATTTGCCTGTTTTTCCTCTCTGTTTGTTATCGGTTATGGGCGATTCACACGTTGGGGCAGTTTTATTCCCACAGGGTTCGAACTGTGACTCAACACCAAATTGTGGATTCCGGACCATACCGCTTTACCAGACATCCGGCCTACGCCGGGATGATTATCGCCAATACCGGAATATCCTTATATTTCTTTAATTGGGTGACCATAAGTGTATTTCTTTTCATTCTGGTGCCGGCTATCCTTCTGCGGATTGTAATAGAAGAAAAAACGCTCTTCGGAATAGAAGGATACTCTGAATTTGCTAAAAAGCGTAAGCGGTTGTTTCCAGCAATCTGGTAACGAATTCGAACTTTTGTATATTTTTGTTGAAACCTTTTGCACTCGGTGATTTGGAACGATATGCTGCTAAAACCAAAGAAAGATGAGGTATGAATTGTCTGATCCCCCAAAAACCTTCCCTGTTTGGCTTACTGCGTGGATAAATGCACACAAAATTACCCTTTGGGGGGCGGCAGATCTCAGGGATTTTACCACACCCCGGAACGAAACAGGAAACAATTTTCCTTTCGCTATTTCATTGGCTATTCCAATGAATCCAAAAATAATGGTGAGCATTAAGAACGGGCCTAATCAAGCATACGCCGATGAGTATGCCAGGGTGAATAGTCATATCAATGAGTTATCAATAAGATTGGCTGCTGAAATCAAATCCGGGGGATTTCAATCTAAACCGCTTGCGGCTTCGGTGCGTACCGATACGGTTGGCATTAAAGGAGATTTTCCTCACAAAACAGCTGCAACAAGAGCAGGTTTAGGCTGGGTAGGTCGTCATTGCCAACTAATCACACGTCCGTTTGGATCATGGATTCGATTGGGAACTGTTTTCACCGACATTGAACTTCCATGCGGACCACCAATAGAGGAAGACTTCTGCGGTCGTTGTACGCGCTGCGTAGACGCCTGCCCCGCAAAGGCATTGAAAGGGAAGGCATGGTATCCGGGATTGCCACGTGAAGAGATATTGGATGTACGAGCATGTGATCAATGGAAAAAGGAACACTACTTTAAGTATCACAAGGGGCATAACTGTGGAATTTGCTCAGCAGTCTGCCCCTATGGATTAAAAGGGCTGAGAAAAAAGTCTAAAAAAGCATAACATCCTGTTTACATCTGAAGCTCCCCGCAGCAAGCTACGGAGTTGGCTTGCCCGCCATTGATGTGTGGCGGGTGCTCGCTATTGCGGTTCAACGGGGAAAATTTTTGGATAAATCTTAATAGCTATCAGACCGGCTACATACATTGATAATCCAAACATTCCGGATACCCAAAACATTGAAGAGTGGAAATCTCCCATGGAATCCTGTATTAACAGGGCAATTGTCATGGCAAGGGATGCATTCCTCAACCCGGTCTCAAGGGAGATGGCCCTTATCTGAAAATTGCTGACTTTGAACAATGCAGATACTATTCCGCCAATAATCATTCCTGAAAAAGTCAGCAGCGAAACCATGGTGTAAAACATGACACCATGCCGCTCTGTATCCGCAAAACCTTCAAGATTACTTAAGATCCCCGCAATAATTAAGAATAATAAAGCGATAATTCCCAGGATGCTGAAGACGGGTATAAGCTTTTTTGCCATGGTTTCTTTGAACTTTCTAAACAGCATCCCGATGCAAAGCGGAATGATCACCAGTACAGTAATTGTTAACGCAATAGTGTTTGCAGGCACTTTAACATCAGGGATATTTGAGCAGTAGGCATTTAAAAGCAAAGGGACAAAAAATATGGAAAGAATCGTTGATAAGGATGTCAAAGCAACCGAAAGAGCTACATCCCCCTTTGCATAGTGGGTCATTAAATTTGAGGTAACACCGCCCGGTGTGACAGTTATCAGAACCATTCCCACATAAATATAGGGGTATTTTTCATGAAAACCCATTAAATAACCCAGAGCCACCGCAATCAGGGGCATGACTCCAAACTGAAGGATTTCACCAATAATAATTCCTCTGGGCTTTGAAATCAGTACGGAAAAATCTTTACCTGTTAATGTAAGCCCCATTCCAACCATAACGAGAAAAAGCATCAAAATAATCATAAGCTTAAAAATTTTGTCAAATGCCGCCTGTTCCGGACGGTTTATAAACTGTGCAAACTGATATTCTTTGTCTCCGATTGTTGAACTCAGAACCTTAGCGTTGAAATTAAGTTTGCTTTCTATAAGTTTTTCCAGATTTTGGTAAACAGGATCATTTCTGTCAGGTATGGTAAGGAGAATAATTCTGCCTTCAGCGCTTCTTATGAAATAAAGCCTGGTCTGGTCGGTACTGCCGGGTTTTACTGAAGTTAAAAATCTTAAGTGCCCCTTAAACTTCAATGACTCAGCATTGTTCCAGTCAAGTTTTCTGGGATTTGCATTCAACTCCTCAATAAGGCTGTTATTTCCACTGCCGGCAAGAGAGGACAGGTATTTATAAAAAGTTTCTCCTGAAGTGTCATCAGCAACGGCCATAGAGCAGAAAGTAAGAAAATATATAAAAACTAATGAAATAATGCTCAGTAACATCAAATTTAAAGCTCTTTTTGTTTTCTTAAGCGCGCTAAAAATCAAAATCCACCTCCCGGGTGTTGTTGATAATTCCATTTACGAGTCCATCAATATTATGCCCGCCCGAGTTTTTTCATGGTTTCCTTGAAAACCCTGTAAAAATACTCGTGGTCCGTTATTCCGCGGCTCAATATCTTGCCGAAATCTTCCATGTTCTTGGTGTTTATTATAATATTAACACTTTTTTGAAACGCCGTCATGTTATCCATTGTGCGGAACCTGTCACTTATCAGTGCCACGAAAATATTACGCCTGGTAGATATTTGGAGGCGATCTATTGCCATCATGATCGGGTTTAAGTCAGGATTTGTATTATCAAATTTTTCATCAAGGACAATCAGGTCATACACATGATAACGCATTCTTTTAAGCACGTCTCTTGAGTTGCCTGCCTCGGTAATCTTGAATTCCATGAGATGCAATGCGTGCATAATTGTTTTTTTACGTTCAGGGTCAGATTCACATACAAGGGCTGTTTTACCTTCCTCTTCAATAAAATCGAAAGGTTTGTCTGACGCATCGTACGAATCCGTCAATGGGGCTTCATCAAAAGAAAGATCCTCGCTTTTAGAATTACCGGCAGGCCCTTCTTTGAGGCTTAACTCTCCGGTTTTTTGACCGGTGTTCAGGACTATCCTGTTTTTACATTTGGGGCAGGGGACAGAATCAAGCCCGGCAGGAATTTTTTCATCCGGGACCCTGAAATTACTTTTACATTTATCGCAGGTGATATCCATAATCTTTTTAACAAGCCTCCCTTACAATGAGACCTTTGCATAACGCCCTCTTTTGCCCGATTTCATCGTCAGGCTCAAATTTTAATCCTCGAAATACCCAATGTATTCCTGTGGTTAAAATCATCGCCTTCCTTGAACTTGAGCAAAACCGAACATTCTTCAAAGCTCTCATAATCATTCACTTCCGTTAACCCTTGAACCCTGGTTCACTAGCTAGCGTTTCTTTCCGTCTTTCCCATAATTTCTGTCAATCTCAAGTTCTCCTTCGCCTATATCGGTTGTCGCCTCCCCTCTTGAGCTTTTAACTGAATCTATGCCGCGCCCGACAACACCTTTGCGCGAAGCGTAGGAAAGAGCCGTTTCTTCGGTTATCTCTCCTTTAGCATATAGGTCGGTGATATAATCGTCGAAAGTTGTCATTCCGAAGGCTCTTCCCGCCTGCATGATTTCATAATATGATTTTCCCTCGGATTCACCGTGTAAGATTAAATCTTTAACCCTTAAATTCATTCCAAGGATTTCAAATGACGCAACCCGGCCTCCGCCGACTTTTGGAAGGAGTCTCTGGCAGACTATCCAGCGTATTGTATCGGCAAGGCGAATTCTTACCTGGTTTTCTTCTTCAGAGCTGAACATGCCGAGTATGCGGTTGATGGTTTGACCAGCATCCACGGTGTGAAGTGTTGAAAGAACAAGATGTCCTGTTTCAGCAGCGCTTAATCCGATTTCGACACTTTCCCTGTCGCGCATTTCCCCAACCAGTATAACCTTGGGAGCCTGTCTCAAGGCAGCCCTCAAGCCGTTTGCATATGTATCGAAATCAAAGCCAAGTTCACGCTGATTGAATGTCGATTTTTTATGCGGATGCTGGTATTCAATAGGATCTTCGAGAGTTACAACATGAACTGATTTGGTTTCGTTTATCTGATCAAGAATAGTGGCAAGGGAGGTCGTTTTTCCTGAACCGGTTGCTCCTGTTACGAAAACGATGCCATTTTTTTCCTGGGTAATTTTAAAAAATACATCCGGAAGGTTCATACCCTTAATGGTCGGCACTTTAGACTCGAGGCGCCGCAAAACAACTGAATAATTTCCCGATTGGGAGAAAACATTTACCCTGAAACGGGCTTTACCGGGAAGGCTGTAAGACAGATCGCATGAGCCTTCTTTCAGCAGGAGTTCAGTCAACCGGAGGTCCTGGTTGATGAGGTTTAATGCGAATACCTCAGTCTGAAAAGGAGACAGTGATTCAAACTTTGGTGTCATGTCAACGCTTACAAGCTGGCCGGAGCTTTCGACCTGCATTGGTTTGCCTGTGGTCAGGTTAAGGTCTGATACGTATTGATGGGCATCGAGCATTTTTGTTAAGATATGATCTATTTCCTGTTTTCTCATGTCTTGACCTCACAATTTATTATGCGTCTGTGAAATCTGCAGGCGGATTCTTCAAAAGCGGCCTGAACTTTGACTTTTCATTTGCTTTTGCGTACGCTTCGTCGGCGGAAATCCACCCCCTGTTGAATAATTCCATGATAGCGTCGTCAAGGAGCTGCATCCCGTATTTTCTTCCTGTCTGCATCATGGAATTAAGCTGGTGAGTTTTTGATTCCCTTACCAGATTTCGGACAGCCGGGGTTCCGATAAGTATTTCGAGGGCGGGACACCGCCCCTTTTTATCTACTCTTTTAAAAAGAACCTGTGAAATTATAGCCCTGATTCCGTCAGATAATGTTGAGCGGATCTGTGCCTGTTCGCTTGCAGGGAATACTTCAATAATTCGGTCTACTGTTTTTGCCGCGCTTGAAGTGTGGAGAGTTGCAAAAACAAGGTGTCCCGTAGATGCTGCTTCAATGGCAAGGGATATGGTTTCAAGGTCACGCATCTCGCCGACCAGAATAATATCGGGGTCTTCCCGAAGAGCCCCGCGGAGAGCTGCGCTGAAGGACTTTGTATGAAGTCCTACTTCCCTGTGGTTTACTATGCAGCCCTGGCTCTGGTGGACAAATTCAATGGGATCTTCAACGGTAATTATATGGTCTTTTCTCAGGCGGTTTGCGACATCAATTATTGCAGCGAGCGTTGTTGACTTGCCGCTTCCGGTTGGTCCTGTCACCAGCACAAGCCCCCTCGGAAGAAGGGCAAGCTTTGACATTACAGGAGGAAGTCCGAGCTGCTCCGCTGTCAATATTGAACTGGGGATCTCCCTGAAAACAGCTCCAACGCCATATTTCTGCATGAAGAAGTTTGCACGGTAGCGCGCAAGACCCGGAATTTCATAGCCAAAATCCACATCCCCGGTTTCTTCAAAAAGCTTGACCTTTTCCTCAGGGGCTATTTCATAAATCATGCCTCTTAGTGTATCTGAGTCAAGAACCTTATACTTGATTCTTTCAATGTCTCCCCTTATTCTGAGCGCAGGAGGCTGTCCTGAAACAAGATGAAGATCCGAAGCGCCCTGTTCATTCATCAGTTTGAAAAAAGCATCAATCTTTGCCATTGCAAAACTCCTGATTATATAAGTTCTGTTAATACGAGTTGAAAGAAAAGCGGACCAGAAAGAAAAGCATAAAAGCTATTATGCAGGCTGTTTCATCAGTTTTATCTTTAAATCATCATCATCAATGGCTTTTTGCTCTTCCCTGCTCATCTCAAGCAGTCTGGAGTAGGACTCAATTACAGATGAAAGCTGGATCTCCATTTGCATTCGCTGGCGTCTGAGTTCGGATATTTCCTCCTGTAACTGGACCAGTCTGTTATTGGCCCTGCTTATGATTTTTTCCGCTTTTACTTCGGCATCGGCAATAATTAATTCGGCAGATTTCTGAGCGTTTTCTTTCATCTGCTCCATAACACTCTGGGAATTAAACAGAGCAATTTTGAAAGTCTCTTCACGCTCGGTGTATTCTTTTATGCCACAATGTAATCTCTCTATGTCGCTTTTCAGTTTCTCGTTGTCGTTGAGTAGAAGCTGAAAAGCATCGGCCATGTCACCAAGGAAGGCATCCACTTCCCGGACATCGAACCCTCTGAAACTTGTTTTAAACTGGTGCTGAATGATGTCTAGAGGCGTCAATTTCATATATCCTCCTTTAAATGTATTAATTATGAAAACATGAAGGCCAGTCTTTGAAGGCTGCCAACAAGAAATTTTTCCAGAAACATTATGGCAAGGAGAACAATAATGGGTGAAACATCAATGCCTCCCATGTAAGGAACTCTGGATCGTATGGGATAAAGAACCGGCTCTGTTATGTTATGAATGAACCGAACGATCTGATTATACGGGTCCGGGTTTACCCACGACAAGATAGCCCGTGCAATTATAATCCACATATAAAAATTCAAAACATAATAAATTACTGTAGCGGCAGCACCTATAAAATTACCCAGTATGAACATGAAAACTCAATCCTTTATTGTATCGATTATTTTATCAATATATATATAAGGTTCTTCTCCCAATTAGTTGGGAAAAAGGGGTCCACGATGTCTCTTCTGAAGTTCTGACAGGCTTTCCTTTCACTGGGGACCTTGAACCCTTGAACCCTTGAACCCTAATAGGATCGCCAACTTTTTTGGAGGTGATCCAAACATTTATTGCACTTAAATTTGACATAACTAATTATATTTTAAAAGAATAGTCAAGAGTTTTCGTTAAATTTCATTGACATGCGCAAACTTTATAAATATGCAGAGAGTTAAAGGGAAGTAACAATTATACAAAATGTTTTGGAGGAAACATGGCGAATTTCAATAAGAAAACCGGCTTTATAGGTGCCGGGAACATGGCTGAAGCTATAATAGGGGCCATAACAAGGGCAGGGGTCATCCCTCCTTCAATGGTATATGCAAGTGATGTTAACATCGAGCGGCTCAATATGCTGAGGAAAACTTACAGCATATCGGTAATGGCTGATAATTTAAAACTTTTTTCAATGTGCGATATAGTCGTACTTGCCGTAAAACCCCAGCATATGGCCGATGTTTTACAGCAGTTGACAAGTCAGAATGAGTACGGTGTGCCGCGCAGAAAGCTGGTAATATCGATAGCGGCAGGAGTGCCTCTGTCCAAACTTGAAAGCCTGCTGTATTCTTCCATAAGCAAGGGAGAGAATGAGAACCTTCCAATTATCAGGGTTATGCCAAATACACCAGCTCTTGTTTTAGCGGGAATGTCCGGAATGACACCAAACAGGCATGCCCTTCCGGACGATATAAATACAGCAAGAACAATTCTTGAAGCAATGGGAAAAGTAATTGAGTTCAAAGAGGATGACCTTGATGCTGTGACGGCACTTTCAGGTTCCGGGCCTGCTTATCTCTTTTACCTTGCTGAATCGATGATTCAGGCAGGCATAAACATGGGTCTTGATCCGAATGATGCCTCAATACTGACAAATACAACTCTCAAAGGGGCCGTTGCCCTCATGGAAGAGATGAATGAACCTCCGGAGTTATTGCGCAGACGTGTTACTTCTCCGGGCGGAACTACGGAAGAGGCTTTCAAGGTGCTGGAAAAGAAAAAAGTAAAGGAGGCAATCGGTGAAGCCATAGCCGCTGCTGCGAGACGTTCGAAAGAACTCAGGCGTTAATATGTTCAGTGAAACCATCTCATATTCGGCTGCATTTGCCGCAGGGTTGCTATCTTTCTTTTCGCCCTGTATATTTCCCCTGATCCCCGGATACTTTTCTTTCATCACCGGTTTCTCGCTGGACAGATTGACCGCAGATTATGATGCGAAGATACGAAAGAAGGTTTTCTTTTCGGCGATTTCTTTTGTTTCCGGCTTTTCGGCTGTTTTTATAATGATGGGGGCGTCTGCTTCATTTGTGGGGGGAGTTGTTTTTGAATACCGGTCCGTCATCAGAGTGATCGGTGGCCTCATAGTAATTGTTTTAGGAATACATTTGATGGGCCTGATCCGTATCAGGAGCCTTGAATTTGAAAAACGGATTCAGGTGATTAACAGGCCTCTGAATTATTTCGGAGGATTTCTTGTCGGTATGGCTTTCGGTGCCGGCTGGAGCCCCTGTATCGGGCCATTGCTCGGGTCCATTCTTATTTTTGCCGGGAGCAGAGATACAGTCTCAGAAGGCGTTCTTCTTCTTGGAATATATTCTGCGGGGCTTGCCATTCCCTTCATTATTATATCGTTTTTTATAAATTATCTTCTGACATTTATTAAAAAGGCCTCTTTTGCCATGAAGTATATAAACACTGCGGCAGGGATATTGCTTGTTCTTGTCGGGATCTTACTTGTTGCCAACCGGATATAATCGAAAGTTCCGGGAGAGGCTTCGGGAGTATTAAATGAAAAAAACAAAGCTGGCGTGTATTATGCTGATCTTATATTTCATCTCTTCGTGGATATATTCACCAGCATTTTCTTCCGACAGGATAAATTGGCATACATATAAAGATGGGATGGAGCTTGGGAAAAAAGACCGGAAAAAAGTCTTCCTCTATTTTTACGCCGACTGGTGCGGATACTGCAAGGATATGGAAAAAATCACCTTTAAAGATCAGTCCGTGATTGATATATTAAACAGCGGTTTCATTCCTGTCAGGGTGAATACAGATAAGGAAAAAGTGACTGCTTCAAGCTATAATATCAGTGGCTTGCCAAGCAACTGGTTCATTACGGAAAATGGAGAAAACATAAGCAACCTCCCCGGCTACATTCCGCCAAGCAAACTCTTTTTTATATTAAAGTATATTCACACGGACAGTTATAAGAGCATGACGTTCAAATCTTACCTGAAAAACTTAATCGCTTCAGAAAAAAAACAATAATTATGGTCAGGGATATTTATTCGGCTCATGGAAGCACTGTTTTCAAATATTAAAAAAATGATCGAAAAGGCTGACCGGCCCGGCCTGCCCGTCGGAGCAGACTATGATTCGACATGCGTTTTCCTCCTTATTTTTAATAATGACGGAGAGCTTAATATCCTTACAGTTCAAAAAACGGATAATGAAGGATATCCATGGCGGAACCAGGTGGCGCTTCCCGGGGGGCATGTGGACAAGGAGGATGCCAGCCCGCTTGAAGCTGCCTACAGAGAATTGGAAGAAGAATTAAAAATTAAAAAAGGGCAGGTTGAGTTAATGGGATCGTTGGGCCACTTTCAAACTATTAACCAGAAGGATTTAAATGTTTTTATCGGAATCTGGAAAACAAGAGAAGCCGTGAGCTTTGATCCGGCAGAAATTTCAAAAGTATTTGAGATTCCACTGAAAAATCTTGTACAAACCCATATCGATTCCAAATATCACGGGCGTATTCCGAATGTGCTGGAGCTTTTGTACCCTTTCAAAGAAGTTGTCATCTGGGGTGTTACCGCAAGGATACTCCATTATTTCATAGAGCTTATCTATCCGCTTATAGTGGATGAGGCTGTTGCTGATAAATTTGGATCATCTCCAAATTAGTTGGTGATCCTGGAACCCTTTCTCCTAAATATTTAGTGTGAAAAACGGGCAAGGTATTGTTTTATGAGGCGGATTGCCGCTGACAATAAGATTACCGCACTCATTATTGCAAGAATGACCGGAACCCAGACATAGCCATTATATTGAGGCTCTTCCCGTGCAACCGATATGCCTGCTATTGAGAACATGAGTATAAGCAGCATGAGAATGATTATTACAATACATGCTGCCTCAGAGTCATAGAAAGGATAGATAACCTTTCTGAACATAGGTTTTGATTCAAGTGCCATTGTTATAACCGGGCTGTTTTGTTGTTGAAGGCAACTATCAGATGTTTCCTGATATTTAAATGAATATACCATGATAAATCAATATGAATTTTCAGTTGGCGGCTTAGTTCCCAAAAATAGGATTATTGCTCCTTTAATTAGCATTTGTCTCGCTTTGATTATGTGCGGGTGTGCCTTGTCCCCCAAAAAGCTTATGATAAAAGATTCGGTTATAAAGTTTTCTGAAGGAACCATTATTTCGGCCAGAAATAGAAGCCCTGTTTCTTATGATGAGTTTGTGGCCGATCTAAAAGAGGCGCGCTTCGTTTATATCGGGGAAATACATACTGTAAAATCCCATCACGATATACAGCTAAAAATAATAAAGGAGCTTTTCAGTTATAATCCGAATATTGCTGTCGGCATGGAGATGTTTGACCGGACTTACCAGCAGGTCCTTGATCAATGGACCGAAGGGAGTCTTGACCGGAAAACATTCATTAATAAAACCCATTGGTATGCAAACTGGAAATATGATTTTGATCTGTACAGTGATATCCTTGAGTTTTTAAAGGAAAAGAAGGTCAGAACCGTTGGTTTAAATGTACCTTTTCATATTCCGCCAAAGATTGCAACCGGAGGTATTGAAAGCCTTTCCGGAGATGAAAAAAAGTATCTCCCTGAAAATATAGATACATCAAATACTACCCACAAAGGATATGTTGAAGAAGTGTTTAAAATGCACAGGATAAAAGGGAGGGACAATTTCGACAATTTTTACATGGCCCAGTCTATCTGGGATGAAACAATGGCCGAGACAGCATTTCTTAACATGAAAAATGATGTTATGATTATTCTTGCCGGAAACGGACATATTTTCAGGTTCGGGATACCTGAAAGGGTTTTTGCCAGAAACAACCTTCCTTTCAGAAATGTTTTTCTTGCGCCTGCAGGATCGACAGCCGATATTTCTTATGTCGATTATATCTGGGTGACTGCTCCTTTAGAAAAACGCATTCCGCGATAAATAATGACTGTTGACGAGACCGTCAAATATCTGTAAGGAGTTGCCTCCTTCAGATTGTAAAGAAAAAAAATAGACAAGAGAAAAAACAGACATGAAAAAACACATAGCAAAATGCCCTTCATGCGGAAAAGAACTCGCTTTCAGGAGGACCTGACGGAGCATGAAACTGCGCTGCAAGGGTTGCGGTGGTGACTTTCAACTTGAAAATTTTGTCGATTCGATGAGCGATGTCTTTGATGACGAGCTTGCGGAGATACGCTGTGACAGGTTGTGAACCGAAACAGGATATTTTCGGTAACCGGAGTTCCGCTTGGTGTTGGCATGATATTTTTCGCTCTTCCCACATCAACGGCGATATACGCTCTTTCATCCCGGTTCGGGAGTTATACAAAGCTTGCATCTGCAGCGATAATGATTTTTAACCATTTTGTCCTTTTTCTCTCTTTAGGCTGCCTTGATATTGGGAGTTCACTGACAGGAGATGCTTAATAATTTCAGACTCACGGTAGAATATGATGGTACCGCCTACAATGGCTGGCAAAGGCAGAAAATCGGCCGCACCATACAAGGCGAGGTTGAAAAGGCCATCTCTGTTATGACACAGCAGAAGGTGACTCTGACAGGTGCCGGGCGAACGGATGCCGGTGTTCATGCTCTCGGTCAGGTTGCAAACTTTGTTTGTGACACGATACTTGAGCCGGGTGTATTCATAAAGGGATTAAACAGCCTGCTGCCCGGTGATATTATCATCAGGGATTGCGCTACTGTGCATCAGGAATTTCATTCGCGGTATGATGCCAAAAGCAAGATATACAATTACAGAATATTGAACCGTGGAATTCCTTCAGCAATAGGAAGACAATACGCATGGTTCATCAGGAAAAAAATTGACATTGACGCAATGCAAGAAGCAGCTTCCCGCCTTATCGGAACCCACGATTTTAAGGCCTTTGAAGGATCCGGGAGTCCCAGGAAAACTACAATAAGAAGCGTATCAAGGGCAGGGATATTACCAAAAAAAGATGACCGGATAGTTTTTGAAATCGAAGCCGACGGATTTTTAAGATACATGGTTAGAAATATAGTCGGCACACTTGTTTGTGTCGGCCTTGGTAAAATAAATCCTGATGATTTCAATGATATTCTGGAATCAAGAGATCGTGGGAATGCCGGAATTACAGCTCCGCCTCAGGGGCTTTTCCTTGTTGAAGTAAAATATTGATGGACTCATAAAAAGTCCATCAACAGGCCGAGGGCGGATAAGCCCCGGCCTGGGGTGAGGGTGGAACCGCTTGAATTTACTTCAAGCGGCGGGAGAGGGGAAGCCCTTTCCCGCCAAGTAAAAAGTCGTTTTCTGACTTTTTACGAAGGTATCAAATATTGACGGCTTTGTAAAAAGTCATTCCGTCCGACGCGGCTGATCGCGCTTCATCCCCGCCCTGTTGAACCGAAACAGCGAGCGCATTCCTCGCTGCTTGCAGCGGGGGTTAGCGTGCGAATCAAAAATAGAGAAAAAGTCCTTCCGGTCGAAGATTCCCCGTAGCTTGCTGCGGGGAGCTTCAATTTGGAATCCAAGCCGTTTGCAGGTCAAGAATAAATATGAAAGACCCGGAAAAATTAAGAATATGTCTTTTGAGTTACAGGAGCAATCCGCATTGCGGAGGCCAGGGGGTATATCTCAAAAACTTAAGCCGTGCATTAAAAGATCTGGGACATCACGTTGAAGTTGTTTCAGGCCCTCCCGATCCCCTTCTTGAAAAGGATATTACGGTTCACCATATACCCTGCCTTGATCTCTACAATGAAAAAGACCCCTTCAGAGTGCCGTCTTTTAAAGAGCTTTCGGACCCAGTAAACCTTTACGAGTGGCTGGGCGTATCGACCATGGGTTTCCCGGAAATGTTTACCTTTGGCCTCAGGGCATATAATTTTATGAAGGAAAGGTTTGATGATTACGACATTGTGCATGATAATCAGTGCCTTTCATATGGCATATGGGCCATAAGCAGGAAGATCCCCACCATTGCCACGATACACCATCCGATTACAATAGACAGAGACATATCAATTTCGACCCTTACATCATTATGGAAAAAAGCAAAGCAGAAGCGCTGGTATTCATTTATAGGAATGCAGAAAAGGGTTTCAAGGAAATTTTCCCGTATAATAACGGTATCGGAATGCGCCAAGGGCGATATAAGCAGGGAGTTCGATATTCCGCAAAACAGGTTCAGGATTGTCCCTAACGGCATTGACACCGATGTTTTTTATCCGGTTTCCGGGATTGAAAGAGAAAAGGGGAGAATTATTGTCACAAACAGTTCTGACACCCCGTTAAAAGGCCTCTATTATCTCCTTCAGGCGGTTGCGGAAATATCGAAAACAAATAAGATAAGACTGTTTGTTGTTGGTACTCCAAAAAAGAACGGGGCCGTTGTCAAGCTGATAAAAACTCTTAAAATCGGACACATGGTTACCTTCACAGGCCGTATTGATAACAGGGAATTTGTCGAGCAGTACGCAAGGGCTGCAATAGCGGTTGTTCCGTCCGTTTATGAGGGGTTCGGCCTTCCTGCCGGTGAAGCCATGGCATGTGGTGTTCCTGTGATAAGCACGACCGGCGGCGCTCTCCCGGAGGTTGTCGGAGACGCGGGAGTTCTTGTTCCGCCAGCTGACTATCTTGCCCTGGTAGAGGCGATTAAAGACCTCCTCGATAATCCGGGAAAGGCGGATGCTCTCGGCAGGGCAGGTTATAAAAGGGTACAGGAAAATTTTACGTGGGAAAAGGCTGCCGAAAAGACAGTTGAAGCTTACAGGGAGGCTATTATTGATCACAGTCGAATTTAAAAGGCTTTCTGTAAAACCAGGCGCAAGAATCCTGGATATAGGGTGCGGGGCGGGACGACATACCTGTGAGGCTTTTCGTTTTGAAGGCGTCGTTGCCGTAGGAGCAGATTTAAGTTTTCATGATGTTTCCGAGGCAAGAGGAAAGCTTAATTTCCATGAGCAGGTTGGTGAACATGGGGGAGGAGTGTGGGCGCTTTCTGTTGCAGATGTTAACAACCTTCCTTTTAAAGAAAACGCATTTGATCTTGTCATATGCTCTGAGGTTCTTGAGCATATCCCCGATCATAAAAAAGCCGTATCCGAAATGATGAGAGTTTTAAAACCCGGAAACAACATTGTCGTTAGTGTTCCGAGATATATGCCCGAAAGGATATGCTGGGCACTTTCCAAGGAATATCATAATGTTAGCAGGGGACATATCCGGATATATAAAAAACGAGAGATTGTAAGCCTTCTTGAAAATTCAGGGGCAAAGGTGTGGGCAAAGCATTTTGCCCACAGCCTGCATACGCCTTACTGGTGGCTTAAATGCATTGCAGGTCCTGCAAGAAATGACAGCTCTGTCGTAAACTTTTACCACAGAATGCTTGTCTGGGATCTTATGAAAAAGCCATTAATTACCCGTTTTATTGACAGAATTTTAAATCCGCTTATTGGAAAAAGCCTGGTCCTTTATCTTAAAAAAAACAACTGAAGCGTTTTTTCTGTGATAATTTGTCACATCAGTACCAAATCTCTTCCAAAACAATTGACTTAAGGGAATGAAAAAAGTATAAGCAGGGAGAAACTATAGATACGCAATAGTTGCTATACGTATAATTAACGCCGGGACAAGTTGTATTTTTTATATTAAACGATTTTCTAAAAAGGGGAAAAGGTATGAACAAAGCTGATTTAGTTGGTAAGGTCGCAGCAATAGTTGGAACGAGCAAAGAGGCTAAGGAAGTGGTTGATTGTATATTTGAAAACATGACCGCCGCTTTGAAGGGAGGAGAAGAAGTCAGATTGTCAGGATTTGGAACTTTTAAAGTGAAAGAACGAAAAGCAAGAACCGGAAGAAATCCCCAGACAGGGGTTGAAATAAAGATAGAAAAGAAAAAAACCCCGAGATTCTCTCCTGCAAAAGCCCTGAAGGATGCAATAAGCTGACATTATTAATCCGGCGATAATATACGTCTTAGCTGGCATTTTCGCGAAAACGGGAATCAGGATATTTTATGGTTGCCGGATTTCAGCCTGAAAGTATATTTCTCACATCATTGGCATATTTAATTGCCGGGGTATCAAGTTTTGAATATTTGCATCAAACCCGATTGTTGGGTTTGATGCAAATATTGTTTAGTCGGCAAAAGACCTTTAACGGAGTATTGCAAAGGTCTCTATTAATGTCTCATAAGGTGTTCAGCCTGTAGTAGAATCCCGTTTTTTTCATGAGCTCTTCATGGGAACCGGACTCGATTAATCTGCCTTTATTAAATACAATGATCCTGTCTGCTCTGTGGGCAGTTGTAAGGCGATGTGCAATAATAATAGATGTCCTGCCTTCCATTAATTTTGTTAAAGCCTCTTCAATCCTGCGTTCCGTTTCAGAGTCAACATAGGATGTTGCCTCGTCAAGCATTATTATTCCGGGATTCCTGGCAAAAGCCCTTGCTATTGAAATGAGCTGGCGCTCCCCGCTTGAAATAGATTTTCCTCCTTCTGATAAAACAGTATCGATTCCGTAAGGGAGCCTTTCAATTATATGCCTGCAGTTTAAAACATCGAGGATGTTTTCCACCTCTTCCTTTGATATGCTGCTTTTGCCTCTTGCGATATTTTCGCCAACTGTTCCCGAGAATAAAAAAGAATCCTGCATTACAATTGCCATTTTTGACCGCAGGAGATCGAGGGGGAATGTTTTTATATCTTTTCCGTTTATGAGAATAGAGCCGGAATCGGGTTCATAAAACCTCGTCAAAAGATTAAGGAGTGTTGTCTTTCCGGTGCCTGTCGGTCCAACGACAGCTATTTTTCTTCCGGCCTCAATCATAAAGGAGATGTCCCTGAGCACAGGCTCTCCCGGTATGTAGCTGAAAGAAATATTCCTGAATTCGACGCTCTCTATTATGTCAAGGTAGTGTCCTCCGGATAGTTTTCCGGAAGATTCCGGCTGGCCTTCCCTGTTGTCAAGAATAAGGAATATCCTTTCTGCGGAAGACATTGCGTTTTGAAGGATGTTATATTTGTCCGCAATATCCCTTATAGGTCTGAAGAACATTTTCATATAGGAGATAAAGGCGACAAGAGCGCCAATAGTTACTTTTTCAGAAAGAACGCTGCTTCCGCCGTAATATATTACCAATGCGACTGAGACTGAACCAAGGAGTTCAATAACAGGCATAAAAACTGCGAGAACCTGTATCTGTTTCATTCCGGCAATATAGTTTTCATGGTTTAACTTTTTAAAGCTTCTGATATTTTCCTTTTCCTGCAGAAAAAGCTGAATGACCCTGATACCACCTATCGTTTCAGATATTTTTGAATTTATTTCGGCAACTTTTATCCTAAGCGTTCTGAATGCGTCTCGTGCCTGGCTCGAAAAACGGAATGATATAAAAAGGACGAAAGGAAGCACTGTAAAAGAAACAAGGGCAAGCTTCCAGTTGATGCCGAGAAGTACAATCATAATTCCAGCAAGCAGAAAGATATCCTTGAAAACAACTGCTATGACGGAAGTGAAAAATTCATCCATATTCTGAACATCGCTTGTAACCCTTGTCACAAGTCTTCCCGTTGGATTGTGGGAGAAAAAGGCTGCCGGAAGAGATTGAATATGTGTAAAAAGACGCATCCTCAGATCATGCATGATCATCTGTCCTGCGTATTCCATCAGCATTGTATCAAGAAAATTCAGGCAAAAACCTGCAATAACTATGGCAAGCAATACAGCCGCGGCAAGGCCGACACCTTTGAAATCCTTTTCTCTTAAAATATCAATTTCCGGCTTGTCCATTTTTGAAAGCTCGTCAAGAGGGACAAGGGCAAAAGAACCCTCAGTTTTAAACTGGATTTTGTGCTTTTCAAGAGTTTCCCGGACGGCAGGATCACTTAAATCAGCCCGGTAATATCCTGTTTTATTTTTCTGAGCCGGGGCATTCTCCACGTGATACACGGAACGCGGCACAATATATCTGTCAATTGCGATCTTTGTGACATAGGGGATGGAGAGATCAAGGAGTGTGATTAATATTACAAGAACAATAGATGAGAAAAAAAGGAGACTGTAAGGCTTGCCGAACAGGTAAAGCTTTTTTAACAGGTTCAGATCATATTGTTTGCCGAGCTTCTCTTCTTCGTATCCGTAATCAAAGCGCATTCATTTCCTCTTCGATTTCCTGCATTTTGAATGTTTTCGCGTAATATCTGTTTAGATCCATAAGATCCTTATGACTTCCGGATTCCGTGATCCTTCCCTTGTCCAATACAATTATCTGACCGGCAAAACAGAGGGCAGACAGGCGGTGTGACACGATGATTACCGACTTTTCAGCTGACATCGATCTGATGTTATTAATGATTTTCGATCCTGTTTCCACATCCACCTGACTTACCGGATCATCTATAATAAGTATCGGCGTATCAGACAGAAAAGCCCTTGCAAGGGCAATACGCTGCTTCTGTCCCCCGGAAAGAATAATGCCTCTTTCTCCCACGACCGAATCCATTCCTTTCGGAAAAGCTTTTATCGTTCCTGCGAGAGAGGCCTGTTCTATCGAGCGTTCCAGGTCTGAATCCTTTATGTCGGTTCTTCCAAAAGTTATATTGTCGCGGATTGTCCCTGAGAAGAGAAAAGGTTCCTGGGGTATGAATGATATTCTTGCCCTTAAATCTGAAAGCCTGACATTGCGGATATCTTCATCTTCTATTAATATCCTCCCTCCTGAAACATCATACAGCCTTGGAATAAGGCTCAAAAGAGTCGTTTTGCCGCCGCCTGGCGGTCCAGCTATTCCCGTGATTGTGCCCTTTTCAATGCAGATGTTAATACCGGTCAGCACCGGAGAAGATCCGTTATTGTATGAGAATTCCACATTTTCAAAACATATTTTACCGTCTTTCATCTTAAT
>JAHJJB010000015.1 GCA_018823005.1 Pseudomonadota bacterium | reverse complement strand
GGGAATTATGATGGAAGCAATAAAAAATCCTGAAAATAAGGGTATCACAATCATAACAACCCATACGAATGCCGACTTTGACGCAATAGCTTCCATGCTTGCGGCACAGAAACTGTATCCCGGTTCTCTGGTTATCTTCCCCGGCTCACAGGAAAAAAGCCTGAGAAATTTTTTTATAGATTCAATGGTCTATCTTTTTAACATGGCAGATTTAAAAAAGATAGATTTTTCAAACATAAAAAGACTTGTACTGGTTGATACACGACAGCGGAGCAGAATAGGAAAGCTGTCGTCCGTTCTTGAAAATGATGACATTGATATTCATATATACGACCATCACCCCCCTGCAGTGAATGACATAAAAGGTCACTATGAAGTATATCGCCAGACGGGTTCAACGGTCACAATACTTGCCGGTATTTTACAGGAAAAAGGCATAAACATTACGCCTGATGAAGCAACAATAATGTGCCTCGGCATCTATGAAGATACCGGTTCTTTCACATTCCCCTCCACTACCGAAGACGATTTTAAAGCGGCAGCATTTCTGCTTTCCAGGGGTGCAAATCTGAACGTAGTCTCAAATCTTATCGCCAGGGAAATAAATCCCAAGCAGGTTTCACTGCTAAATGACATGATACATGAATCCACGAAACATAACATTAATGGCATTGAAGTTGTTGTTACAACCATATCTTCAGACGCTTATATACATGATTTCGCTTTTCTTGTTCACAAGATGGCCAGAATGGAGAACCTGGATGCCATATTTGCAATTGCCCAAATGGAAAATAAAATATACCTGGTGGCAAGAAGCAGGATATCAGAAGTTGATGTCGGCGCCATTGTAACGCCCTTTGGCGGCGGAGGGCATACATTTGCAGCTTCTGCCACTATAAAAGGCAAAACTCTCGCTCAGACTGAACAGAAGCTGGTTGAAGTCCTTTACGATAAAATCAAGACGCGAAGAATGGCAAGACAGCTGATGTCTTCTCCGCCCATTATGATAGGCCATGACGTATCATGCAAAGAGGCAAGCGATGTTCTGACTCGCTACAACGTAAATGCCCTCCTTGTAATTGAGAAGATAGGTGATAAAGACGAGCTTATAGGTTATATCACCCGGCAGGTTATCGAAAAGGCGCTTTACCATAAATTGGACAGCGTCCATGTCAGGGAATATATGACAACTGAAATTGAATCAGTCGGACCGGATGCCGAGCTTCTCGAAATCCAGAACAAAATCATAGAAAGCAAGCAGCGCATTCTTCCCGTTATAGATAAAGGCGCCATACTCGGAGTTGTCACGCGGACAGATCTTCTAAACATTCTTGTAAGGCAGTCACAGCAGAATTACTCCGAAACTTCAGATCAGCCGAAAGAACAGGTAAACGCAAGAACCAGGAACATTGTCAAGTTTATTGAAGAGCGTCTTTCAAAACATCTTATAGAACTGTTGAGAAAAATAGGAAAGGTGGCGAATGAAATAGGCTGCGGAGCATATGTCATCGGCGGATTCGTACGCGACCTTCTCCTTTACAGAAACAATGAGGACCTCGACATTGTGATAGAAGGGGACGGCATCTCCTTTGCAAAAAAATATGCACAGCTTGTGGGGGCGCGTGTTCATATATACGGGAAATTTGGTACAGCAGTTGTAATTTTTCCGGATGGCTTCAAAATAGACGTAGCTTCAGCAAGAATGGAATATTATAAATTCCCGGCCGCCCTTCCGACAGTTGAAATGAGTTCCATAAAGCTTGATCTCTTCAGGAGGGATTTTACCATAAACACACTTGCAATCCAGTTAAACCCCGAAAGATTCGGCACTCTGATTGATTTCTTCGCTGCACAAAAAGATATCAAGGAAAAAGCGATTAAAGTACTGCATAATCTGAGTTTGGTTGAGGATCCAACCCGTGTCTTCCGGGCAATAAGATTCGAACAGCGGTTCGGATTTTCTATAGGCAAACTAACTTCCGGGTTGATAGAAAATGCCGTTAAAATGGATTTTTTCAAGCGTTTAAGCGGCAGGAGGGTTTTTTCTGAACTTAAACAGATTCTTGGTGAGGAAAATCCCGCACCAACGATAGTCCGCCTTAATGATTATGGCCTTCTAAAAGTTATTCACCCTTCATTAACGCTTAATAAGGATCTGATTTCATCACTAAACTCTGTCAAACAGGTTGTCTCCTGGCATGATTTGCTTTTTCTCGAGGAATCTTATATGAAGTGGGCCGTTTATTTTATGGTGCTTTTCAGGCATTGTGAATATGACGTATCAAAGGAAATATGTGACCAGTTTGAAATAGCTCCGAAATATCAGGCAATATTCTGCAAAGAACGTTTCGAGGCCGAAAGATGCCTTTACAGGCTTGAAATTGAACATAAAATCAAAAATGAGGTGCTTTATAAAGAGCTTTCTTCATTCAGGATTGAACTCATACTGTATATGATGGCTGCTGCCAAAAACGAAAAGGCAAAAAAGGCGATTTCATTTTTTGTGACGCAACTCAGGCAAACAAAAATATCGATATCAGGAAAAGACTTAAAAGATATGAGGCTTGAACCAGGACCTCTTTACAGGAATATTTTACAAGCTGTTCTGAACGCAAAACTCAACGGACAGCTTAAAACAAAAAATGACGAGCTAAATTTTGCGCGGGATTATGCTTCAAGATCTTAATATATACAAACTCTTTTTAATGATGATTCCCCTTATTTTTTCTGTAACAATTCACGAAGTTGCGCATGGTTATGTCGCATACAGACTGGGGGACAATACTGCAAAGCTTGCCGGCAGATTGACATTAAATCCTCTGAAGCACCTCGATTTTGTAGGTTCTTTTTTATTGCCGGTTATTCTCAAGTTTATGGGATCTCCAATTATTTTCGGTTATGCAAAGCCGGTTCCTGTAAATCTTGCAAACCTCAGAAATTACCGCATGGGAACAATCCTGGTTTCATCTGCGGGTGTGCTCTCCAACCTTGCTGTTGCCATAATTTCAGGAGCTCTTTTTCAGTTTCTCACGCGCGATGGAAATACGTTTTATGATCCGCGAATTGCCTCCATGATTTCAGACATAAATTACATGCTTTATTACAGCGTAATTATTAATTGTGTACTCGCGGTTTTCAATCTCATACCGATCCCGCCCCTTGACGGCAGCAGAATTTTAGCAATGTTTCTGCCTGAGACAATGAGAATTAAATACGCCCGCATTGAGCGTTTTGGAATGGCAATTATTATTATTTTTCTGCTGACAGGTCTTGTTGAAAAAATCATGAGATATTTCACGGTACCTCTGGTCGGCTTTCTTCTTGGGGGTTGACCTCGCAAATACATTTCAAAGGCATACAGGAGCTGTTAAATGACTGAAAAGAAACGGATATTAAGCGGAATGCGCCCTACCGGCCCACTTCATCTGGGGAACCTGCACGGAGCACTTTTAAACTGGATTCAAATGCAGGAAGAATATGAATGTTTTTATTTCATTGCCGACTGGCACGCGTTAACAAGCGACTATGAAAATACCAGCATGATTTCGGAATACACCAGAGAGATGATTATTGACTGGCTGAGCGCCGGTCTTTCGCCCGATAAAAGCACAATGTTTATCCAGTCCCGCATAAAGGAACACGCCGAGCTTTTCCTGATCCTTTCCATGATTACACCCGTGCCATGGCTTGAACGAAATCCGACATATAAAGATCAGATTGTCCAGCTCAGCAACAAGGATCTTTCGACTTTTGGATTTCTCGGATACCCGGTGCTTCAGGCGGCAGACATTATAATGTATAAACCGTCCGGAGTGCCGGTCGGTATGGATCAGGTTCCGCACGTAGAAATCACAAGGGAGATAGCCAGGAGATTTAACTATCTTTACGGGAATGTCTTTCCCGAACCGGAAGCTATATTAACTAAAACACCCAAAATTCTTGGCCTTGACCGCCGCAAGATGAGCAAAAGTTACAACAACGCAATATTCCTTTCCGATAAACCGGATGTTATATCATCAAAGGTTTCTATAATGATTACAGACCCCCAGAGAGCAAGAAAGACAGACCCCGGCGATCCGGATGTATGCAATGTTTTTGAATTTCACAAGATATATACGGATAAAGAGACAATAAATGACATCATCCCCAAATGCCGCACTGCAAAGATAGGATGTGTTGAATGCAAAAAAATAATGGCAAAAAGCCTCTCAAAGTCTCTTGAACCGATCAGGGAAAAAAGAGAATATTATGAAGCACACCCTGATCTCGTTGATGAAATAATAGCGGACGGCATATTAAAAGCAAGAAAAGTAGCCGAAACAACAATGAAAGAAGTCAGGGCTTCAGTAAAAATATAGAAAAGAAAAGCTGCCATGTCCGAAGAATCAGAAGATATTTATGAGGTTCATTTAAAAGACGTGTTTGAAGGTCCTATGGATCTTCTCATTCATCTGATTAAAAAGAACGAGGTTGACATTTATGATATCCCGATCGCCCTTATAACGGATCAATACCTTCAATACATTGACTGGATGAAGTCGATGAACATTGACATAGCCGGCGACTTTCTTCTTATGGCTGCGACTCTGACGCATATTAAATCAAAAATGCTTCTTCCTGTGAATGAAAATGGAGTTGAAGATGAAGATGACCCGCGCATGGAGATTACAAGACCCCTTCTTGAATATCTC
>JAHJJB010000139.1 GCA_018823005.1 Pseudomonadota bacterium | reverse complement strand
TGAAGAAGCAATGAGATCGATTATCACTTGCGGGGCTGGTTCGAAAAAAATCCTTGAGGCTTCTCGTGGAAATACTGCATTTAAAAAGCGATAAGGACTCATTCCAGTACCAATATTGGGTTCAAGCCAGCCAACCCATTAACTTTTCTTGACCCAGCCTTAAAAGGCGTGGTTTGGCGTGAAAAAAGACGGGTAAAGGCAATTTGATATTTGAAGCATATATCATAATATTTTGTATGGGATGGTGGATATCATGCTTGAAAATGGTCCACATTGCCCGCTATATCAGGATATTTGAGGAAGAGGCTCCTCCTGAATTAAAAAGATGGCCAAAGTTGAGTATAATAATACCTGCGTGTAACGAAGCAGGAACTATTAAGCCGGCCGTAAATACGCTTCTTGAACAGGATTATCCCGATCTTGAAATATTGCTGATAGATGACAGGTCAACAGATGGAACAGGAGCAATCATTGACGGAATTGCTGAAGAAGATTCCAGAGTGAAAGGATTGCATATTGAGGAACTTCCAGAAGGCTGGATCGGAAAAGTAAATGCATTAAATACAGGGACAAAGATAGCCGGTGGCGAATGGATGCTTTTTACTGATGCAGATATTCACTTCCGGCAGGGTACATTAAGGAAGGCCGTGTCATTAGCTGAAGCTGATAAGACAGACCATTTTGCCCTGTTACCGAAACCAACCGCCAATTCATTCTGGTTTGATGTTGTCATCCATACGTTCGGAGCTATTTTTCTTTACGGTACCGGAGCTGTTGATGCAGGCAGGCCGGGATCAAAGGCGTTCATTGGTACCGGGGCTTTTAATCTTGTAAGAAGAACAGCTTTTGATAATACCGAAGGATTTTCATGGCTGAAGATGGAACCGGTAGATGATGTGGGCCTCGGACTAATGCTTTCTATTTCCGGGGCAAAAAGCAGTTTTGCAATTACAACCCGGGATATTTCACTCGTCTGGTATCCTTCCATTAAGGCCATGTTCAAGGGTGTTGAAAAAAACTTTTTCGGGGCTGTAGCGAATTACAGCTTAATCAGGATGGCAATTATTGTGGCGTTCATCTGGGCTTTTGCGCTTGCCCCTTTTGCGGCGCTAATGTTTTTTAATGTATTGCCTGTCTTTATGCTCGGTATAATTACTTATGTTTTTATGGCCTCCGGAGCTTTTTTCGTTAAAGAAAAATTCGGACAGAAGTTTTTCCCCCTTTTCCTGGCTCAGTTCGGGCTTTTAATAGTTTCAATCATGCTATTGCGTTCCGGGATTATCTGCAAACTGAAAGGAGGAATTGACTGGAGGGGGGAGAGATACAAAACGGAAGACCTTCTTGCCGGGCAACGCTTAAAGGCAGGAACATTCGGAATAAAAAAGCCTTATTAATATTCATTTTTTACCGGACAATCACTTTTCCTGCTCGTCGAATTTTCTTTCAAACATTGTCTTTTCTTCTTCTGTTATTTTCCCCAGCTCAACCAGAAGGTCGCCAATCCCATCATGCCGCAATGCATCAATTTTCATGATTGATTCGATTCTTCTGTCCGTCATGTTGAAAAAAGTGTATTCCAATGAAAGCTCGGACTTTTTCAGCATATAAAATTTCTTGCCTTCAAAAAGAAAATGATGGTCTAACACAAAATATACACCATATGCCAGTAAGCCTATCAGAATATATTTTTTAATGGTTTGTAACACTGATAATTCCTCCGTTTTAAATTTTCTGATTTATAGTTATCATTTTTAAGTTTTGCGGTCAATATCGATGGACTCGTAAAAAGCTAATATTTCACACGAAGGCACAAAGAGACGAAGAAAGGTCTGTTTATAACATTCAGGTTTTTCTTTGTGTCCTCCGTGATCTTTGTGTGAGAAAGACTTTTTTACTTTGCCGTCAATATGGTTGAATATTTTTCGGGCGGTATGTATTATCCTGTTTCATAAAAGCATATTCTATCTCGACTGATAATTTCGGCACAGAATGAAAGGAGCCAGAAATCATGTGCGATACTTTCGTGGTTCTACCTCCGGCGACTATTGATGGTTCGGTCATATTCGGGAAAAACAGCGACAGGGAGCCTAATGAAGCCCAGGCTCTTGAATTTCATCCGGCTGCATTTTATCCGGATAAACGGGAACTTGAATGCACCTATATCCGGATTCCTCAGGCCAAAGAGACTCAAGCCGTTCTGCTTTCCCGCCCTTTCTGGATGTGGGGGGCCGAAATAGGGGTTAACGAAAAAGGCCTTGCCATAGGAAACGAAGCCGTATGGACCAAAATGGAAATAAGCAAAAAAGGAGGCCTCACAGGCATGGACCTCCTTCGTCTTGCCCTGGAAAGGTCTGCCTCTGCTGAACAGGCTCTTGAAACAATCACCAGCCTCCTATCGGATTACGGGCAGGGCGGAATTTGCGGGTATGAAGACAGGAAAATGGCCTACCATAACAGTTTTATTATTGCTGACCGCAAAGAAGCATGGGTGCTTGAAACGGCAGGGCCTCTCTGGGCGGCAAAAAAAGTAACGGATTATTATTCAATAAGCAACGGCCTTACAATCGGGGAGGAGTTTGACAGGAGTCATCCTGAGCTTATTGATCATGCGCTAAAGAAAGGATGGCTTAAGAAAGGAAATCAATTTAATTTTGCAAAAAGCTATTCAGACTGGTTTTTTACAACCTTTTCAGCAAGCCGGAAAAGAAAAGAATGCTCATCCAATCTCATAAATTCAAGCATCGGAGAGATGGGAATCAAAGACGCATTCAGGATTTTGCGGGATCACGGCGGGGGAGGGTACTCTCCCGATTCTCATTTCCTGGGAAATCGTATTTGCGCCCATGCGGCAAACAGCCTTTCGCGAAATGCAACCCAGACAACGGGATCAATTGTTGCCCAAATGAAAAAGAATGATATTACCTGCTGGGCAACAGGCACTTCCGCCCCATGCACATCGATATTCAAACCGGCATGGTTTAACGGGGCTGTTATCCCTGAAGTAAGCAGGGGACTTGACGGCAAATTCAATCCTGAAACACTCTGGTGGCATCACGAACTACTGCACCGCAACATTCTTTCGGATTATGATAAAAGAATCAGATTGATAAGCAGGGAACGTGACGAGCTGGAAGATTCCTTCATTAAGAACTCAGTAAGTGTTACGTCAGGTAAAAGCTTTGATCTAACTCTGTCAGCTTTCAAAGAGGCGCAGGAAAAAACGGATGGCTGGATGGAAAGCATAAAGGCTGTTCCGGTTAAGCGCCCCCCTAATTATATTTATCTGAAATATTGGGAGTCGCAAAACAGGAAAGCCGGAATCAGCATGCCGGACAAATTTTTTCCTGGAAAATAACAATACAGGAAGCGTTTAAGGACCGCTTAGCCCGAAAACCAGAGGCATATTCATGCTTTTAAGTATCAGGGTATTGTTTACCATTCTGAACTAATAAAAATAGTGGGATATTAGATAAATTTGTGATACCTGCGGAGAGACTCTTGAGTGTGATGTATCATCAGGCACGTGTTTTACACGGCATATTCCTTTGCGATTGTATTCATATGAAGAGGTGGGCCCGGATGCTGGTAAGATAAAAGCGTTTTTTAAGGACAGTGCTCAACAAAGAGTTGACATTCTATGCAGACATTCCTGTCATCTGTCCGGTAATAAAAACGGCTAAACCGGCGGTGGTAGATTTTCTGCATCATGTTGCTGAAATGGGAATTGACAGAAAGGCAATCACGGACGAACTGACGAAACTGCCCGGTCTGTTGCCCCGAAATTTCGGAGACTATAAGGGATACTCGTATTGCTGACGATAAGCCAAACAAAGGGGAGGTATTAAATGGCACAGGTAATAGCAGACCGAAAAGACATCGATTTTGTCCTTTTCGATCAACTGGGCGTTCAGGCACTCAGCCGCAATAAACGATTCGCCGAGTTCAACCGCAAGACCATTGAGATGGTGATCAACGAGGCGCGGAATTTTGCCATCAAGGAAATCCTGCCGACATTTGCCGAAGGTGACCGGGAGGGTCTCAGGTTCGAGAACGGCAAGGTATATACACCGGAGTGCTTCAAGCGTGCATACAAGCTGTTCATGGAAGGCGAGTGGAATGCCCTGACCGGACCGGTAGACTACGGAGGACAAGGTCTGCCCAACGTGGTGGTCCAGGCTGCGGGCGATTATCTGTTGGGGGCGAATTATGCATTTACCCTATATGGTTGGGCCGGTTTCGGCGCTGGAGAAATGTTGGAACACTACGGCACCGAGGAGCAGAAAAAGCTGTTCTTGAAAAAAATGTACACCGGTGAGTGGGGAGGGTCCATGGTGCTGACCGAGTCCGAAGCCGGCTCCGACGTGGGCAATCTTTCGACCTCGGCGGTCAAACTTCCCGACGGCACATACGGCATCACTGGAAATAAAATTTTTATTACTGGTGCCGAGCACGACCTTTGCGACAACATTATTAATATGGTGCTAGCCCGTATCGAAGGCGCTTCCAAGGGCTCCCGGGGGATTTCCCTGTTCATCGTTCCGAAGGTTTGGGTGAACGCGGACGGCAGTCTGGGCGAGCTCAATGACGTTGTCTGCACCGGAATTGAGGAAAAGATGGGCATTCACGCCAGCCCCACATGCAGCATGAGTTTCGGCTCCAGGGGAAAATGCCGCGGTCTTCTGCTGGGCGAGGAGAACAGGGGCATGCGGGTCATGTTCCACATGATGAATGCGGCCCGTCTCCTGGTGGGCGGCATCGGGTTCACCAGCGCGTCCAACGCGTTTATGCATGCCCTGAACTATGCACGGGAGCGTCGGCAGGGCAGGGACCTTCTGGAGATGTTCAACGAAAATGCTCCCCAAGTTCCCATAATCCAACACCCCGATGTCCGCCGTATGCTCCTGTGGATGAAGGCATATGTGGAAGGAATGCGCAGCCTGACCTATTTCGGGGCCTGGTGTCTGGACATGAAGAAATACGCCCCGACTGAAGAAGAACGGGAATATTACAACGGCCTGCTGGAAGTGCTGACTCCGGTCATCAAGGCCTACTGCACGGACAAGGGTGTGGAGATCTGTTCCCAGGCCATCCAGGTGTTCGGCGGGTACGGCTACACCAGGGAATACCCGGTGGAACAGCTTCTCCGGGATGTACGTATTGCGCCAATTTATGAAGGAACCAACGGCATTCAGGCAATGGATCTGCTAGGCCGGAAAATGGGCATGAAAGGCGGCGCATATTTCATGAATCTTATTGGCGAAATCCGGAAGGTCGCCGGGCGCGCGAAGGAAATCGACAGTCTTGCTTCCCTTGGCGAACGACTGGAAGAGGCGCTTCAAAGGCTTTCGGAAATCAGCATGCTCATGGGTAAAACCGCAATGTCCGCCGACGTGAAAGTCGCTTTTGCTCACGCGGTTCCCTTTCAGGATGTCGTGGGTGATATCCTCATGGCCTGGATGCTTCTCTGGCGGGCGACCATCGCTAAACCGGCGCTGGACAGCCTGATCGACGCGTTGGATGATGCCGAACGAATGGTGAAAATCGAGAAGAATAAAAACGCCGCCTTTTACGAGGGCCAGTTGCAGACAGCCGACTACTTTATCCGGTCGATGCTTCCGGTCACCCTGGGTAAGATGAACGCCATTGCCGATGGATGCAGGGCCGTGGTGGATATTCCCGAAGCCGCGTTTGGAGGGAATTAATCAGGAATGCGGGTAAAACGATTTTTTCTCTTATCTTTGGCGAACGCGCAGGGTGTATAATTTATTCGGGCAATAATGTAATAACAGTTGCCTTGACTGATATATACGTCTACGGGGAATATTAGCGCTTGAATTCAGAAATAAGAGTGAATCGGCTCCCGCTCTCGTTTCAACCCTCGGGAAACTGATTATAGTCCCATTATAAGGATAGAATCAGCAATAATATTTGTTATATCATATAGTTTGCACGGCTCGATCCCATTGCTCCTATACGAAACCTTACCATGAAAAAAATTGACGGACATTTAATTCTGTTCTGACCGATATTGACTTGCAGCTGCTTCAAGAAAGACCTTTTTCTTTTCTTCCTTCAATTTCATTATGACAAACTTTTCTGGAAAACCGGGAAGAGAAAGATAACTTATAGTGCTTTTTACGAAGTTATCGCATAATTCATTAAAAACGGATTCTTTATTCTTTTCATCAATAAAGAAACGTTCTCTTTTCTGCTCAAAAAGAACTTCGCTGCCGAGAAGCCTGGTAATTTCTTCTTTGCCGGAGTCCGAATCGGACAATAACTTGAAGGTTGCATCAACCGGTATTTTTATCCGGGCTATTAAAGATACCAGCCATCTGTCACCGGCCATTTTTTTAGAATTATCATAGATTTTCAGTTTAAGACTATTCTTAAGTTCCATTGCTTTTACAAAGTTGTGTTCCATTACCCCCCCCTCAACAATCAATTCCACAAACAGCTTGCAAACGACATTCTCTTTGAATATATCAGGATAGTTTGAAGGAAGAAAGCTTTTCCAGAGGTTTTATAGACTTTAAACCTGAACACCCGAGCAGTTATTAACAATTATTGGCGGAAGTGCATGGGAATCGAACCCACCCGGGACGGTATCAGCGCCCCACACCGGATTTGAAGTCCGGGAGCCCCACCAGTGAGCTGCGCACTTCCGTGTAAAAAGTGGGCTTATAATAGTAGTATCCATTTATTTGTCAACGATATTATATCAGGATTACCTCTAAATTGGTTGGCGATTCAGGATTCGAGGATACAAGGGTTCGAGGATTCGAGTGAGAAGGGTACGGGGAAAACATATTAAAGGGAGTTTATTATGATAAACAGAGAAAGATTGATGGATACCTTCCGGTTTCTTGTAAGGATAGACAGTGTTTCGAGACATGAAGGTG
>JAHJJB010000138.1 GCA_018823005.1 Pseudomonadota bacterium | reverse complement strand
CTCCTTTTTTAACATGATCGCCGACATTCTTCTCATAAGAAACAATCATGCCGGGCATGGGAGAGTTTAGTGTGACCCCTGCACCGACTTCTGTTGGAACCGCTTCAGGCATGGGAGCCTTTATAGATGCAGCAGGTGCAGCCGGTTTAACCGCGGCCGGGGCCGCAGGCACCTGATGCATGTAGCTTATAACCGGCGCCCCTCCAACCTCCTCAACACCAACTTCATAATAGTCGCCATCCACAAAGACATTGAAATTACGGAGTCTGTCACCCTTTGCAGGGGCCTCTTTCTTTTCGGCCTTTTCAACAAGCTTGCCGGCCTTCGCCTTTGCAATGATCTCCTGCTCTGCTTTCACCTGCTCAAGAGTTTTGGGCTTTACCTCGGCAGGCGGCTCTTCTTTGCCGTATTTCCATCTTAAAAACTTTTTCCCTGTAACAGGATAAAGAGCATAAATAAGCACATCATCGATATCGACAGCAAGATCCTTGATTTCTTCTTTTGCCTTTTCAAGTTCAGGCGCTATAACCTCGGCAGGCCTGCATGTGATCGGTTTTTCTCCGCGCGGATATCCTTTGAGAGCCTTCTCCTGCAGCTCAGGATTGATGGGTACCGCTGTTTTCCCGTAAAGGCCGTAGCACAGATCTTTCACCTGGGCTGTAATCATTTTGTACCTGTCTTTTTCATCACCGAAAAGGACATTGTTAACCGTCTGGATTCCCACTATCTGGCTGGTAGGTGTAACAAGAGGAATCTGTCCCAAATCCTTCCTGACCTTCGGAAGCTCGGCATAAACCTCGTTTATCTTGTCAAGGGCGTCCATCTCTTTAAGCTGGTTAACAAGATTGGAGAGCATGCCGCCCGGAGTCTGGTGCAGAAGAACATTTATATCTATGATTGAAATCTTCGAATCATCAAGAAGGTGCTTGTACTTGGGAAGAATATCTCTTTCGAGAACTTCGTTTATGGCTGCAAGCTGCCTGATATCAAAGCCGGTATCCCTGTTCGTGCCGAGAAGCGTCATAACAAGAGGCTCGATTGCAGGATGAGAAGTCCTGTAAGCATAGGGTGTCATGCAGGTGTCTATTATATCAACGCCAGCTTCAATAGCTTTTAAATGAGACATCGATGCCATGCCTGAAGTAAAATGGCTGTGAAGATGGATAGGAACTTTTACAGCCGCCTTTAATGCCTTTACCAGGTCATATGCGTCATAAGGAGCTATCAGTCCTGCCATATCTTTAATGCATACGCTGTCCGCACCCATTTTTTCAAGTTCTTTGGCTTTATTAACATAATATTCAAGAGTATATACCTCTCCGCCCATCCGCGGTCCTGTGAGAGAATAGCACATGCAACCCTGAAAATGCTTCCCGCAGCTTTTTATGACAGGGACAACAGTTTCAAAATTACGGTAGTCATTCAAAGCATCGAATGTTCTGAAAATATCCATACCATTTGCTGCAGCCCTTTCGACAAATGCCCGGGCAACATCATCGGCATAATTTCTGTAACCAACAAGATTCTGAGCCCTCAGAAGCATGGAGAAAGGAGTCTTTTTAACATAACTTTTCAATGTCCTGATTCTTTCCCACGGATCTTCATTCAGAAATCTGTGCATGGTGTCGAAAGTCGCACCACCCCAGGTCTCCAAAGCCCAGAATCCGACTTCATCCATCATCTCCGCAACAGGAATCATATCTTCGGTCCGTCCTCTTGTCGCAAAAAGTGACTGGTGGCCATCACGCAATGTCAGGTCTTCTATCATGACAGGATTTTTCGCTTTCGGCCTGTCTTTGCTGTAATCCATGGGTGCTTTTTTTACTTTATCATGATCGCTCATATTTCATTTCTCCTCTCAAATATGTTTACGAGGCTTTTCATAATACGCTCGCTGTATGGTAGTTTTCCGGTTTCGGGTCCCTGGTCACTTGCTCAAACCTTTCTCCTCACATCTCCTATCTATTACCTGCCCCTGATAAAAGCCTTCAACTGCATCAGGTTTCGCATCTGCATGATACCCTGTCTTCCGCTTACACCCCAAATATTAAATTGCGACAGAGGGGCAGACTGCCCGGCAGGCAAAGCACCCTGACTCATCATTAAAGTTTCTTCTTCGGTCCGGATATAATTCATTACAGCCGAGGCTATAGCCGCCGCTGTTTTCGCTTTTTTATCCATAATCATTCTTCCTTCAACCGGTAAAATATCCTTAAATTCTCACCAATTCTCGACATAGCTAATGTCAGTCATTGAAGATCCCCGCAGCACAAATTCGCTTTATACCGGAATATTCCCGTGTTTCTTGGGAGGTCTTATCTCGCGTTTGCTGCACATAACCTCAAGAGCCTCTATCAGACGCGGCCTTGTTGTGCTTGGCACTATAACGGCATCTATATAGCCTCTTCTTGCAGCACAGTAAGGATTTGAAAAAAGGTCCTCGTATTCCTTAATCTTCTCTTTCCGCTTTCCCGCGGAATCCTTGGCATCATTTATTTCCTTGCGGTGAATTATATTGGCTGCCCCGGCTGCACCCATAACCGCGATTTCAGCCGTCGGCCATGCAAAAGCCATATCGGCCCCGAGATCCCTTGAGCACATTGCAAGATAAGATCCACCGTAATCTTTGCGGGTTACAAGAAGCATCTTCGGAACTGTCGCTTCTGAATAGCACCACAGCAGCTTTGCTCCATGGCGTATGATCCCACCCCACTCCTGGTCGCTTCCGGGAAGATATCCGGGAACATCGGCAATGGTCAGAAGCGGGATATTGAATGAATCGCAGAACCTGATAAATCTTGTTGCCTTGTCGGACGCATTAATATCAAGGCATCCGGCTTTAACTTTCGGCTGGTTGGCTATGATTCCGATTGTCCTGCCGTTCATCCTTGCAAAACATACTATTATGTTCTGTGCAAAATGTTCATGAGGTTCAAAGAAATCTCCGTTATCGACTATTTCCCGGATAACTTCCTTCATATCATATGACTGGTTCGGGATGTCAGGAACTATATCATCCAGCAGAGGTGCTGTACGGGCAGGATCATCTCCGGTCGGAATCAAGGGAGGATCCTCCATGTTGTTGGAAGGAAGATAGGAAAGGAGCTTTTTGATATTTTTAATTGCATCTTCATCGCTCTCACAGGCAAACTGGGCAACTCCGCTCTTTTCGTTATGGGTCATTGCTCCGCCAAGCTCTTCAAATGATATCTCTTCGCCCGTAACAGATTTAATGACCTCCGGTCCTGTAATAAACATGTAACTGCTGTTTTTTACCATAAATACCCAGTCTGTCATTGCAGGTGAATAAACTGCGCCTCCTGCAGTCGGCCCCATTATCGCAGATATCTGGGGGATAACACCGGATGCAAGTGAGTTCCGGTAAAAAATCTGGCCATATCCGGAAAGAGCGTCAACACCTTCCTGTATTCTTGCGCCTCCCGAATCATTTATTCCGATAAAAGGTACCCCGGCTTTTACCGCAAGATCCATAACTTTGCAGATTTTCTTCGAATGCATTTCGCCAAGACTGCCTGCCCTTGATGTAAAATCCTGGGAAAAGGCAAAAGCCGGCCTTTTATCAATCAGGCCATGTCCCGTAATCACGCCGTCTGAAGGAATTTCAACCTTATCCATGTCAAAATTAACGCACCGGTGGGTGACAAACATGTCTATTTCCCTGAAAGTACCCGGATCAAACAATAAATCAAGCCTTTCCCGGGCTGTAAGACGCCCTTTTTCCCGGTGTTTGGCAACTGCCTTTTCGCCGCCCATCTTGAGGACCTTTGCTTCTCGCTCTTTAAGATCCTTAATTTTATCTTTTACAATACCCATAACAAAGTTCCTTTCATATGGTACTTGGTTTCTGGTTTATAATTACTGGTATCCTTAATTTTTTCCCGGAACTATCCTTTTACTTGCAGTTTCTGTCAAGAAAAAAAAGGAGTTCGCAGGCCGCAACTGTCGGCGTTTTAATTCCTTTTTCAACATCCCTTGTAATTTTTGTAAGAATTTTTTTTACATCGGAATTGCTGAAAAATATATCCTTAAGCCCTTCTTCCACAAGAGACCACATCCAGTTTACAGACTGTTTTTTTCTGTTTATTTCAAGTTCTCCGCTCTTTACCATTTTATCTCTGTGATCAAGCACTATGCTCCAGATTTCATTTATTCCTGTCATTTCAGCTGAACTACATGTAACAACAGGAGGTGTCCATGTCGGAGTCGATGGAATTAAAAGGTGAAGGGCTGATTCATATTCTTTTCTTGCATTTTTTGCCTTTTCAATGTTGTCCCCGTCTGCCTTATTGATGGCAACTGCATCAGCGAGTTCCAAAACTCCTTTTTTTATTCCCTGAATGGCGTCACCTGCACCGGCAAGCATAAGAACAAGAAAAAAATCAACCATGGATGAAACTTCCGTTTCAGACTGTCCTACACCAACAGTTTCAACTATTATTACGTCAAAACCTGCTGCTTCACAAATGAGCATGGCTTCCCTTGTTTTTCTTGCAACACCTCCGAGGGTGGAGCGCGAAGGAGAAGGCCTTATAAACGCATTTTCCTCAACGGAAAGCTTTTCCATGCGCATCTTGTCCGCCATAATGCTTCCGCCGCTTCTTCTGCTGCTGGGATCAACAGCTAGAACCGCCAAACGATGCCCTTTTTTTATGAGCATTATCCCGAGGCTCTCAATAAACGTGCTTTTCCCCACACCCGGAACACCGGTAACACCCAGGCGGACGGCTTTCCCTGTATTTGGAAGCAGGCCATCGAGAATAGACCTCGCAAGATCCTGATGGGATGGGTGCGAGCTTTCTATAAGCGTTATGGTTTTTGCAAGTATCCGCCTGTTTCTTTCAAGTACTCCCCTGATATAATACTGCGGATCTCCTATAATATCTTTTTCCGGCATAATAGTTTCGGTTTCTGGTTTCTGGTTTATGGTTCGAATATCGAATTTCGCACATCGTACTTCGGAATCCGATATTCGATATTCGAACTTCGATATTCTGTCTTTCTATTTTCTGCTTTCAAAAAGAGCATTCAAAACCTTGTTGGCAGAATCCGTAATCACTGTGCCGGGTCCGAATATTCCCGAAACACCTTTTTCATAGAGAAAATCATAGTCAGCCGGAGGAATTATTCCTCCGACAACGACCAGAATATCCTTACCGCCTTCGGCCTTGAGGGCTTCAATCAACTGGGGCACCAGGATCTTGTGTCCTGCCGCAAGGCTTGACGCGCCAACAACATGAACATCATTTTCAACAGCCATGCGCGCAGCTTCAAGCGGAGTTTGGAACATGGGACTTATGTCAACATCAAACCCCAGATCGGCAAACGCGGTTGCGACAACCTTGATGCCCCGGTCATGCCCGTCCTGCCCCATCTTTGTGACAAGAATTCTTGGCCTTCTCCCTTCTTTTTCAAGAAATTCGTCCGTTCTCTTTCTTATGGAAGCAATAATCTGGCTATCCCCGTATTCCGAAGCAAATACTCCTGAAATACACTGGGTCGTAGCGACATATCTCCCGAATACTTTTTCCATGGCATCCGTAATCTCCCCGACAGTCGCCCTCGCGCGAACCGCCGGAATGCATGCCTCAAGCAGGTTACCGCCTGATGATGCACAGTTTATTATAGCTTCAAGGGTTTTTTGAACCGCAGCAGGGTCCCTTTTCGCTTTTATTTCCTTTAATCTTGCAATTTGCTCATCCCGTACACTGCCTGAAACCTCAAGCACATCAACAGAAGACTCTTCCTTTATGAGGTACTTGTTGACCCCGACAATCACGTCTTTACCCTGGTCAATCCGCGCCTGTTTCCTTGCGGCCGATTCTTCTATCCTCATCTTGGGCATTCCGGTCTGTATGGCTTTGGTCATTCCGCCAAGATCCTCAATCTCTTTTATTATTTTTTTCGACTCACGGATAATAGCATCGGTAAGCGCTTCAACATAATAGGACCCGCCGAGAGGGTCGACAACATGGCAAATCTGAGATTCTTCCTGAACGACGATCTGGGTATTTCTCGCGATCCTTGCAGAAAAATCGGTTGGAAGACCGACTGCCTCATCAAATGAATTAGTATGCAAAGACTGGGTTCCCCCCAGTACTGCAGAAAGGCATTCGAGAGTTGTGCGAATTATATTGTTGTACGGGTCCTGCTGGGTAAGACTCCAGCCGGATGTCTGGCAATGGGTCCTCAGCATCAGGGATTGTGGTTTTTTGGGATTAAATCCGCGTATCATGTCCGCCCACAGGAAACGGGCAGCTCTCAGCATGGCAATCTCCATGAAAAAATTCATTCCTATTCCGAAGAAAAAGGAGAGGCGCGGGGCAAAATCATCTATATCAAGACCGGCTGCAAGCGCCGCCTTCACATATTCAAGACCATCGGCCAGCGTAAAGGCAGTCTGCAGAACGGAGTTTGCGCCTGCCTCCATCATATGATAACCGCTTATACTCACTGTATTGTATTTCGGCATCTGTTTTGAACAATAACCGATTATGTCGGAGACTATCCTCATAGATGGTTCGGGAGGATAGATATATGTGTTTCGTGTAAGATATTCCTTTAATATATCGTTCTGAATTGTTCCGTTTAATTTATCCTGTGCAACCCCCTGCTCCTCAGCTGCCACTATATAACCGGCAAGTATGGGGAGAACAGCGCCGTTCATGGTCATTGAGACGGACATCTGGTCAAGGGGGATCTGGTCAAAAAGGATCTTCATGTCTTCAACCGAATCGATAGCGACACCCGCTTTGCCTATATCGCCTACAACTCTCGGATGATCCGAATCGTAGCCTCTGTGAGTGGCAAGGTCGAAGGCAACGGAAAGCCCTTTTTGTCCGCCGGCAAGATTTCTCCTGTAGAATGCGTTTGAGTCCTTGGCGGTTGAAAAGCCTGCATACTGTCTCACCGTCCAGGGTCTTCCGGAGTACATTGTCGCCTTGACCCCTCTCACGTAAGGATAAAATCCAGGGAGAGAATTCACAAACTCAAGCCCTTCAAGGTCTTCGGCGGTATAAAGAGGTTTTATAAGTATCCCTTCAGGTGTCTGCCAGTTAAGGGATTCAACAGGTTTTTTTATCTCTTTTGCACTGAGTTCAGCCCATTTTTTTATATCAGGTTTTTCAGACATAACTTGCTCCTTTAAAAACTTTGTTTTTCGTTTCTGGTTTCTGGTTGGTCAGATTGCTCTCTTTTTGAACATTTGAATCTTGCAACAGCTCCTGTTTATTGTTTTTTAACCAGGAACCAGAAACTATAAACCAGAAACCGTTTTTACCTTTCACACAGTTCAACTAATACGCCGTTTGTCGATTTGGGATGGAGAAATGCTATTTTCGCGCCGCCTGCACCGATTCTTGGTTTTTCATCTATAAGCCTGATGCCCTTGCTCTTTAACTCTTCCAGTGCCTCTTCTATGTTTTCAACACGAAATGCCACGTGCTGAATTCCTTCTCCTCTTTTTTCTATGTATTTTGCAACAGGCCCGTCAGGAGCAGTTGATTCCAGCAGCTCGACCTCGCTTTCGCCGACAGGGAAGAACCCGGTGGTTACTTTTTGTTCCGCAACTGTTTCGGAGCCTTCAAACTTGAGTCCCAAAACATCCGTCCAGAATTGTTTTCCTTCTCCGATGCTGTTAACTGCGATTCCAAGATGATCTATTTTCAGAATCTTCATTTTTAAAACTCCTTTTACAATGTTTTAGTAATTTGGCTTCCGATACGTGGTTCGGGATTTCAGGCAGCATGTTACAGGTTTTAAAATTCAACCTTCATCTTGAAACTTGCAGCTTGCAACTTTCTACTATGCAAATTTATTCATAACCTTTTTGAATCCCGGCAACGCATTAACAATGGTTTCATCATCAACGCAAAACGCCATCCTGAAATGGCCGGGCCCCATGAACCCGCTTCCGGGCACAACCAGAATCAGCTCTTCCTGCAGCGCCCTTACAAATTTAACATCATCTTCAATGGGTGTTTCG
>JAHJJB010000137.1 GCA_018823005.1 Pseudomonadota bacterium | reverse complement strand
GTTGTAAGGGAGACAGATTTTGATCCTTTCTTCGACCCTGTCACCGAATACAGCAAAATGCTTTCGGAACTTACCGCAAATGATGGAAGAAATCATCTAATTGCATCGGATGTTGCGAAAGAGATAAAAAATGGTGACGGACGGTGCTGTCTTGTCCTGACAGACAGGAAAAAACACTGTGAAACCATTAAAACGCTGCTTAAATACAGGCATAAAATATCCTCTGAACTTCTGACCGGCGATGTTTCTGACAGTGAGAGAAAGGACATACTTGACCGCTTGAATAGCGGGGAAATTAAAGTTCTTGTGGCAACAGGCCAGCTGATAGGAGAAGGCTTTGACTGTAAAAACTTATCAACCCTCTTTATTGTTACCCCTATCAGGTTCAGCGGAAGAGTTCTTCAATATCTCGGAAGGGTTCTAAGGCCGGCACCCGGAAAAAATAAAGCTCTTGTATATGATTATGTGGATTTAAAAGTCGATATCCTGAAAGCCGCCGCATCATCAAGACAGAAGGTATACGCATCCTGGAAAAAATAAATGCATGTTTCGGGTCTGTGGTTTCTGGTTCCTGGTTTCTGGTTGGTTGTTTGTGAATCGTGACTCGTGCCTCTCGCCTCGTGCCTCTCGCCTTCTTGCCTTGAACCCTTCTTTTCACTATTCATTTTTCACTTTTCACTGTTTCATTTCGCCCTGATCGTATATCCTATCTTAACAGAATCTCCTGTTACAATAACAGCTTCGGAACTTTCTTTGTTTACTGCTGTTATTTTAATCACACCTGCCTTGGGTCCTGGAATATAAAACTTCTGGCCATCCTTCCCTTCAAGCAGGTTGTTTCCATAAACCTCAAATACGTTGCCCGGAACAATCCCGGTGTTTCTCCCGGAAGATATCGAAATTTTGTCCCCGGAAACAGAAGAAACATACCCTTTCCAAGATTGCCTTTTCATTATTTCACAGACCTTCCTGCCGGCATCTTTAGATATATGTTCAAAGGCATCCTTTAATAATAGAGTCTCTATTTTGCCTGCCTTTACTGATTCAATCTCGAGTTCGTCCGAATCTCGTTTGTAATTAAAACTCTCGTCAAGCAGTTTTGCGCCTGTTTCAGTATCATAAACATCAAAGTGAACAGATATGCTGATAAAGGGATATGAATCTCTGTACCAGAGAATTCCGCGCGGCTCTTCACCCGTTTTTATCTCTGCTACAAAACCGGTTATGATTGCGGACAGACCAGATTTTCTTCCGGTTTCACAAATCCTGAAACTGTCTATGCTTCCGGATACCATTCTGGGCAGTTTGACAAAATCGGGAGGGAATTTCTCATCACCTGCTTGAAATAGTTGAAGCCCTGAGCAACTGCGCCCCAAAGCTCCTGAGAGTTGTCTTTGCATATCCTCCTGAAAATCGATAGAAGAGTTGCCGGTCTTGTTTTCTACAGATGCAATGCCGACGCTTTTTATAAGAGTTCCGTGTGATATTTTTTGTATGACCGGTTCACTTACCTTTGCTTTTTCAACGACTGCCGGCACAAAAACGACATTAACCGGGGCTGCTTGAGGCTGTATATCGGCCTTTGCCTGAATCAGAGGTTTTTTCTCTTCTTTCAATACGCTCAAAGATTTTTCAGGAGCAGGACTTTTAACCGGGCTTTCAGGTGCTTTTCGCGTATCGCTTATTTTTGCTTTTTCTGATACAGTCCCTGTGGCTGCGGCAGTATAGACAGCTTCCGTTTTTTCAGACCCCTTTTTGGGAGTTGTTTTTTCATCAGGGAAAAATACCGCGTTAACTCTTCTTTTGCTGTCCCCTTCAGCTTTCATAAGGCCGTCTTTCCTGTTGAAGGTTATTTTAGAGCCTGTAACGGAATTCTTTTTGTCAAATACCTTGGAATCTTCTCCGGTTAATACCATAATCATAGTGTTTGTATCGTATTCGGCCTGCTGTGAAACAGCAGTCATCTCTTCCGATTCTATTTTCACATTCCCGCTCGCAATAATTTTTTCTATCGATTCGGTCGTACCGGCTTTTTTCTCTCCGCCGCTTTCCTTGTACAATATTTTCAAACTATCCGATTTTATAATAAAATCCCCCTGGGTTACTTTAACATTTCCTTTGAACTCGGCAAATCTTGCATTGCTTTCCGAGCTGAGGCTGTCCGCCGTGACATGTATTTTTTCTCTTGCCGGATCTTTGGAAAGTTTCATCTCCTGTGCAAAGGCAAAGGATGAGAGGGAAAATATTATAAAAAAAGAGAGCGTCAGATAATACCGGACGGGGAATATATGTTTGGGCAACTTAACGAAACAATTCATTGATATTTCCTTCAGGCTTATATTTTCAATATTAAAAACAATACGGTCTTTAATAATCTTATTAATCGGTTAAATCAAATATATTATTATAGTTTTAAAGTAAAAATAAGGACGCAGATCATAGTATGGTACATATATTAATTGGAAATCTTCGAGTCGGTTTGTCTGCCGTGATCATTGGCTTGTCACAGCAACATTCGTTTGATTCCTTCTTTGAATCAGTAAAACATCTCCATTCACGAAAATGTTTGGATTCAACCAGAAAAAATTGATGTTTTTTCAGCAATCCTGATATATATAAGTGCAGGCTCACGTCATTTTTTTTCACCTGGAATAAAATATTAGTTCTTGTAAAGAGAATAAATAATATACTAATCCGTTTAAAACAGGGGGGCTCATGGGAATAAAGCAAGCAGGCGCTCTATTTATTTGTTTAAGTTTTCTTCTCTTAAGCTGTGCAGGTCCGTCAGTAAAAAGCGCACAAACTGTTGATCATAGTATTTCCGGCAATACCTACATCAATTCAACCTATAACTGCAAGTTGTCCACACCAAATAACAAGTGGAAACCGACATTGGATGTAAAGGATCTTGGCGATGCCACTCAGCTTTTATGGTTATGGGAAGAAAGCGTTTACAATGCCGGGGGAAGCCTCAATGTAAGCAAACACCCCCAGGGGAGTTTAGAAGAATTCGCCAAAAAGGGCACATATGATCCTAAAATTGCAAAGTACACTTATATTGCCGGCAAGCCTGCCTTTTTTGCATCAAAGCCAATGAGCGCAGGCGGCCTTTCCATGACATCCCAGGTTTATAAATTTGTCAATAAAGGAACTGGTTACGTCTTCTCATTCGTATATCCTTCACAATGGAATCACGATGAAAAATTACAGAAGGAGATTGATGATATTCTTAACTCCTTTGCATTCCTGGATGAGCAGGGTGTCGTTCAGGACACTTCCGCAGGGCAAAAGAGGAAGGGTGAAAATCTGTTGAACGTTGCCATGCTCGAAATGGTTGATCTCCGTGAAAATCGTCCCACCAAAGCTACTAATATCCTCACGAATGAACTGCAGGAAAAGCTTTCAAAAAGCGGGCAATTCAAATTTATCGAACGCAGGAAGTTAAACCAGATTATCGTGGAACAGAAACTTCAAATGGCCGGCATGGTTTCAGATGCCTCTGCAATAAAAATCGGGGGGCTTCTGGGGGCTAACCATATCATAACCAGCAGCTTAGGTGTTCTTGGTGAAACTTCGGTTCTTTATGTTCAGGTAACAGACACCGGAAATGGAAAAATTTTAACTTCAGCGAGCACACGTTGCTGGAAATGCAGCGATGACCTCTTATTAGATTCTGTAACAGCCTTGGCATCAAAACTGGTATCCGGCAAATAAGGTGAAAAAAAGGCAGCTTATATTAACAATGATGGACTCGTAAAAAGTCCATCAACAGGCCGAGGGCGGATAAGCCCCGGCCTGGGGTTAGGGTGGAACCGCTTGAATTTACTTCAAGCGGCGGGAGAGGGAAAGCCCTTTCCCGCCAAGTAAAAAGTCATTCTGCTGTGTTGCACCTTGCATAATGAGCTTTTTTCTTTGCCGTTTGGATTTCGACTTTTTACGGGTATATCAACAATAGGAAGCGACTTGGAAAAATGTGTCAACCATAATGACAGGCTTACCAGTTATTCATGTATGAAACACGGAGTTTATATGTGTGAAGAGTGCATGCACTGCACTGATCCGACCATTTATTGCAAATTCCGCGATTCCTGTCCGATATGGTATACGGATAAAAACAATAAATCGGATGATAAAGTTTCAGGTTCTTCTCCCGATTAGTCGGGATAAAGAAGTCCATGGTTGAAGCTCTCCGCAGCAAGCTACGGAGAATCTTCGACCGGAAGGACTTTTTATCTATTTTTGATTCGCTCGCTAACTCCGCTGCAAGCAGCGAGAAATGCGCTCGCTATTTCGGTTCAAAAATTCAGGGGTTCAGGTGTTTGTTTTATGAAGTTCTGACAGTCTTTCTTTCACTGGAATCCTTTCCGCCTTAGGCGGATTGACCCCTTGAATTCTATCTCTCATATTCCGGTAAGCTTCGCCATTTTATCTGCTATACCGTCAAATGCCATTGCAACAGGAGAATCAGGATGTTTATCAATAAGTGATAAACCTGCATCACCACATGATACAACCTTCTGATCAAACGGAATTTTACCGAGAAATTCTATACCCGTTTCCCTTGCTGTTTTTTCTCCCCCTCCGATGCCGAATAGATCGATAGTTTTATTGCAATGGGGGCAGATAAAACCACTCATGTTTTCAATCAGTCCGAATATTTCCATTTTTACGATTTTGCAGAAACTGATAGACTTTCTCACATCCGCAAGAGAGACTTCCTGGGGTGTTGTGACAATAATTGCCCTTGCATCTTTTATAGTTTGCGCAACAGTCAAAGGCTCGTCACCTGTGCCGGGAGGGCAGTCTATAATCAGAAAATCAAGTTCACCCCAATCAACATCGCCTATGAATTGCTTTATAGCGGAATACTTAATCGGTCCACGCCATATAATCGCATCATCCTTATTCGGGGTGAGAGCTTCTATGGATACGGCGCTTAACCTATCGGAATATTTCATGGGGGCAAGTTTATGATTCTTGCTCAAATCGATCGTCCCGTTCAGACCTAGCATTCTCGGTACATCGGGGCCGTGAAGATCGACATCCATCAGTCCGACTTTAAATCCTTTGTTTGAAAGGGCTATGGCAAGATTCACTGCAGTGCTTGTCTTTCCAACTCCACCTTTCCCGCTCATAATGATAAATTTTTGTTTTATTTTATTGAGAGATCCTTCAACAGAAGAATCCTGGGCGTCTTTTTTCATTTTCTGCTTTGCCGCATCACAACCGGCACCGCTGTGTATTATTTCCATCTGTTTTTCCTCCTTGAAACAACAAGGGACATTAAATAAAACTTGCCCTATTTTGTGCGTGATCAATACGGTCAGCCGGAACATAATTTAGCAATAATTCATTGTCAAGTAACGATCGGCAAAAATAAAAAGGGCAGGAATAATTTGGCTGTTATTCCTACCCTTACTGAT
>JAHJJB010000136.1 GCA_018823005.1 Pseudomonadota bacterium | reverse complement strand
GTGATTGTGATAAACAAAATGAAGGAAATTATCAACAAAGGGCGATAGTGTTTTATGAAAAAATACTTTCGCCTTTTTCTTATAGTATGTGCTGTTCTGTTCCTTCCGGCCTGTGCAGGCATATTAGAAAAAATACCCGGGTATATTTCAGGCGATCTTCAAACGCGGGATTCCGTTGAACCATCGCCCCGGCATATTATTGAGGTTTTGCAGAACAAAAACCGGAATATAAGAACATTTAAGGGTACCGGGCGGGTAAATTATTCGGTAAAAAACGGTGGAACCATTTCCGCAAACATTGCATGGGTTGCCGGAGATGAGAATAAACTTTTGATAGTGTTGCGCGGCCTCATGGGACAGCCCTTAGCGAGGATTGCAACCGATGGGGAATGGCTGTATTTCGTTTCACATGCAGATAACAGCTTTTATAAGAAGCGTTCTGCCAATGCCAGCATGGAAAGTTTGATCTCTATTCCGGTAAAATCAAAAGATATTATTTTGCTTCTGTCGGGAAGGGTTCCGGTTACAGAATTTGATTCGGCAGTTATGGTTGACCAGGATACCGGACCTGCTGTCATTGTATTAAAGAAAAGATGGCTGGGTGTCGTTGAGAAAATATATCTGGACGAGTCGCGGAAAGATGCTGTAAAGATAGAACTATTTGATTCAATGGGTGAAATAATTTACCGAGCGTCATTTGACGGAGAAAACAACGTTAATGAATATCGTTTTCCTTCAAGGCTTTTTGTCTCAAATGATAAAGGAGATTATTTCACACTTGATTTAGAGAGATGCTGGACTGATATTTCCGTATCTCCTTCCATATTCGTTTTAGATCCTTTGCAGTAGACGGTATGAAAAGACTCATGTTTCTGGTTCATAGTTTCTGGTTTCTGGTTAAAAAAAACCGGAAAAAAACAAACTCCGCCTGAAGCGGACAAGCATTCAAACAGAAACCAGATATTTATAGAGGGTGTTATGCAAAGGTCTCTGTAAAGGACGGGGGAATATGCCTGTTATTGCCCTTGAATCGAGGCTGAAAAACTGCTGTAATGTTATAACCCTTGGGGTAAAGCCCAATTTTTCAGATTATTCTCCGGATGAAGCGGCTATGATAAGAAGCGCTGAGAAGATATATTACCCATCCACTTACTATGCCGATCTCTTCTCTTCCATGAATAAAAAAACATTCCCAAACTGTCATACATATCATTATGTTCAGAACAAAATCAAACAAACGGCACTTTTCCAGTTGATCGGGATACCACATCCTAAAACAAGAACTTTTTTCGGAACAAGGCAGAAAAAAAGCATTTTGAACCATTTTAATTTTCCTTTTATCTGCAAGATCCCGAGGGGTTCTGCAATGGGAAGAGGAGTTTATCTTGTAAGGAATTTAGAAGAGCTCGAATCATACTGCGGAATGACTAAAACCGCATATATTCAGGAGTATCTGCCTGCCGACCGCGACTTGCGTGTGATTGTCATAGGCCGTAAAGTAGTTCACGCGTACTGGCGTATTGCACGGGATGGAGAGTTCAGGAGCAATATTGCTGCGGGAGGGAAAGTAAGCCTCGATTTCATTCCTCAGCAGGTGATCGATCTTGCTCTTCATACAGCTCTTGCATGCGGCTGGGATGATGTCGGGATCGATATATGCAGACATGAAGGAAAGCTTTATGTTATTGAGGCCAATATGAAATACGGGAAAGAGGGTTTCAAAGCTGCCGGTATAGATTATATAAAACTTATGGAGAAGATGATAGAAAATGGAGATATTTGATCGGATTCCGCTCGATATGATAAAGATGGCCCTGAACAGGAGAGAGGAAGAGTATCTTTCCCCTGTAGCGGTTTTAAGCTCAAAATGTCTGCGCCGTGAATACGAGGAGCCGAGAGATCTTGGATACCGGCAGGAATTTTCCCTTGATGTTGACCGCATACTTCATTCCATGGCTTACACACGGTACATTGACAAGACCCAGGTTTTTTATCTGATCAGGAATGATCATATAACACACAGGGTGCTTCATGTTCAGCTGGTTTCCAAAGTGGCAAGAACAATAGGCCGTTTCCTTGGCCTTAATGAGGATCTGATTGAAGCCGTTTCTCTCGGCCATGATATAGGCCATACGCCATTCGGGCATGACGGTGAAAGGTTCCTGTCGGAACTCTGTGAGGCCGCAGGGATAGGAAGCTTCTTCCATAATGTCCAGAGCGTCCAGTTTCTTGACAAAGTTGAACGTAAGGGTAAGGGATGGAACCTCTCTTTGCAGACACTCGACGGCATCTTATGCCATGACGGGGAAATCCATAATGAGCGGCTTGAGCCTGAAAGGGCTAAAAGTTTCGGTACGCTTGAACAGGAAATGGCAATGAAAAAAAAGGATCCGTACATTAAACTTATTCCCATGACACTTGAAGGCTGTGTTGTGCGCATGGCGGACACCATAAGCTATATAGGACGTGATATTGAAGATGCCATAAGGCTGGGAGTCATAAACAGGGAAGATCTTCCCGAAGAGAGCGTCAGAGTGCTTGGGAACACCAACGGAACAATTGTATATAACCTTGTTACCGACATCATTAAAACCAGCTTCCGGAATATTTATGTGGCTTTCAGTCCCGAAGTGTCAGATTCCTTAAAGCGTCTTAAAGCATTTAATCTCGAACGGATTTATATGAATGAAAAAATCAAAAAGCACACAAACCGCATTAAGGAGCTGTTTAAATTGCTTTTTGAAAGATATCTCGATGATTTGGAAAAAGAAAACAACGAGTCCGCTATATTTATAAATTTTTTAAAAGACATTTCTGAAGAATACATGATAAATCACAGAAAAGAAGAGATTGTAAGGGATTTTATCGCCGGTATGACAGATCAGTATTTTTTGAGGCTGTGCCCTGAAAATTTGTGTCCTTTGCCGGAATCAGGTTGAGATTCAGGGAGACCTTTATCGCCCCCTTTTGCCCGATTTATTTAAAGACCTGGTTTCTGGTCTCTGGTCTCTGGTTTGTAGTTTCTGGTTTTTTCTTTTAACCAGGAACTCCGCCTGAGGCGGACAGGCATTTAACTTTAAACCATGAACATAAGCCTTAATTATCACCTTCCTTGTATTTGGCCAATATTGGACGTTCTTCAAAGATCTCTCAAAGTGAGGGATTAATAGAGATATCTGTTTTCTGACTTTATGTGAGCTTCTCATTTATGGGTAATACAGCGTATCAGGAGAGAACATACCGTAATTTTGTCGGAATAGAGAGCCTTGTCTCTTTCAATGTTGTTGTGCAGGAAACAGATCTTTTTGTACATGCTTCACGGGCTCTTGAAAATGTTACCAGAGATCTGGTTCTGAAGCAGAGGGGCTTTATTGAAAATTACATAGGAATATATCCGGAATTCAGAAATACACTCGTACCATGGCATATTGACAAGCATGCTCCGGTTATAATCAGTGAGATGGCACATGCCGGCCAAAAAGCAGGTGTTGGGCCGATGGCCGCAGTAGCAGGTGCCGTTGCCGAACAGGTGGGTAATGCCCTGTTGTCTTATTCCGATGAAGTCGTTGTTGAAAACGGCGGTGATGTATTTATCAAAACCGGCAAACCGCTTAAAGTTGGTATCTTTGCTTCCGATTCACCCTTAAGCTTGAAGATGGGACTGCTGATTGATTCGAGGGAAAAACCTGCAGCTGTCTGTACCTCTTCCGGAACGGTTGGGCATTCCTTCAGTTTCGGGAAGGCTGATGCAGTATGTATTGTTTCAGACTCATGTTCTCTTGCAGATGCTGCCGCAACGTCGGTCGGAAACCGTGTAAAGTCAAAAAAGGATATCGGGAAAGCCATAGAATTTGGAAAAAACATTGAAGGCGTGACCGGGATCGTAATAATAATCGGAGACGCAGCAGGATTCTGGGGAGATATTGAAGTCGTTTCTCTCTGAAGAAAAAAGAGTTGAGTTTTGGGTGTTAAAGGGATAAAATTTTATTCAAAAACAGGACACGATCCGTATGAAAACGATTTGGGCACCATGGCGTATAGAATATATTCTGGAAAATAAGAACGGAGGCTGTATTTTCTGCGATGCTCTGTCCATAAATGATGACCTGACACTTTTTAAAGGGAATTCCACCATGGCGGTGATGAACAAGTTCCCGTATATTAACGGCCACCTCCTGGTATCCCCTGTGCGGCACGTTCCAACACTCACAGAGCTTGATAGAAACGAAATGGCTGATCTGCTTGTGCTTGTTGAGAAATCCATAGGAATATTAAAGCTTGTTATGAAACCCGACGGATTCAATGTCGGGTTAAATTTAGGAAAGGTCGCGGGTGCGGGTATTGAGGAACATCTCCATTTCCATATTGTACCAAGATGGTTCGGCGATACAAATGCGCTTGCGGTTTTTGCAGATGTCAGGGTTATACCGGAACATTTAAAGACGACATATACCAATCTGAAACCGTATTTTAAAAATTTAATGCTTCCCACTTAAGAAAACTGGAGCCAACAATAATGAACAAAATCAAATTCGTCATTTTAATAATCGTTTTTGTAATCATCGGACTTTTTGTTTGGGATAACGGGGCTTTTCTTCTCGCAAAGAACAGTATCAGTTTAAATCTTTTCATAAAGACATACAACACCCCTGAATTGCCGACGGGCATCATATTGCTTATAATCTTTTTTGCGGGTCTTCTTGTTGCATATGTCTTTGCCCTCTTTGAACGCTTCAGGCTAAATGCTGAAATCAAGGGTTTGAAATATTCCATAGATTCCAATATCGAAAAGATAGCTGAACTTAAAAATGAAGTTGTCTCACTCAGAAACAAGTTCTCTCCTGAACAAAAAGAATAGATTTGAATCCTCATCCAAACACTACCCCCATGATGAAGCAGTACCTGTCGATAAAAAGCAGGTACTCCGATGCAATTCTTTTATACAGAATGGGGGATTTCTATGAAATGTTCTTTGAGGATGCTGAAACCGCATCCAGGATTCTTGAAATAACCTTAACTTCACGAAACAAAAAAGACGAATTCCCGATCCCCATGTGCGGGGTTCCGCACAGGGCTGTAAAGGGCTATATCGCGAAACTGATAAATAATGGATTTAAGGTCGCGATTTGCGATCAAAAAGAAAGCCCTGCCGAAGCCAAGGGAATTGTTAAAAGAGATGTGGTACGTGTTATAACTCCGGGAATGATTTTGGAAGATGAACTGCTTGATGAAAAAACAAATAATTATATCCTTTCAATAGTCCACGATTCGAATACCGCAGGCCTTTCCTGTCTGGATATATCCACAGGCCTGTTTCGCATGACAGAGACAAAAGATCTGTCATTGCTTAAAGAAGAAATTCTCAGAGTTTCCCCCAGCGAGATTCTTTTGCCTGAATCCTCCAGAAATGATTCTTTCCTGTCCGGTTTGGCCGATGCCTTAAATGAAAAAGCTGTTACATATCTGGAAGACATTAAATTTGAACATAAAAGGTGCCGTGAAAGGCTTCTCACGCTGTTTAAGACCATGTCTCTCGAGGGTTTTGGATGTGAAGATATGAGATCCGGAGTTTGTGCTGCAGGGGCTCTTGTCCATTATTTGCGTGAAACGCAGAAGCAGGATGTCGGGCATATTTCGTCCGTTGAAACATACTCGCTTGAGAAGTACCTGCTTGTTGATGAAACAAGCTGCCAGAACCTCGAGATTCTGAAAAATATAAGAACGGGCTCAAGGCATGGCACTCTTCTCGGAGTTCTGGACCGAACTGTCACTTCCATGGGAGGCAGGCTCTTAAGGAGATGGCTGAGATATCCCCTTCGGGACAGCAATGATATTATTTCCCGGCTCGATGCGGTTGAAGAGGCTTATAATGACGTGCAGGCCCGAAGAAGCATAAGAGAAGGCCTGAAATCAGTATATGATATGGAACGCCTTGGCAGCAAAATAGTTATGGGACATTCGAATGCGAGGGATCTTGTTGCGCTTAAAAATTCACTTTATGCGCTTCCCGCTATAAAAACCGCTCTTTTACATTTAAAGGCAGGTTATCTGAAATGGGATGCCAATGTCGATGATCTTTTGGTTCTTGCTGATCTTATAGACAAAGCAATAAGAGAGGATTCCCCTCCTTTTATAAACGAGGGGGGATTAATTAAAGTCGGGTATAACGAGGAACTTGATAATCTGGTTAAAACCGGGAGCGAGGGGAAAAACTGGCTTGTAAGGCTTGAAGCGAAAGAGAGAGAGGAAACAGGGATTAATTCCCTGAAAGTCAGGTACAACAAAATTTTCGGGTATTACATAGAGGTTTCTAAAGCCAATGCAAAAGCGGTTCCGGATAAATATGTCAGGAAGCAGACTCTTGTTAATGCGGAACGATATATTACCGAAGAGCTTAAGCAATATGAAAGGGATGTTTTTAACTCCGGGGAAAGAAGAAATACCCTTGAGTACGAGCTTTTTATGAAAATACGGGAAGAGGCGGCAAAACATAACCCGGCTGTCCAGAGAGCCGCGAAATTTCTGGCTGGTCTCGATTGTATTGCATGTCTTGCTGAAATAGCGCACGAGTATAATTACTCGCGTCCTGAAATGAACCATGAAGGCCTCATATTGATTGAAGACGGGCGGCATCCTGTAGTTGAAAGGATGATAACGGGCGAGCGTTTTGTGCCTAATTCCATCCGAATGGATGATGATGAAAATCAGGTGCTGATAATAACCGGACCTAACATGGCCGGCAAATCGACCATTCTCCGGCAGGTTGCCCTGATAGTTCTTATGGCGCATATGGGGTCATTCGTACCGGCAGCAAAAGCTTCCATTAATATTACGGACAGGATTTTTACCCGGGTTGGAGCACTTGACAACCTTTCTTCCGGACAGAGCACATTCATGGTAGAGATGCAGGAGACCGCAAATATACTTAATAATTCAACTGAAAGAAGCCTTGTCATCATGGATGAAATAGGAAGGGGCACCAGCACTTTTGACGGTTTAAGTATTGCCTGGGCAGTAGCCGAATACCTCCATGACCTTAAAGGAAAGGGGGTTAAAACACTTTTTGCGACTCATTATCACGAGCTGACAGAACTTTCAGCTACAAAGCAGCGTGTGAAGAATTTTAATATTCTGGTGAAAGAGTGGAATGATGAAATAATTTTTTTAAGGAAACTGGCTGAAGGAGGGACAAACCGGAGTTACGGTATTCAGGTCGCAAGGCTGGCAGGTATTCCTGAAAAAATCATTGTGCGCGCAAAAAAAATTCTTTATAAAATAGAAAATGAACACGGGGTAAATGGATCTCCTGTATTTGCCGGGGATGAGGCCGGATCTAAAAAAGGCCATTTGCAGCTAAACATGTTTTCCAAACCGGAACATTTTCTTGTTGAACGGTTAAACAAAATTGATATATCTAAAATAACTCCTTTGGATGCATTATATTTCCTGAATGAGATGCAGGAAAAAATGAAAAAAACTGATTCATGACATATTCGGACTGGGTGAGCCGGTTGATGGGAAAAGAGACGAGAAGAAAGAATAATGGTATTAGCCATAAATGCCATTTAAGACGGGCAATAAACATATTTTGCCTGGCGGCATTTATTTTTGCATTCTTTTTTCAGCCTTGTCCGGGATTTGCGGAAAATGCAAAAGATAAATATTTAAAAGCCGATCGTTGCTATAAGTCTTTGCGCAATAATTCAGCCAGGCAAAAATACAGACAGTACTGGCTTGAATGCATTAAAAAATACGATGAGGCTTACAGGGAAGAGCCTTCAGGCCCCTGGGCTCCGGCTGGTCTTTATATGTCAGGAACTCTCTACTATGAACTTTATAAGCGTTCCAAAAAAGCTGCAGACAAAAATGAGGCTGTCGACTGTTTTGAAAGAATCATTAAAAGGTTTTCAAACAGCAGATACCGTTTGAAAGCCTTACAAGCAATAAATCAAATTCCCGGTGCAAATACCATCAAAGGGCTGACAGAGAGCAACGGTCATGATGGAAAAGGTAAAAAGGAATCGTCAGCAAATATAAATCTCAAAAAACCAGAGCCTCCCAAAGTTAAACCTGAAAAGAAGGAAATTGAACAGGCGCCTGTTCATGCCGATAAAAAGGAAGAGATAAAAAATTCCGCGGACGGGATAAAAGAAATAATTGCCGCTGGTGAAGAGAGGGCAAAGAGCAGCGGGGAAGTTGCATCCCCGGCAGTGGGCGGCACAATTACCGTTGCCAATTTAAGGTACTGGTCAAATCCGAACTATACAAGAATTGTCATAGATGCTGACGGTGAAACAAGCTATAACCACAGGCTTTTAAAACAGGACCCTTCCCTGAATAAGCCGCAGCGTTTATATGTGGATTTGAGCAACAGCAGGCTCGGGAGTGACATTAAAAGGGCAATCCCGATAAATGACGACCTGTTGAGCGATGTACGGGCCGGACAGTATGAGCCTGGTGTTGTAAGGGTTGCGGTAGATATAAAGTCTTATAAGACCTACAAGATATTTTCCCTTAAAAATCCTTTCAGAATAGTAATAGATGTCTGGGGAAGCCGGGATGAGGAAGTAAAGGAAGAAGAGCCTGTAGATAAAGATGGGGGAAAAGGCGATAAAATGTCTGCCGGAGCTCTGGCAAAGCAGTTTGCCCTCGGCGTAAGAAAAATAACCGTCGATATGGGGCATGGGGGAGATGACTATGGTGCTCCTGGTTATATGAAAGGGGTTCATGAGAAAGATGTTGTTCTAATATTAGGCAAAAAGCTTGCAACCAAACTCAAGGATGAGCTTGGTTGTGAAGTAATAATGACCAGGAACAGCGATAGACATCTTACCCTTGAGGAGCGGACAGCTATTGCCAATACAAAAAACTCGGATATTTTTATATCCCTGCATACAAACGCTGCAAGGAACAAAAATGCATACGGTATAGAAACTTATTATTTAAACCTTGCGACAGACGATGAATCTATTCTTGTGGCAGCGCGGGAAAATGCGACATCAACAAAAAATATTAGCGATCTGCAATCAATACTCAATGACCTTATGCAAAACGCCAAGATAAACGAGTCGAGCCGTCTGGCAGGGCATGTTCAAGATGCTATATTCCAAAAGCTGAATGCCAACTATGATAATGTAAAGAACAAGGGTGTCAAGAAGGCGCCATTCTATGTTCTTCTGGGCGCACAGATGCCTGCAATATTAATTGAGACTTCATTTATCAGCAATAAAAGGGAATGCTTGCGTCTCTTAGATCCTGATTATCAGGATCTTTTGTGCGATGCAATAATTAACGGCGTCCGCAATTATATAAAGGAGATAAACCCCAACGCGTTAATCGGGCGACCCATGAAGAGCAAGGGCGGTTAGGTGTATTCAGATTAAGACTGAATTTTCTGCAAACCATTACATAGCTCTTGGAATAGGCGTTGCGGCTGTTTCAACAGGAGCTGTTTTCGCGCGACTTGCCGAAGCTCCTGCCATAGTTATTGCAGCGTACAGAGTCGGACTTGCATCCCTGATTATAGCTCCAATCGCGTGGATAAGGGCAAAAGATGAAATAATAAATCTTTCAAGACAGGAGATTGCTCTTGCCGCATTGTCAGGACTCTTCCTTGCGCTTCATTTTGCAACCTGGATTTCATCTTTAAACTATACTTCGATAGCAAACAGCGTTGTGCTTGTTAATACCAATCCTTTATGGGTCGGGCTTCTTACGCCATTTATTACGGGGGAACGCCTTAAAACTGCTTCTGTTGCAGGGATAATTCTCAGCGTTATTGGCGCCGCAATTATCGGAGCAGGTGATTTTGCGGCAGGGAAGAATGCCTTATTCGGGGATTTTCTTGCTCTTATCGGAGGCATATGCGCGGCATTTTATCTTTTGATAGGACGAAACTTACGCAGGAAACTTTCCCTTACAGCTTATATAATGGTTTGCTACGGGAGCGCCGCCGTTTTCCTGTGGTTTGCAGTTCTATCGATGGGTATGCAAATCACGGGTTACAGTTCATCAACAGTTGCGTCCTTTTTTGGTCTGGCAATTGTCAGTCAGCTTGTCGGCCATACCTGCTTTAACTGGGCTTTGAGATGGTTTACCCCCGGCCTTGTTGCTGTTACGCTTCTTGGTGAGCCTATAGGGAGTACCATACTTGCATATGTTATTTTCAACGAGAAACTGACATTGTTGAGATTGGCCGGAGGAGGTTTAATTCTTGCGGCAATATATATTTCAGCATCGGCTGAAAACAGTAAAACAGATCAGGCTCAGCCTCTTTGAGTTTTGGATTTGACAATTTTATGTGTTGATGTATTAACTTTTAACACAAAGGTTGCGTAGCAGCTTTCAATTTAACTTAATAAAAGAGATTTTCCCCGGAGGGAGGTTCGATAATGAATTACAATAACATTATATTAAAAATTGAAGAAGGGATTGCAATTATCACATTTAACAGACCTAAGGCGCTTAACGCTTTGAACTCGGAACTGATCGGAGAGTTTTCCCATGTGCTGGATGAAATTTCGGTCAATGAGGATATCAGAGTCCTTATACTTACCGGTGCCGGCGAGAAATCCTTTGTTGCAGGGGCCGACATTACCGAACTTGCAAAATTCAATTCTCTGGAAGGTAAAATATTTGCCAGAAAAGGTCAGAGTGTAATCAGTAAACTCCAGGAATTGTCCATACCGGTAATAGCCGCTGTAAATGGATTTGCTCTTGGGGGAGGGAGTGAAATTGCGCTTGCCTCTGATTTTATTTATGCCTCCGAAAAAGCAATGTTCGGCCTGCCTGAAATAAACCTTGGCATTATTCCAGGATTCGGGGGCACTCAAAGACTTCCAAGACTGATAGGAATAAACATGGCCAAAGAGATGATATTTACAGGTAAAATGATCTCAGCTTCTGAAGCGCTTGGAATAGGAATGGTAAACAAGGTTGTTGCCCCTGAAGCCCTTATGGATGAAACAATAAAAACAGCAAGAACAATAGCACAAAAAGGAAAAACCTCTCTCCGTGCAGCAAAGCAGGCAATAAATAATGGCCTGAATGTCGATCTTTTTACCGGTTGCGGGATCGAAGTTGATTCATTTGCATTATGCATGTCAAGCAGAGATGCAAAAGAGGGAACAAGCGCTTTTCTTGAAAAAAGAAAGGCGGCTTTCAAGGGGACGCTTAAGGATTGACGGATTTTTAAAAAGCCCTGGAAGTTCAGAGAAATATCGGTGAGGTCGGGAGGATTCTGAAAGGCTAAGATAAATTAAGACAATAAGATCATTTGAAAACAAATAGTTTAACACTTGAGCACCTGACCCCTTGAACCGAAACAGCGAGCGCATTCCTCACAGCTCTGCTTTGGGGTTAGCGAGCGAATAAAAAAAAGATAAAAAGTCCTTACGGTCGAAGATTCCCCGTATCTTGCTGCGGGGAGCTTCAATCCTTGCCCCCTTTTTCTTAAGGTATTTGTTAAATATTTGACACATTACGATTAATTAGCTACTATTTTAAAAGTTAAGCCTATCCACAATAGTCCCCATATCGGGTCAGGAAAATTATATGGGAAAAAACAGAACAACAATTCAGTTTGTCTGGGGCGTTCTTCTTGTACTTGCCGGAATCGGTGTTTTCTACAGGATCCCCCAGGTTATGCCTCAAATAGAACAAATCGGTCAGTTTTCTTCGGCAATGTTTTTTATCCGGTTCTGTTTTTATCTTTTAGGTATTTTGCTTATAGGGGGTGGGCTTAAGAAAGTCTATCACAACTATGGCAAGTTATAGTGATTGTCAGAATAATGTTCCGATTGGAGCTATTTCAAATTGTTTGGGTATGGGT
>JAHJJB010000135.1 GCA_018823005.1 Pseudomonadota bacterium | reverse complement strand
CATGTATCTGCCATATCAGAAGAGCTGAACATAAAAATATCACAGGTGCTTTCTGTAGCAGCTCTTCTAAATGAGGGCGCTACAATACCTTTTATTGCGCGTTACAGGAAAGAGGCTACTGGAAGCCTTGATGAGGTGGCGATCACGGCTATAAGAGACAGGGTTGCCCGGCTTGAAGAGCTGGACAGCCGCAGGGAAGCAGTTTTAAAATCACTGGAACAGAACGGACATCTGACCGATGAGCTTCGTGAAAAGGTGATAGCTGCTTCCACGATTGCTGTTCTTGAGGATATTTATCTGCCGTTCAGGCCGAAACGGCGGACAAAAGCGACCATCGCCAGGGAAAAAGGCCTTGAACCTCTCGCGCTTATTATTTTTAAACAGGAAGGTGCCGATCCGGATAAAGAAGCGGAACGTTTTGTTGACCCCGAAAAGGGTGTAGAAAACCCCGAAGACGCACTTTCCGGGGCAAGGGACATAATTGCTGAAATGGTAAGTGAAGACCAGAATGCACGTGCCGCATTAAGAAATCTGTTTACTGCCAAGGGAAAGTTCATATGCAAGGTGGCGACGGACAAGGAGCAGGAAGGATCAAAATACAGGGATTATTTTGACTGGGAGGAGCAGGCTGCAAACGCTCCTTCCCACAGAATTCTTGCAATGCGGAGAGGAGAGAAGGAAGATGTTCTTAATCTGACCATTGCTCCTCCCGAGGATGAAGCTATAAAAATACTTGAAGAGTTATTTGTAAAGAGTGACGGGGAAGATTCGAAGCAGGTCCGGAGTGCCGTGAATGACAGTTACAGGAGACTCCTTTCTCGTTCAATGGAAACAGAAGCAAGACTATTAACAAAAGAGAGGGCTGACTCTGAAGCTATAAGGGTATTTGCTGAAAATCTCCGCAACCTGCTTTTGGCGCCGCCCCTTGGAGCAAAGCGCATACTGGGGATAGATCCCGGTTTCAGAACAGGGTGCAAAGTGGTTTGTCTTGACAGGCAGGGAAAGCTCCTTCATCACGACACCATTTATCCCCATTTTTCTGATAAAGGCTCAAATAATGCAATGTTAACCATGAGAGAGCTTTGCGACCGTTTTGAAATAGAGGCTATCGCGGTTGGAAACGGAACAGCAGGGCGGGAAACGGAGACATTTGTCAAAAGCATTGATTTTTCAAAAAGAATTCCGGTTATAATGGTTAATGAGAGCGGAGCTTCAATCTATTCGGCTTCGGAAATTGCAAGGGAAGAATTTCCGGACCTTGATTTAACGGTCAGAGGGTCTGTTTCAATAGGAAGAAGGCTTATGGATCCCCTTTCGGAGCTTGTCAAGATTGATCCGAAATCTGTCGGCGTAGGGCAATATCAGCACGATGTTGACCAGACTGCCCTGAAGAAATCCCTTGATGACGTTGTAATGAGCTGCGTTAATGGAGTAGGCGTTGATGTGAACAGAGCAAGCGTCCAGCTTCTTACGTATGTTTCCGGACTTGGCCCTCAGATTGCAAAGAATATCATTGCTCACAGGGATGAAAACGGACCTTTTAATTCGAGAAAAGAGCTTAAAAAAATTCCCCGTCTGGGGCCGAAGGCTTTTGAACAGTCGGCAGGTTTTTTAAGGATAAGAGATGCAAAAAATCCGCTTGACGGGAGCGCTGTCCATCCTGAAAGCTATCGTATTGTTGATAAAATGGCTGAAGATCTTTCATGCGGTGTGGCGGATCTGATAAAAGATCCTGCATTAAGAAGTAAAATTGACATTTCAAACTATGTTACTGATACCATCGGGATTCCGACGTTAAAAGATATTCTTGAAGAACTCGCAAAACCGGGGCGCGACCCAAGGGAAGGCTTTGATGAATTTGCTTTTGAAAGCGGTATCGAAAAGATTGAAGACCTGAAGTCCGGCATGAGGCTTCCCGGTATTGTGACAAATGTTACTGCATTCGGAGCGTTTGTGGATGTGGGTGTCCACCAGGACGGACTTGTGCACGTGAGTGAGCTGTCGGACAGGTTTGTCAGGAATCCTTCAGAGATTGTCAAGGTGAATCAGAAGGTTACGGTTACGGTAATTGATGTTGATGTTGAAAGAAAAAGGGTTTCTCTTTCCATGAAAACAGTTCCGGGCAGGAAAATCAAGACTGAGAAAACCGAAGAAAGAAAACTCCCTCAAAAGCCTGTAAAGCCGAAAAAGACTCCTTTTAATAATCCTTTTGACAAACTATCACAAGTTAAGGTTAAGTAGAAACAATAAAAAGATATTGAAATATATGGAAAAGCCGAGAGTCATTCTCCGTAATTGCAGAGAGTACGATACAAGTGCTATTTCGGGAATTATTAAAGAGTCGATTGCGGATTTAAACATCAGAATTGCGGGAAAAATATTTATCAAGCCGAATGTTGTTACTGCAAACAGGAAGTATATACATCATTCTTATACAAATCCCAAAATTGTTGAAGGAATGATCCGGGTTTTAAAAGAGCAGGGTCTGCAGGATATTATTGTGGGAGAATCAGGAGGCTACGGTGTTCCATCCAGACTTTTTTTGAAGGAATCAGGGTATTTTGATCTTGCTGAAAGAGCCGGATTTACACTCGTTGATTTGAATGAGCACCCATTTGTAAGAGTCCCTCTTAAAAAAGGCGTTTATCATAAAGAGATCATGCTTTCCAAATTTATTAAGGACGCCGATTTTAAGATATGGATGCCGAAGCTCAAATATCACATCTTCGCATCGATAACCAACACGCTGAAATTAAATATCGGGATACTTTATCATAAAGAGAGGATGCTCTACCACGACCACAGGATACACGACAAGATAGTTGATCTGCTCGAAGCCGGATATCCTAATCTTATCGTATCAGACGCAATTGACATAACGTACGGATATGAATCTGCCCCCTATCCGGTACGTTTGGGGGCTCTTATTATATCTGACAATCCGCTTGCGGCTGACGTTGCCGCCTCATATATCATGGGTTATAATCCGGGAAAGGTGAAGCACCTCACCATTGCTGCAAAAAGAGGATATGGTTCGCTGAAGCTTGAGGATATCCAACTGTCAGGCGATGCAGATATAGAAGATTTAAAGAAAAGACCGAAAGGAAAGACCAGGCTCTTTCAGGTACTCAATGAACTTGATACACCCATTAATTTCTATGCGGGATGTGCCCCGGATACCGATCTGATATGCGACGGGGGTTGCGAAGGCGCGGTTAAGGGATGCCTTGGTACAATTGAAAAACGGAGCCCAGGGTCACTGAAAAGAGCAAGAAAGGGCGCCATAGTAACAGGCATATACAAGGGAGATGTAATTATGCCTGACGGCCCCGTATTGCTTATCGGAACCTGTACGAAAGTTGAAGGCCGTCTTGAAGCGAAAAAGATTTATCGTATCAAGGGATGTCCGATGGGTACTAAGAACCTCTTAATCAAGATTCCGATGATTTTCAGGATGCCGAGCCCCATGCTGGATAAAAAAGATGCCGTGCTGTTTATAACCAACTCAGTTGGTAAAGGTTTAAATATATTGAAAAACAGAATTTTATCGGTCAGATAGAAAATAGTGAATGGTGAATAGTGAATAGAGGGGTTCAAGGAGTCGAGGATTCAAGTGTTCAAGGGACTTGGATCGTGAATCGGACGACGATCAACGAATAACGATCAACGAACCACGATCCACGAACTTAATAATGGAGAATCTGGAATGAAGATACTTGTTGGCTATGACGGATCTAATGTCGCCAGAGAAGCATTGATTGTTGCATTAAAACATGCAAAGGCTTTTGGAGCCGAAATTTATGTAGTTACATCAATGGTCGGAGGTGCTGAGGTACCCAGACAGGCATTTGAAAAAGCTGAAGGAGATTTAAGATATACACAATCGGTTTTTATTAAGGATAAGATCCCTTGTACTACAAGACTTCTTGTAAGGGGAATGACTCCCGGTGAAGACCTCGTGCAGTTTGTTGAAGAAAACGGAATTGATGAAGTTATAATAGGCGTGAGAAGAAGGTCCAAAGTTGGCAAACTGTTTTTCGGCTCAACTGCCCAGAAAGTGATTCTGGATGCAAAATGTCCTGTTGTTACGGTGAAATAGAGAATAGAAGGGTTCAAGGGGTCGAGGATTCGAGGGTTCAAGCGGCTGATTCTTCTATTTCACTCGAACCCTTGACCCCTTGAATCCTTGAACCCTTTTCTTTTATTTTACCTCCGAAAAAAACGACGCTTTAAAGAATTCCCTGTTCATGCGGGCTATGTTGACAATAGAGATCTCTTTCGGGCATTCCGCCTCGCATTCCCTTTCATTCGTGCAATTTCCGAAGCCGAGTCCATCCATTGTCCGGACCATCTCCATGGCCCTCTTTGCGGCTTCAGGTTTTCCCTGGGGAAGAAGTGCAAGCTGGGAAATTTTTGCACTGGTAAAGAGCATCGCTGAAGCATTAGGGCATGCTGCCACGCAAGCCCCGCAACCGATGCATGCTGCGGCATCCATTGCTTTTTCAGCTATTTCCTGGGGGATCAGGATCGCATTTGAGTCCGGTGCCCCGCCCGTATTTACCGAAATGTAACCGCCAGCCTGTATAATCTTGTCAAGAGAGCTCCGGTCTACAACAAGATCTTTTATTACTTTAAATGCCCTTGAACGCCAGGGTTCAACCACTATTGTATCACCGTCTGAAAAATGGCGCATGTGTAACTGGCATAGAGTTGTTCCTTTTTCAGGCCCATGGGGGCGGCCGTTTACAACGGTTCCGCACATGCCGCATATTCCTTCACGGCAGTCATGGTCGAATGCGATCGGTTCCATACCATCAAGCGTTAGCTGCTCATTGATGACGTCAATCATCTCCAGAAAGGACATGTCTGAAGAAATGTTTTTTGCATGATATGTTTCAAGACCGCCTTTTGAATTCTGTCCTTTCTGGCGCCAAACTTTAAGTGTTAAATTAAGAGTTTTTGTCACTTGTAACTCCTTTGTGATAATTTGACATTTTCAAATACAAGCGGTTCTTTGTTCAGGAGCGGCTCCTTTTCTAAGCCCGCATATTCCCATGCTGAAACATGGCAAAAGTTCTCATCGTCGCGCATTGCTTCACTCTCTTCGGTCTGATGACCTTCGTTGAAATGTCCGCCACATGACTCGCGGCGGGTAAGGGCATCAATAATCATCAGTTCTCCGAATTCAAGGAAATCGGCAACGCGCCCGGCTCTTTCGAGGCTCTGGTTAAAATCACTTCCGGAACCCGGAACAAGAACATTTTCCCAGAATTCACCTCTCAAATCCCTTATCAGTCCCCGTGCCTTTTCCAGGCCCGCATCATTTCGGGACATACCGCAGTATTCCCACAAAATATTTCCGAGCTGCCTGTGAAAATCATCAACTGTTCGCTTTCCATTTATTGAAAGAAGCCTTTTTACCTGGGAATCTATCTGTGCCAGAGATTCATTGAATGCGGGATGCTCGGTTGTTATCTTCTTCTTTGTGTTTCCGGCAAGGTATCCGCCTATTGTGTAGGGTATTATGAAATATCCATCCGCAAGACCCTGCATGAGAGCACTTGCCCCTAGACGGTTTGCTCCGTGATCGGAAAAATTGGCTTCTCCGAGTACAAAGAGGCCGTCGATTGTGCTCATGAGATTGTAATCAACCCACAGACCGCCCATTGTATAGTGGACCGCCGGATAAATCATCATTGGAGTTTCATATGGATTATCCGCCGTTATTTTTTCATACATCTGGAAAAGGTTTCCGTATTTTTTTGCTATCACTTCCTTGCCGTCTCTCTTTATTGCATCGGCAAAATCCAGGTAAACGGCAAGACCAGTTTCACCTACTCCTTTTCCGGTGTCGCACTGCTCCTTGGCATTGCGGGATGCGACATCTCTTGGAACCAAATTGCCGAAACTCGGGTATTTATTTTCAAGGTAATAATCTCTCTCCGGTTCAGGTATCTGGGAGGGGGAACGCTTGTCTCCCGGCTTTTTGGGAACCCAGACCCGCCCGTCATTTCTTAAGCTTTCACTCATAAGAGTAAGTTTAGACTGGTAGGCGCCATGCACAGGGATGCAGGTAGGATGAATCTGGGTAAAGCAGGGGTTAGCAAAAAAGGCTCCTTTTTTATAAGCCCTGTATGCAGCCGTGACATTGGAGGCCATTGCATTGGTAGAGAGGAAAAAAACGTTGGCATAACCACCGGTGGCAAGGACTACGGCGTCAGCAGCATATTTTTCGATTTCACCCGTCACCAGATTACGGACAACAATCCCCCTGGCCTGCCCATCGACAACGACCACGTCGAGCATCTCCCTGCGGGGATACATGGTGACTTTCCCTGCGGCAATCTGTCTTGACAAAGCACTGTATGCTCCAAGAAGAAGCTGCTGGCCTGTCTGGCCTCTTGCATAAAAAGTCCTTGAAACCTGCGCACCACCGAAACTCCTGTTGGCGAGCTGACCGCCGTATTCTCTGGCGAATGGAACTCCCTGGGCCACGCACTGGTCGATAATATTGCCACTCAGCTGGGCAAGCCTGTAAACATTTGCTTCCCTTGACCTGAAATCGCCGCCTTTTACAGTGTCGTAAAAAAGGCGCCAGTCGCTGTCGCCGTCATTCTGATAGTTTTTTGAAGCATTGATACCCCCCTGTGCAGCAATGCTGTGGGCCCGCCTCGGGCTGTCCTGTATGCAGAATGTTTTTACATTGTAACCCAGCTCTGCAAGGGAAGCAGATGCTGAGCCGCCTGCGAGACCTGTACCAACTACAATTATCTCAAATTTTCTCTTATTAGCCGGGTTAACGAGTTTAAGCTCGAAACGGTGCCTGTCCCATTTTTCTGCAAGAGGACCTCCCGGTATTTTTGCATCAAGCCTCATGATGTTACCTTTCTTAAGTTGTAAGCGAAATAAAAACCGGAATAAATCCAAAACCGATACCGATCAAAATACTGAAGGTGATACCGGCCTTCCGGATTAAAGGCATGTATTTCGGATGATTTACACCAAGCGTCTGAAATGCACTCCATAATCCGTGGCTTACATGCAGCGCAACAACCATCATAGCAAAAACATAAATGATGATATAAGCGGTTTTTGAAAATGCATCTGAAACTATCTGGAATATAGTCGTCCCGGTTTTATCTATGAAATGAAAATTGATAAGATGCAGTATGATAAATGCCATCAGTATAAGGCCTGTATAAGGCATTGTCGAAGAACCAAGGGTACTTCCCCCCGCGCTTTTGTTCACAGCATATTTTTCCGGCCTTGCGGTAAAGTTCTGATAAAAAAGTACAATGCCGGTCAGGACGTGAATTATACCGAACAAAAGAAGCCCTGTTTCTGCAACCGTAATAAGCGGCCCAAGCGAATGAAGGTGTTCGGCATATGAATTGAAAGCCTCTTTCCCGGCATAAAGAGTTAAATTTCCTGCAAGATGGGCTGTAAGAAAAGTGCAGAAACAAAGGCCTGTTATTGCCATCAGCAGTTTCTTGCCGATGGAACTTGTTATTGTTGTTATCAGCCAGTTCATCCTATGTTATCCTCCGCTGTTGCATACATGTTATCTGAAACGGGGCCATCATTATTCATATGAATTCCTCTTTTGTCCTATACAGAATTTTCGGAAAAGGTGAAATAATTATTTCTCAATATCCTTACTGTCAATAAATTTGTTAAGCCACCATTCATCGCATCCTGTTTCCATTATTTTTTCAGCAAGCAGCTTGCCTTTTTCGGTTTTAAGACGTTTAACAACCAAAGGGAGCCATGTTTTCGGAGAGTTAAAGCCTTTCTCGGAAAGGGTTTTTAATTCAAGTATAAAGGATATTTGGTCTGCATCATGTGCCAGCATAGATTCGATAGATTTACCTTCATTGAAATCATGAATAAGATCCGCCAGTGATGAACCGAAGTCAAGGCCGCTAGTCATCTCTTTTATTGCCTTGTTTGTGTCTGCTGTTACATAATGCTTTTGAAGGTGGTTTATGTCACCCGTTCTTGCTTCGGGCAGATCGTGGACAAGGCACATTGTAATAAGCCTTAATGAATCTGCGCCCGGCTCCATCTTTGAGAGTACATAACCTGTAAATGCAGTTGTAAACGAATGTTCTGCAACCGATTCGTTGCCGCAACCCAGAAAATTGTATCCCGACCTCTCAATTTCTTTCAATAATCTTGCTTCATACAACAGATCAACGATTTTTTTCATGGTTATTTCCCTTGAATTCATCAGTTATTTCAGTGAAATCCGGAATCTGTCATAACGCTAAAGCTCAAAAAGAAGCGACAGCAGATAAAGCGCAATAAAAAAAACGGTATTTTTATAAAGCTGCCGAATGTTTTACGAACTCTTTGCAATCAAATGCAATATTT
>JAHJJB010000134.1 GCA_018823005.1 Pseudomonadota bacterium | reverse complement strand
GGCACCCAAACTTCCCTTATTGAATTGATTGAGATACTCAATAGTCTTACAGGCAGGACCTTTAATATTGAGTTCAGCAAACCCCGGGCCGGAGATCTTAAACATTCTTACGCTGATATTTCTCTTGTAAAACAAAAGCTGTTATTCTCTCCGAAACATGATCTCCGCGAAGGGCTCAGGAAACTCCTCGATTACGCTGCTGCGAAATGATGAAAAGCGGTTTTGACGGCTTATTTTTAAACCAGGTTTATCTCCCAGTTCCATATGCCTTTTCTTGTTTTCATCTCTATCCCGTCCGGCAAAGGCTCGACAAGATGGACGAACATGCTGTAACCTGCCTTTTGAAGCTCGCCTTTCTTATCCGTCAAATCAATCTTCCAGTTGGGATATACCCAGAAATTGGGACCGTATTTCTTGACCCATGCCTGCTCTCCTTTGGGGCTGATAAATGCGCGCCCCGGTTTCACCTGGTCTGAAAGAATTTTTGAAACGGTAAACGGCCAGTTTCCGGAAATAATCATCCCAAGAGGAAGGGGACTCTGTTTAATAATAAGAAGGTAATCATCGCGGCCCAGTTCAGGACTTATTATTACCCCTGAAAAACCCAGTAATTTTAAAACTCTCAAGGCAAGAACATTTGAGACATTGCAAAATGGTCCGGCCCATATATTCAGGCCTTTTAATGTGTCAAACAGCACAATCTGCCAGGGGGCATTTAAAACAAAGTTTCGGTACCCCTTTTCAATGGCTGAAGATATAAAACTTTTTATTTCCTTTTCGCCATCAGGCCATATTATCGGCGGAAGCCACCACCAGAGATGGGAATTAATTTTTTTTGGCTGGCAGTCCGGATCATCCTGGGGAAGCCACAAACCTGTTGCTTTGCCCTGATAGTTCTTTCCTTCGGCCCTGTACACATAAACTTCATCAGCGACAGACGCAGGCAGTACTCCTTTAGGAAATTCCGGGATAAAAGAGGATTCGGGTGCCTCAGTTAATGACGGTTTTATTATCTCGCTTTCAAGCTCTGAAATCATTTCATCAAGGGCTTTTTCGCGCCTGTCCGTTAGAAATACAGGAGTTCCCGGTGCAGGAGTTTTGCCGGAAGGGAGTTTTATATAAAGCCGCCCTTTTTGAGGCACATATTTTCCAACTCGCAGGATGCCGTGAGAAGTTTCATCTTCATAGCCTATGCGCAGAAGATCTCCTGACATAAGCTCTTCCCTGGGCATAAAATAGGGATTCTGTTTAGGCCCCTGAATCTTTCCGATAAAAAGTCCTGATCCGGTCTGCCCGTCAGAATCTACAGGATTCCATGGCCTCTGCGGCAGAAAATGATAATGGGTGCCTTTTCTGCCGAGAGCTCTTGAAAGGAGCTCAACGGCTGTTTTTTTCTCTTTTGGATCATTACCAAGATCCCTGAGAATTTTATAAGCAGTGACGGTATAATAAACATAGTGGGGACCCTTTTTACGTCCTTCGATTTTCCACGCACTTATCTTAGGAACAGGCAAAAGAACCCTTGATAAAACATCAAGGCTGAGGTCGACGCACGAAAAAAGCCTGCCGCTTCTCCCCTCCTGGGTGTAAAATCGGCGGCAGGGCTGGACACACCTTCCTCTAAGCCCGCTTTTTCCACCCAGATAACTGCTCCAGTAGCATCTTCCCGAAATACCATAGCAGAGGGCGCCATGCACAAACACTTCCAGAGAAAAGCCTTCAGGGCATGCTTCGGCAAGCGTTTTTATTTCATCAATTGATAGCTCTCTTGGTATAACGACCCTGTTTATGCCAAGCTTCTCCTTTACCAGTTTCAATGCGGAAGGAAATGAAACATTGGCAAGTGTTGAGAGGTGGAGTTCACCCGAAAAACCGGTTTGTTTCACAAGATCAACAAGAGCGAGGTCCTGGATAATGAGTCCGTCCGGATTTACCAGTCTTTCAAGCTGCTCCACAAGATCTCCGGCTAAAGAAAGGTCTTCCTGCTTTAAAAGTGAGTTTATGGCAACAAAGACTTCAATCCCTTTCTCATGGGCCAATTGGGTGAGAGACACAAGCTCCTGAACGGTAAAATTTTTTGCCTCCATGCGGGCGGAATATGTCTTTAGACCGCAATAAATTGCATCAGCACCCGCGGCTATAGCGGCAAGAAACGAAGCTTTGTTTCCCGCAGGGGCAAGTATCTGGGGCCATTTTATGGTTTCAGGTTTCTGGTTTATGGTTTCTGGTCTCCGGTTTCTATTAAAAAACCTTATCCGCGGAACGCCAACTTCTTCTTTTTAAAAAATTCCGCAACATCAAAGGTCAGACTCAAAAGTGCTGGTATCAGAAATATAGTAAAAATTGTTGAAACAAGAAGGCCTCCGGCAAATACGCTCCCAAGCCCCCTGTAAAATTCGGAGCCTGCGCCGGGGGCAAAAATAAGCGGGAGCAATCCGAATATTGTCGTCATGCTGCTCATGTATATCGGGCGTATGCGCGTTCTGACCGATTCGACTATCGCATCGGTCGCCACCATTCCCGAATCCCTCATGTTGTTTAAAGACTGGTGAACAATTAAAATGGCGTTGTTCACCACTACTCCTACAAGTATGACGAAACCGAGCATCGTTATTATATCAAGCGGCTGGTTAATAATAAAAGTGTTGACCAGAAAGAGAGCTATGAAACCTCCAACTGCTGCGAGCGGCACAGTGAACATTATAATAAAAGGATAGAAAAAATTTTCAAACAGGGCTGCCATAAGCAGGTAACATATGATAACAGCCAGAATGAAATTCCAGAAAAGCGCTTTTCTTGTACGGGTCAGGTCATCCGCCGTTCCTCCGAGATTTATTGTGTAGAGGCTTGAAAGCTGTCCCGATGCTTTAATTGGTCCGACGATCTTATCCCTGACAATCTCCATTGCGGCTTCAAGAGGCATATCCTTCGGAGGGATAATCTGAATGGTGACAGCCCTCTCCGAATCAATATGGTTGATCTGTGTCGGCCCCTCTTCGAGACTTACAGCGGCAACAGAACCTACAGTTACCTTCCCTCCTGACGGCGATAAAAGGGGCAGACTCTCCAGATCCTGGATCCGTCCGATCATATCCGGCCGGTTTTTGACTACAAGATCGATCTCATCCCCGTAAAGCCGATAATTGCTCGCAACTACTCCGTCAACCATGGAACCTACGGTCAATCCGAGATCCGAAGTCGTTATGCCGAGGCGGGTCATGCGGTCACGGTTCGGAACCACCTGGATCTCCGGATTTCCGAGATCAAGACCCGGAATCGGGCGTATCTGGGCTCCGGGAATCATCTGTGCGGTTGCGCCAAAGATCTGCCTTCCCATGTTTATGAGTTGGCCAAGGTCAGGGCCCTTTATTTCAACTTCGATCGAGCGTCCTGTTCCGATATCCCTTGAGAAAACGCTTGGCTGCTGAACAATTGCGATCATTCCGGGAATTTTCCTGAGTACGCCATATACATACGGAAGCAGCTCTCTTGTCCTTTCCTGGACTTTGGAAATAACTCCCATGAAAACCTGCTGTCCCCATGCCACATAAAAAAAATTCTTTACCGGAGGGAGATTAAGCTTTTCCGCCGTTTCGCTCTTTTTATCATGCTCGATAAGAGGCAAAATATCCTTTTCAACCGTTTTTGCTATACCCTCAAGTTCCCCCAAATTGTACCCGGGCGGAGGGAG
>JAHJJB010000014.1 GCA_018823005.1 Pseudomonadota bacterium | reverse complement strand
GCCCACGTTATAAAAGTCGGCCTGAACCCTGTAGTAATTGATCTCATGCAACGGGGAATAATAACTGCTGTCGCAATGAACGGGGCAGGCATTATTCATGATTCTGAAATAGCCATGACAGGCCGGACATCGGAAGATGTAGCTGCATCTCTCGGCGACGGCTCATTCGGGATGGCGCGTGAAACAGGCGAATTTTTAAACGGAGCGATAAAAAGGGCCGAAAGTGAGTCTCTGGGGCTGGGGAAGGCGGTCGGAAAAGAGATTGCCGAAAATGGTTTTCCTTTCAGGGATAAAAGCATTCTTGCAGCAGGTTTTAAACTTGGAATTCCAGTTACGATTCATGTTGCTATAGGAACGGACATTATCCACATGCACCCCGGCTTTGATCCAAGGGCAGCAGGCGCGGCGACACACAGGGATTTTCTAACCTTTGCCTCGGTAGTCTCAACCCTCAACGAAGGAGTTTACCTTAATATCGGCTCTTCCGTTATTTTGCCTGAAGTTTTTCTGAAAGCAACCACTCTTGCCCGCAACCTGGGTCATGATATTGATACATTTACAGCCGTCAACATGGATTTTATCCGGCATTACCGCCCAATGACAAATGTCGTTGGGCGGCCTACCGCAAAAGGTGGAAAAGGGATAAATCTTACCGGTCATCATGAAATCATGCTTCCTCTTATCGCTGCCGGAGTTATAGAAACAGTGAATAGTGAAAAGGCAAAAGGCATGAGCCTGAAGGCATAAGGCGAAAGCCAGTTTCTGTTCACGCCTCGCGCCTCGTGCCTCGTGGCTGAAAAGATGTTCGATGTACTTTTTTTTAAACCAGAAACAAGCAACCAGAGACCATAGCTTTGAACATTAAACAGTTCCGTTATTCATCCGACAATCTCGGTTATCTGCTTTATGCGGAAAGATCTGCCATTGCGATAGACGGAGGCGCAGTTGATCAGATATTCTCATTTGCCAAGCAAAATGATCTGAAAATAGAGTATGTTACAAATACCCACTCACATCCCGACCATACGATGGGACTAAAATCACTTCTTGGTAAGTCAGGCGCTGTATATCTTGATCATAACACTCTTCCGGCAAAAGGATTTATCGAACTGGCCGGCGAAAAAATTGACATATATCATACCCCGGGGCATACAGATGATTCCGTCACTTTTCACGCCGGCAACTTTCTGGTAACAGGGGATACTTTGTTTAACGGGACCGTCGGGAACTGCTTTTCAGGCGATCTTTTCGCCTTTTACAATTCAATAAAAATGCTCATTTCATTTCCGAAGGATACGCTTGTATATGCGGGCCATGATTATGTTGAGTACTCAATGGCATTTGCCAGATTAGTTGAGCCGGACAACGGGGATATAAACTTCTTTTTGAAAAAATATAATCCGGAGCATGTCAGCTCAACTCTTGAAGATGAGTTGAAGGTCAACCCTTATCTGCGGTTTAATGCTCCTGAAATGATATCTGTTCTTAAGGTAAAAGGGCTGCCGGTTTCAACCGGGTTTGAACGCTGGGAATCTTTGATGGGAATTGGATAGGGAAAATGATCAGAAAAGACAGGGAAATAACCTCCAGGGATGAGATAGAATCCATAATAAAAAATGCTTTTGTGTGCCGGCTTGCCATGGCGGATGAAAACGGGCCATATATAGTTCCGCTATCTTTTGGCTACAATGATGGCTCTCTTTATTTTCATTGCGCAAAAGAGGGGAGAAAGCTGGATATCCTGAAAAAAAATAAAAGGGTATGTTTTGAGATTGATACATGCCATGAAATTGTCGAGTCTGAAAAAGCATGCAAATGGGGCATGAAATACAGCAGTGTTATCGGCTTCGGGAATGCGCTTTTCATCGAAGAGACGGAATTAAAGAAAAGAGCGCTTGATATTATAATGCGCCATTATTCAGGGCGGTCGTTTGAGTTTGATGGAAAAGAAGTGAACAGGGTCATACTCTTTAAGGTTGAAATAGAAAGCATGACGGGAAAGAAGAGATGAAGAAGGCATGAGGCGAGAGGCGAAAGGCATGAAAAGGCTCAAGGCACAAGGCGAAAGACGAAAGGCTAAAGGGGAGAGCCGGTTTTTACTCATGCCTCATGCCCGACGCCTCACGCCTGAAAATTTGTTAGATTTTGTGAAAGAAAAGGCGGAAAGGCTTTTTGACGGGGCAAAAGGGAGCCACGACTGGGAGCATACGTTAAGAGTTTACAGTCTGTGCGAGCGTATAGGCCGGGCGGAGAACGCGGACATGGATGTTCTGCGTGTTGCGGCCTACCTGCACGATATAGGAAGGGCCGATCAGGATTCAACAAACGGTGCTGTATGCCACGCTGAAAAAGGCGCCGGGATGGCATGGCCGATTGTAAATGAACTTCCCATTGCGGAAAATCAGAAGACAAATATTATTCACTGCATAAGGTCGCATCGTTTCAGGGGAATAAACCGGCCTGAAACGGTTGAAGCTAAAGCGCTGTTTGATGCTGACAAGCTCGATGCTATCGGAGCTGTTGGCGTAGCAAGGGCTTTCCTGTTTGCCGGAGAAGTCGGTGCAAGCCTGCATGTTCCGGGAATGAACATTGAAGAGACAAAGCCGTATTCAAAAGAGGATACAGGGTTCAGGGAATTCAAGGTAAAACTTTGCAGGATAAGGGAGAGGATCCTGACCGGAGAAGGGAGAAGGCTTGCGGATGAACGGCATGCTTTCATGGAAGAATTCTTTAAACGGTTTATAGAAGAATACGAAGGGAAGAGGTAGATCAAATGAGTATTAATATTGTTGAAAGAATTGATGACAGGGTCAAAGTAAACAATATCCTGGTGAGTGTTTCGGATAAAAAAGGCCTTGATGCCTTTATCCCGCAGCTTGTTGCGGTAAATCCCGGTATCAGGATTTTTTCTACCGGCGGAACATTTGCAAAATTAAAAGAGATTCTCGGTGAAAAGATATCATGCCTAACTCAGGTCTCTGATTACACGGGCCAGCCCGAAACCCAGGGCGGCCTCGTTAAGACGCTTGATTTTAAGATATACCTCGGCCTTCTCACTGAAACGTATAATGACGCTCACAGGGCTGACATTGAGAGGACAAAAAGCGCTCCCATAGACATGGTGGTTGTAAACCTTTATCCTTTCAAAGCTACGATTTCAAAGCAGGGTGTTACACCGGAAGATGCCCGCGGGAACATAGATATAGGGGGCCCTTGCATGATAAGAGCCTCGGCCAAGAATTTCCTGCGTGTGGCTTCGGTGGTTGATCCGGGAGATTATGCCGGGATCATAACCGAGCTGAAGGAAAACGGTAATGAAATATCCTTAAAAAGCAGGTTCGAGCTTGCTAAAAAAGCTTTTGCGCATACGGCGGCATATGATGGCACGATTGCGGATTATCTTGCCGGGAGAACATTTGAGGAAGTAAGAGATTGTTACAGGACATAAAGAAGGGAGGGGGCGAATGGCAGAAGATCTGAAGAAAATGTACAAAACAATAATGGATGACCACTTTCCGCCTGCAATGGAAATATGTTTTGTCGATGGAGATAAGAGGCAGACACTTTTTTATGAAAAGGTTGTATGGACTATAGATAATGTCCGGAAAGGATTGCGGTACGGTGAGAACCCGGGGCAGGAGGCTGCGATTTATAAAATGGTAAACGGCAACCTTGTTCTCGGAGAGACCCAGACAATATTGCCCGGGAATTACCTTGCATCGGATATCGAACTTCTCCAGTCCGGCAAGCATCCCGGGAAGACAAACCTGACCGATGCTGATAATGCCCTGAATATTCTAAGATATTTTGTCGATCAGCCGGCTGCGGTTATTGTCAAGCATAACAATCCATGCGGAGTTGCACTTTCCGATTCTCTTCTTGACGCGTACATGAAAGCAAATATTGCCGACAGGGTTGCCGCATTTGGCGGATGCATTGCCCTGAACCGGCCGGTTGATATTGTTACGGCTGAAGCTATCAGCATGCAATATGCCGAGGTCGTGGTAGCCCCTGAATTTGAAAATGGAGTTATGGATCTTTTCGGGAAGAAGAAGAATCTGAGGGTTATACGGATACGGAATATTGAAAGGCTCCAGACCTTTGTCGGGAAAAGATGCGTCGAGTTTAAAAGCCTGATTGACGGCGGCATTATTACCCAGTGGTCCTTTGTGCCCGAAGCCCGTACTAAAGAAAGCCTCAGGCTTGCCGAGTGCATATACAAGGGGAGCACATACAGGATAAACAGAAAACCAACAGAGAAAGAATACGAAGATATGCTTTTTGGCTGGCTGGTCGAATCTGGCGTTACCTCCAATTCGGTCATCTATGTTAAAGACAAGGCTACTGTCGGAATAGGCACCGGTGAGCAGGACAGGGTTGGTGTTGCCGAGATAGCGAGAGACAAGGCATACAGGAAGCTTGCTGACAGGTATTGCTTTGAAACGTATGGGATTGCATATAACGACTTTAAGGATAAAGATAAAAAAGCGGAAATAGACGAAAGGGTGGCGAGAGAAAAAGGAGGATTGACCGGAGCCGCAATGGTAAGCGACGCGTTCTTTCCTTTCCGGGATGGCGTTGATGTCGGAATAAGGGAGGGAATCTCCTGCATTATCCAGCCGGGCGGTTCTGATAACGACTTCCAGTCTATTGAAGCCTGCAATGAGGCAAATGCCACGATGGTTTACACCGGGCAGAGAAGCTTCAAACACTAAGATGCAGGCGTGAGCTACGAGGCACGAGGCGTGAGGGGCAAGGAAAGGAAGGGCTCGAGGATTCAAGGGTTCGAGGGGCCAAAGGGGAAGGAACATGGAGCGTGAATCGATCAACGGGCCAGTGATAAGGGGTCGGTGGCCAGTAATCAGCGACCAGGAACCAGAAACCAGAAACTTATTAACTAATTGACTGATTAGCAAGGGAGTTTTGCATCATGGGGAAGCTGTTATGGGAACCATCGAAAGAGCGGATATTAAATTCAAACATGAAGCGCTTCATGGATATAATAAACCAGAAGCACGGAAAATCCTTCTTGGAATACAGTGATTTGTATCAGTGGTCTGTGGAAAATATTTCCGATTTCTGGGCATCAATGTGGGATTTCGCAGGCATAATTGCATCAAAGCCCTATGAGCAGGTCATAGATGATACTGGAAAAATGCCGGGCGCCAAATGGTTTCAGGGTGCGAGTCTCAACTTTGCCGAGAACCTGCTGAAGTATCGGGACGGGCAGACAGCGCTGATTTTCAAGGGCGAAGACCAGGACGTAATAAGTATGACGTATGCCGAGCTTTATGATGAAGTGGCACGGCTTTCGGTTTCTTTGAGGGAGGCGGGCGTTCAGAAAGGGGACCGCGTAGTCGGTTTCATGCCGAATATGCCGCAGTCCATTATTGCCATGCTTGCCGCCACAAGTATCGGAGGGGTATGGTCTTCCTGTTCACCCGATTTTGGAATAAAGGGGGTTTTGGACCGCTTCGGTCAGATCAGGCCGAAGGTTATATTTACAGCAAACGGCTATTCATTCAAGGGGAAGCGCCTCGACAGCCTCGAAAGAATATCTGATATATTGAAACAGCTCCCTTCAATTGAAAAAGTGGTTGTTGTTCCTTATACGGAATCTGATCCTGATATAAGCGGGGTCCCCAGGGCAGTTCATTACAGGGATTTTATCTCTTCAAAAAAGAATCTTCAGATTCAGTTCGAGCAGCTTCCCTTCGATCATCCCCTTTACGTCATGTATTCATCAGGAACAACCGGCCTTCCAAAGTGTATGGTGCAATGCGCAGGAGGGATTCTTATCCATCAGTTGAAGGAGATGATCCTCCATACTGATTTAAGAAGGAGTGATACTATTTTCTATTTTACCACCTGCGGGTGGATGATGTGGAACTGGCTTACAAGCGCGCTTGGTGTTGGAGCAACGCTTGTCCTGTTCGACGGAAATCCTTTTCATCCCGAACCGGGCGCATTATGGAAAATGGCTCAGGATGAAAAAATCTCTGTTTTCGGAACAAGCGCAGGTTATATAACCGCCCTGCAGAATGCCGGCGAAAAACCCGGACAAACATATGACCTTAAAAATCTCAGAACTATCCTTTCAACGGGTTCGCCTCTTTCAATGGAAAATTTTGAATATGTGTACAGGGATATAAAGCCTGATGTTCAGCTTGCATCCATTTCGGGAGGGACGGATTTAAACGGCTGCTTTGCGCTCGGCAACCCGATGGGTTCGGTCTATTCAGGGGAACTTCAATGCAGGGGGCTTGCCATGAAGGTCGAAGCATTTGATGAAAACGGTAAGCCGGTCATCAACCGCCAGGGGGAGCTTGTCTGCACGGCGCCTTTCCCATCAATGCCGATCTATTTCTGGGATGATCCGGATGGAAAGAAATATTTCAACGCCTATTTTGACGTATATCCGGGTGTATGGCGGCACGGGGATTTTATTGAGATCAATGACCGGGGCGGTGTGACGATTTACGGGAGGTCCGACGCCACTTTGAATCCCGGGGGGGTCAGGATCGGGACTGCTGAAATATACCGCCAGATGGAACAGCTGGACGAGATTGAGGACAGTGTTGTTGTCGGCCAGGAGTGGAAGAATGACGTGCGTGTCGTACTGTTTGTAAAAATGGCGCCGGGATATGAACTGACAGATGAAGTTAAAAAGAAGATTGTAAATACTATCAGGGTAAATGCTTCCCCGAGACATGTGCCTGCAAAAATTCTGAGAGTGCCGGATGTTCCGTATACGCTGAATATGAAGAAGGTTGAGCTTGCCGTGAAAAAAGTCATTCAGGGCAAGCCGGTGTTAAACAAGGATGCCTTGAGAAATCCTGAAGCTCTCGGTTTTTATGCCGGTTTTAGGGAGCTTGAAGAGGATTAGATAAACAGTGAACGATGCGCAGCATTCGAAATTCGATGTCCGAAATTCGATATTCGGATTTTGAGTTTTTGACACCTTTAAACAGGGACTTGATAGAGCTATGACAAAAGAGGAAAAGATCGAAGAGGTGAAGCAGAGAGCAAAAAAGAATTTTTCACTTGGATATAACTGTCCCGAATGCATTCTGGAGGCCGTTTTTTCCCTTATTGACACCGGATTGCCCCAGGAAGCGCGAAGAATGGCTACCGGCTTCGGGGGTGGTATCGGACTATTCGGGGACACGTGCGGAGCGATTTCCGGAGCCGTCCTTGCCGTTGGAGCAGTTCATGGGAGAAGTTCGCTTCCGGAAGGAGAAGGGAAAGAAGCCGTAAAATACGCAGCGGAGCAGCTCTATGGGAAACCCGGCCTTTACAGGCTTTTTAACCAGATACCGAACCGGATAAGCGAAAAATACGGCCACACACTTTGCAGGAATCTCACGTCAAAATGGAAAGAGACATGGCTTTGCCGCGAACATGCCCTTTACTGCCGGGAACTGATAATTGAAGCGGCTGAAATAGCCGCTGAACTGATCCTTTCAGACAAGGAAGAACTTGCTTCAAAGCCTTTTGGTTCAAACGTTGAGAATCTCAAGGATGCTTCCTGCGATGAGAAAAAGGGCTGAGGGTCTGCCCTGCAAAAGGACGGTGTCCTTTGATGAAAAGTAAATAGTGAATAGTGAAAAGTGAAAAGAAGGGTTCCAGGATTCAAGGATTCGAGCGGTCAAGGAACCAGAAACCATGAACCAGGAACCAGAAACCATATTTTTAAACGGGCAGATCGAAAGAATAACCTTTACAAGCGAAGATACCGGCTACACGGTTGCAAGGGTAAAGGTTCAGGGAAGAAAAGAGCTGGTGACTGTTGTTGGAAGTCTGATGTCCCCTGTTATTGGTGAACTCCTTTATATGAAAGGAGAATGGATAAGGCATCCGAAATTTGGAGATCAGTTCAGGGTCTCTGAGTTTTCAAGCATGATTCCGGAAAGCCTTTCAGGAATCGAAAAATACCTTGGTTCGGGACTCATAAAGGGTGTCGGACCTGTCATGGCGGAACGGATAGTTAAAAAATTCGGGAAGAAAGCTCTCGATATAATTGAAAAGGATATCGGGAAACTTTCTGCTGTTGAAGGTATAGGCGAAAAGCGTATCGCCATGATCAGGAAGGCCTGGGAAGATCAGAAAGAGATACGCAATGTCATGCTTTTCCTCCATGCTCACGATATCGGTTCCGGTTATGCCCTGAAGATATTCAGGCAGTATGGTAACAGGGCTGTTGCACTTCTGAAAAAAAATCCGTACCGTCTTGCCACTGATATTTCCGGGATAGGATTTGTTACTGCCGACAAGATCGGGGCAAAACTCGGTTTTCCGAAGAATTCCGAGGAAAGGATTGAATCCGGGATAATATACGCCCTGTTTTCGCTCTCTGAAGAAGGACATGTTTATTATCCATGTTTTTCCCTCGCAGAAAACAGCTCCAGAATGCTGGATGTTGATGAGCATGATGTTAATAAAGGTATTGAGAGAGCCTTTGCCGCCGGAAAAATAGTCATTGAGGAACTTGAAGGAGATATTCAGGAGTCAGGAGGTAACAGGAATGCCGCATTCCTTGCAAAATACCATTACTGTGAAACCGGAATATCGGAGCTTTTAAAGAAACTTGTCAACTCTTCCCTGCCTTCACAGCATGTTGATCCTGATAAAGCTGTCAAATGGGTGCAGGCTCTTCTTTCAATCAACCTGGCTGAAAAGCAACTTTCCGCCATACGGTGTGCCCTTCGAAGCAAGGTTATGGTGATAACAGGCGGCCCCGGAACAGGCAAAACCACAATCATCAATTCCGTCATAAAGATATTCTCCCGCCTGAAAATGAAAACCATGCTGGCCGCACCTACCGGAAGAGCCGCGAAACGCATGAGCGAGGCAACCGGCCATGAGGCTAAAACGATCCACAGAATGCTTGAGTTTAATATTGAAAGAGGCGGATTTCTGAAAAACGAGGAGAATCCGATCGATTGTGACGTGTTGATTGTTGATGAGTCTTCCATGATAGACACCATCCTCATGTTTCATTTACTGAAGGCAGTCCCCTTGAGCGCAGTGCTGATTTTTGTCGGCGATATAAACCAGCTTCCATCAGTCGGTGCCGGGAACGTTCTGAGTGATATCATTTCATCAGGGTTGATACCCGTTGTCACTCTGTCTGAAATCTTCCGCCAGGCAAAAGAAAGCAATATTATTGTCAATGCGCACAGGATAAACAACGGCCTTATGCCTTTGATAAAGGCCGATAAAAACGGCAATGATTTTTATTTTATCGAGCAGGATAATCCGGAAAGGATTGTTGAAATAATCAGGGAGCTTGTAACAGAGCGCATTCCGAAACGCTTCGGCTTTGATCCGTTCACAGACATACAGGTGTTATCCCCGATGCACAGAGGTCTGATAGGAGCATCCAACCTGAACAATGTTTTGCAGGAAGCATTGAATTCGGGGGAGACAGCGGTTGTCCGCGGAGAGAAAAACTACAGGCCAGGTGACAAGGTGATGCAGATAAGAAATAATTATGACAGGGAGGTGTTCAACGGGGATACCGGTATAATCACGAAAATCATCTCCGAAGAACATAAGATGTTTGTATCTTATGATAAAAGAATTATTGAATATGATTTTCAGGATCTTGACGAGATTATTTTATCGTATGCAGTATCCGTACACAAATCCCAGGGCTCGGAGTATCCTGCCGTAGTGATTCCGGTGCATACGCAGCATTACATCCTTTTGCAGCGCAACCTGATTTATACTGCTATAACAAGAGGGCGGGATCTTGTCGTTATGGTAGGGACAAAAAAGGCGCTTGCAATTGGAATAAACAAAAGCAAGACGCAGAAGCGGTATACATATCTTAAGAACAGGCT
>JAHJJB010000133.1 GCA_018823005.1 Pseudomonadota bacterium | reverse complement strand
CGCATTACGGGATATTTATCAAGCGAAGTTATCGGGAAACTCTGTTTCGACATCTTTTGCCCAAAAGCCACGGTTATTGAGAGAAAGGAATGCTTCGCAAACTGCATCATGAAAAAGGCGGTCGAAGAAGGGAAATCAATCACCAAAAAGAAAAAAATCATTAATAAGGCCGGGGAGGTACTAACGATTTATTCCTCCGCCTCAATCCTTCATGATCAAAAAGGTCTTCCTATAGGTGGGATTGCATCCTTCATCAACACGACCGCCTTTGAGAAATTAAAGGAAGACTGTCAGGGAAAGCGGTATATCATCGGCAATATTGTCGGAAGAAGCACCAAAATGATTGAGCTTTATAATCTGATAGATTCGATTTCAGAAAGCAGGGCCAATGTCCTCATATTGGGGGAGACGGGAACGGGAAAAAGCCTGATTGCGAATGCCATTCATTTTTCCAGCATCTACCGTAAGGGCCCTTTCATCCATGTCAACTGTGCCGCTCTCCCTGAGAATCTCCTTGAAAGCGAGCTTTTTGGTCATGTCAGAGGCGCTTTTACCGGTGCAGTCAACGACAGGCAGGGAAGATTGGAACTGGCCCAGAAAGGGACACTTTTTTTGGATGAGATTGGTGAACTGAGCATTGCCATGCAGGCAAAACTGCTCAATGTAGTCGAAGAAAAACGATTTGAAAGAGTAGGGGGTACGAAAACGATAAATGTTGATGTGCGGATTATTTCTGCAACCAATAAAGATTTAAAAGAAGCAATCCGGAACGGCGCTTTTCGCGAAGACCTCTTTTACCGGTTAAACATCATTCCAATTAATGTTCCGTCCCTTCGGGAACGTACTGAAGATATTCCGATTTTGGTTGAATATTTTAAAGATAAATTTAATATCAGATCGAGCAAAAAGATTAAAAGCATGTCTTCGGAAGTGATCGATGTCTTCTTAAAATATTCCTGGCCGGGAAATATCAGAGAGTTAGAAAGCGCTATCGAATATGCCGCTATCCATTGCAAGCATAACCATATTGAACTCGATAATCTTCCCCCTTCCTATCTGGCCGGCATAGATCAAGAAATAATTAAACATTCCCTTCTATCTCATCACAACAGCATAGATCCGATCGGTTTTGAAAAGCTGCAAAAAGCTCTGGAGGAAAGCCGATGGAATAAAACCGAAACGGCGAATCGCCTTAATATCAGCCGAACTACGCTTTGGAGAATGATGAAGAAATACGGATTATAAAAAATGAAACATTCCGTTTCAATTGCATAGCATTTGAAACGGAATAGCGAACGTCCGCCACACTGCAATGGCTTACAAGCATTCCCCCGCAACTTGATGAAGGGAATGCTTACATATTTTTTAAGGTTTGTTAAAGGTATTCAGAAAACATCTCTTCAAACTCATCAACGCGTGTGAAACTCCCATCAACTTTCAGTTCACCGTTTATTTTAACCGATGGAAAAGACAATATGTTTTCGGTTTTGGCAACTATCGGGTCATCGCTGGCTTCCACATTTATATTCAAGCCCATTTTCGCAACAGCTTTTCTGAGATTTTTTTCAACTACTATCGAACGTGAACAGCCCCTTGTGAACACTTGAATCCTTTCCAGCATAATTTCCTCCTGCATCAGCAGCGTAATTATTAAATATCTTTCGGGATGAACGGGTACTTACCATACTCGTGCGCCATTTTAACCCATTCTCTGAAATGATCATTCGAAGTAGATGGAAGAACCTGGCCTGTTGGAACAAAAATCACTCCGCCACCGGGTGCACCGATATCCAGCACCCGTTTCGCTTCTTCCCGAATCTTTTCGATAGGGCCTTTGTCTAAAAAGCCGCCCCTGAAAGGCAATCCGCCGGCTACGCCCATTTTGCCGTTAACCACCTCTTTTATCCACTCCGGGCCATGTGATTTATCCAGATGCAGGCCTATCAGATTCGCATCCCTGGTCAACTTCTCCATCCATTCCTGGGCTTTGGGTCGCGTCAGATTTCCATGAACATGATAAAAGGTCCGCTGGCCAAACTCTTTTTCAACCATCTTGCTCATCTCTATGACATAGGGCGAAACGAATCGTTCCGCCATAGCCGGAGAGATTAATTCAGTCCCCCAGAAATCGCACAGATAAAGCCATGTATCCAAACCGGCTTCATACTGAGCCCGTATCCAATCCATCGCAAAATCTGAACCACATCGACACATTTCATCCACCCAGTCCGGATCTTCCGTAACCAGTTCGCTTAGGGTGGAAACATCCATAAACAGCAAATTCGCCGCACAAATTCCTGTATAATAGAATGGTGTGACAGGAGTGTGGCGGCCTATCGCTGTTTGGACGTATTTAAGCGATTGAAGAGCTCCTTTCATTCTTGGATCTTTTAACGGGTCAAGAGGCAGTTTTTTCTTGATTTTATTCCAATCCTCTTTGGTCTCAACCGGGTGTTTTACGCATTGAACGCTCAT
>JAHJJB010000132.1 GCA_018823005.1 Pseudomonadota bacterium | reverse complement strand
CAGCAGCGTTTTCTATTAGTTCGACCAGTTTCAGGATCGGGTATGGTTTTAACAGATAGGCAAAAGCACCCCTTTTCAAAGTGTTTTCTTCATCCGGCAAGGAGAAATGACCGGTCAGAAGGATAACACGGGTCGGCAGGGAGAGACGCCTGATTTCCGAGAGGACCTGGATGCCGTTCATCCCGGGCATCTTGACGTCTAAAACCACCACATCGAAATTCCCTTGGATGATCTGCGCCAGACCGGAAAGCCCGTCTGATGAGATTTCGACATCGAAGCCACGGCGGGTGAGGATTCTGCTCATACTGGTCGTGAAATCAACTTCATCATCTACAAGCAATACCTTAATCTCTCTCATTTGCGCCTCATTTTATCCCGTAGAAACTTGACCATCCTGCGCGCGCTTTTTTTGCGGAGCGCATAGATCAGGACGGATTCCGATGCCGGATCAAGGGTCTCCACCTGCACCCACCGTGTCGGAAGCAGGAGGCCGTGCAGCATCCCCAGGACTCCCAATCCAACCAGAAAAGGTCCGGTTATGGAGAGGCTTGAATAAAAGAGAGCGGCAAGGCCTGCTATCGCGGCGCCCATGCCAATCTCCTCTATCCTTATCTGACGTTTGACCCGCACCGATTTGATCTTCTGAAACGGAAGCTCTTTCATGTAAAAATTGTCTTCCTTATCGGCAGTGGGCGGCCGTCCTGGCATCAATGTCGATTTCAGATGGAAAAGGCTGCGGTCCGTTGCGAATAGACTGATGTTCTCCTGTTCCGGTTCCTTGAGCACCGAGTGGGTCATTTTGAAATGGGACTGCAGCACATGATGTTCACAGATAAACAGTTCGTTCTCTTTCGTCTTTTGCCGGATGAGCGCGCGATAGAGATCCAGCGTCCGGTCGGTCAGCTCGTGCTGAAACTTCTTTTCGGTAAGATCGCCTATCGCGCGTTTGGGATAAAGCCCCCTTATCACAGCCCTGAGGGCCTCTATCTTTTCATCAGTCATCGTAAGGATATTCTCCCGGGGATGTTTTAGCCGCATGAAGACCCGGCATAAGTGTGGTAATAATAGCCACAGCAATAACAAAAACAACGGTAAACGCATTCCACGGGTCCCATTCCTTGATGGTGTACTCGTAGAGAAAAAAGAAAGCTATTCCATACAGAATAATATTTGCAATTATATTCATTATCATCTCTCCATTCTAAAGGTTGCCCTTAAGCCAGACTTCATAGATAACGGCGGCAATAACCAGGCTGATTGTCAGCAGTGAAATCCAGTATCCTATCATGCTGTTATAAAGCCATTTCATTATATCGTTCTCCTTTTCCAGGTAAAGTTAAAATGCCCCGGGGGCAGGTTTAATTTTTCACTACCAGCGACGGTATCCAGTCAGGAACCGATTTCCCCTTCTGATATCGGACCGCAAATAATACCAGCGACATTATAAAGAAGCATAAGAAAAACATCTCTCCCAGTGTAAAGACCACGGCAAAGAAGGAAAGAAATTCATATTTTGATCCGGTCAGCATATAGGCAAGCCGCAAAAAAGCGCCGACTGTTGCCAGAATCAGTGAGTAGCTTAAGATATACCTGATTGCCGGTCCGCGTACATAGGATGTCGCGATGCTTCCGAACTGCGCTCCGAACATGGCTCCTACGATCATGAAGAGAACAGCGACAAAATCGACATTTCCCATCATCGAGTGGCGAAGGGCGCCATAACCGCCGGAAACAACGATCTCGAGAAGATCGGTTCCAACGGCGATGTGCGTTGATGCGCCTACGATATAGATCAGCGCCGGGACCCGGACAAAACCTCCGCCAACGCCGAGGAATCCGGCCAGCACGCCTGTGATAGCCCCAACAAGAACAATGACCCACATTGAGATAATGACTCGGGCCGTCCTGCAGCGCACAATAGGGTAAAGCGAAATACGCTGAAAGAAGGCGGGAACTTTACTGGTCATGACCTCACGGCCGACCTTGATGCCATCCTTTGCCATTTGGTCCGCCTTTTTGTTTGCCGCCTGGGTTTCAAGCTGCGTATAGAGAAAGAGGCCGATCATGACAACCACCGAAGTGGTCAGGAGGATGATGCCCGAAAGCCCCCAATTTTTAGTCAGTCCAAGAAGCCTGACCCCCTGTTCCACGCCTAACATTGTTCCTCCGACCATCGCCATGCCGAGAACCCAGTCTATATTGCCGAGCTGCCTGTGACGTACGGTGGCAACAACGGACTTGCCCGCGATATGCGTCATGTCAATTCCAGAGGCCATGTAGCCCGGAAAGCCGAATACGATAAGGGCCGGCGTGACCATGTAGCCTCCTCCCACGCCGATAAACCCTCCCACCATTCCAACCGTTGCGCCTGTCAGGACAAGGAGCATCCATGGCGCCTCTATCCCTGCTATGATAAAATCGAACATATTTTTAAACCTCCTTTTAGTGGTCATGTACTATTTTTGAAAGCTTCAATCCCATTATATCGGTGAACCCTTCGGCCATCAATCCGAGCGCGAGGCCGATAGAAAGGACCATCACGACATTCCAGGCTCCTGACCAGGGGTTCGTCTGGACACCCTTATGCTTGAAGGAGTCCTTGTATTTAAATCCTTTGGACTCTTTTATCTGTATGGGCACCATAACCTTTATACTTTCGCCTTCCAGCACGGCCCTCTTCCCCTCTTTCAGCACCTTTTGATCTATGATGCCGTCGGTGTTAATCGGGAGGCGGTCGCCCTTCTTGACTTCTACCGCCTGAAGACCCTCAATTTTATCAAATTTGCCGATCTGCAGAATCGCCGGGTTTTCCTTGTTTGCTTTTTTGAAATAAGCCGAATGGACGGCGTACCCATCCGTTTTTGCCTTGTAATAGTACCACGAAGCCATCTGTCCCGAGGTGTATGAGAGGGACGCGTAATAAAACAATCCAACAGACACCGCCGTCCAGAACACGAATTTAATCGTTCCTTTCGTTTTTGCCATTTACAAAACCTCCTTTTTCTAAATGTTTTTTTCCATTTCCGCCCTAAAATAAAAAAGGCCGGATGTTAATCTTTATATTGACACCCCGAAGGGATTTGATTCCGTAGAGCATTAAGTCTTTGAACCATGTTGTTACAATAGAATAGCAAAACATATGCCACATCTCTCCCTCTATAATTATATTTGTAATCCGGAGTGATCGTTGCGGTTTTCTTCACAGTATTTATTATTATATTCAATCTGTTATACGCTGATTTGTCGGAATTTTTTTCTGGGCTAAAAAATGCGGGGTGTTTCATGTTACCGTGATGTGAAAGTCTCTTTTGCCGGGCCGGTGCCAGGATTATTTACAACATGTAAAGAAGAATCACCGGCTGCCGAAAGGGGCTCTGGAGATATCGGATCTTCCTCTTTCACAAAGGTTTCAAGCTTCAGCCGGTATTTTTCAATTTTGGCCTGGAGGGTCGGTCTGGAAAGACCCAGGAGTTTGGCGGCGATGCTTTTGTTCCCGCCTGTGATTTCAAGTGCCGCCCCGATAATGGTGCTGGAGAAACGGTCATTCAAATAATCAAATGCGTTCCCGTATTTCTTCGAAACGAGAACCCTTCGGATCCATTGCTGCGTTATCTCTTCGAAATACCCCTCGTCGATACTCTCATGCGCTTCACTTTTCTTTTCTATGACATGGGCGATATCTTCCGGACGAATGGGACAGCCGCGGCTGAAAATAAGGGCCTTCTGCAAGGCGTTGGACAGTTCACGGACGTTGCCGGACCAGTTGTAGCGGCTGACGATCTCCTTGGCCTCGAGAGTCATTCCCGGGTTATCCACGTTCATATCCCTCGAAAACCGGGCAAGAAAATGATCTATAAGACGCGGAATATCCTGCAGACGTTCCCGCAGGGGAGGAAGCCGGATGGTGACCACCTTCAAGCGATAATAGAGATCTTCCCGAAAAGCTCCGTTTTCGATGGCGGATTCAAGATCCCGGTTGGTAGCCGCAATAATGCGAACATTGACCGGAATGGTTTCATGCCCGCCGAGACGCTCGAGACTCTTCTCCTCGATCAGGCGAAGGATTTTGGGTTGCAGACTTAACGGCATATCGCCTATTTCATCCAGAAAGATCGTCCCCCCCTGGGCCTGTTCGATTCTCCCGAAGCGCCGGGTCAGTGCCCCGGTGAAGGTCCCCTTTTCGTATCCGAAAAGCTCGCTTTCCAGCAGGTTTTCAGGGATGGTTACGCAGTTGATTACCAGAAAGGGTTCGCTTGCCCTGAGACTGTGTTGGTAAAGGGCGCGGGCTACAAGTTCCTTTCCCGTTCCGGATTCCCCCCGGATGAGTACCGTAGCGTCGGTGGGGGCTACCCGCCCAATGGTTTTATAAAGTTCCTGCATGATCTTGCACTGCCCGACGATTATTTCAGAAGAGGTTGTCTTGGGAACGACGTCCATCTCCACGCGGGAGCGCGCAAGTCGACCTGCCTCCACCGCCTGATTGATAATGGTGAGCATATCGGGGATATCAAAGGGCTTGGTGACATAGTCAAAGGCCCCCAGTTTCATCGCCTCGATCGCCCTCTCTGTGGTGCTGAAGGCTGTCATTATAATTCCCGTTAGCTTGGGAGCAATTTCGCGCATGGCCTGAAATGCCTCCAGGCCGTTCATCCCCGGAAGGTTCACATCCATAATAACCAGATCGACTCTGGCCGATCGAATTATAGCGAGGCCCTCTTCACCGCTGTATGCCGTCAGTATGGTATGCACCTCATCGGATAAAAGCTTTTCAAAACTCCGTTGCAACTGCGTATCGTCATCAACAATAAGGATTGTGGCCATTCTCCATCACCTTCCCGGTTATATGCCTTTCACTAGAAGCCATTTCAAAACCCCGTCTGAGGCCTGACAGCTGTGTTGCAAGCCTCTTCAAAATGTTCACATACTCTAAGTGTATGCTGCGCTTTTTCATCGGCTTGCGCCTTGCTCTCAGACCTGATCCGAGGTTTTGAAATGGCTTCTATAAAAAATGACATAGAAATGTTCCTTTAACATGAATCTTTCATAGGCATT
>JAHJJB010000131.1 GCA_018823005.1 Pseudomonadota bacterium | reverse complement strand
TATATTGCCGGAGATACCGAAAATATCCCTGAAATGAAAAGCCTTGAGAAAATCGATGTGGCTTTTCTCCCCATGAATCTTCCCTACACGATGACACCGGAAATGTTGGCGGACGCGGCAAAGGCGTTTAAACCGGTAATTCTCTATCCATACCATTTCGGTGAGACCGATACATCAAAGATTGTAAGCTTGATGAAGGATTTGCCTGATGTTGAGGTCAGGATTAGAAAAATGAAGTAAAAAATATATGTAACTATTCAGGAGACAGAAGTCAGAAGCCAGAATTCAGGATAGAAGCAATGCAGTCTCACGCAACTTATTAATTTTCTCAAAAATTATCACCATAACCAAAGTCGGTTTACTTTTTATTCTGGCTCCTGAATTCTGGCTTCTGGCTCCTAAAAAATTATAAATATATTCAATTATTTTAATAAGGAACCGCAATTGATTATCGAAGAGCCGGGATATATTACTGAAAGGATACTGCTTCTCGGGAGGAGGGAGTCGTGTATTTATCTCCTTAAAGGAAAGAACGAATATGCGATTCTTGGCGGAGGAATGGCCTATATTGTGCCTGATGTGATCAGGCAGCTTGGAGAATACGAAATTGATGAAAGCAGTATAAAAAGAATAATAATTCTCCACTCCCATTTCGATCATTGCGGGATAGTTCCTTTCTTTAAAAAGCTCTGGCCGCACGCAAAGGTGACTGCTTCAGCGAGAGCAAAGGAGCTTCTTGCGACAAAAAAGGTGATCGATAATATCGAATTTCTGAATCAGGTTCTTTTGATGAAACACGGAATTGAAGATAAGGCAAAAGAACTTGATCTGTCTTTTACGGGTGTTGACGTAGAGGAGGTGGTAAAAGACGGAGATATTCTGTACAACGATGGACTAACGATGGAGATAATAGACGTTCCGGGCCATTCTTCCTGCTCTATTGCGGTTTATGTCAGGGAAGAGAAAGCATTATTTGCCTCCGATGCCGGTGGCGTTCCGTTCGGGGAACATGTTTTTACGGCTGCCAATTCAAATTTTGACAAATACGTCGAAAGCCTTCATAAAATGGCGCTGTTTGAAACAGAGATACACCTTTCAGAGCATTATGGAGCAAGAACAGGCAAAGATGGCCGGACCTTTCTGCAAAAATCAATTCTTTCGGCAAGGGAGACAAGGCTGATTCTGGAAGAATCAATTGCCCGGACAGGCGACGTAAAAAAGAGCACAAAAGAGATAACTGACATGCTGACAAAAAATGCCCCGACCGGTTTTGTTCCGAAAGAGGTTATTTCAATGGTGACGGAGCAGATGCTAAGATATGTTGCCAGGCAGAAAAGCGGAGTATATTGAGAATTCAGGGAGTCAGAGGTTCAAGGGGATAGGCATTCTTTTTAGATCAACTGCATAGTTTCAAACGAATTGTCGGCAAGATCAACCACGAGCAATCTGTTTCTTAACAGGGAACCATTCTTTAGAAGAATTTTTATTGCTTCCGAACACTCAAGCGCAGCTATAAGTGAAACGGTGTGAGACAGCGCGCCGAGAGATGTTTCGGCCCCCTTGTCCGGGGCTTTATCCGCATCGCCATAAATCAGCCTTAAACCCGGGTCTTCAGGAAATATCGTTGTGATCTGACCGTAGTTTCCGGCGACTGCCGCTGAAACGAGCCGGTACCCCGCTTTTTTCGAAGCCTTCTCCAGAATAAAACGGCCTGAAAGTGAATCGAGGCAGTCGATAACCACATCTGAATTTTCGATAATGCCCGACGCGTTATCTTCATTCAGGTATTTGAGGTGATGGATCACAGTTACGGAGGAGTTTATCTCTTCTACTCTTTTTGCGGCGGCATCGGCCTTCGGGGTAGAAATAAGACTTTCCCTGCAGAGGTACTGGCGGTTCAGGTTGCTTTCTTCGAATACATCTCCGTCGATGAGGTTTAATGTCCCGATTCCGAGACGGGCAAGTATTTCGGTAACGGCTCCCCCAAGTCCTCCAAGTCCGACGATGCTTGCTCTTGATCTTAAAAGGGTTGCCTGGTCGGACGGGGAGAATGACTTCATGTTGCGTACATAACGCTCGGGTATGATTTCTGCTTCAAGAGAAGTTACCTCAACTTCTCTGCAACTTACACCGGACTTTCGGGATATCTTTCCGATATTATTTACAGAAATACTTGTGTATGGTGTTTTGTCGGGAAGTTCTTTCCTGTTTGAAAGCGCCCTGATTTTATTCTGCAGTTCGATATCCAACGTCATCCGCCTCCGACCGGAGGGAAAATTCCTATCCTTTCCCCGCCTTTAAGAGTTGAGTCTAATTCCCCTTTAATGCCATTGATAAAAATCAACTTTGCTTTGTCTTCTGAAATTCCAAGCCTGTTAATTATAGCGCGAATACTTGTACCGGAAGATATGGGATATTTATCGGCAGAATCGGGTGTAAATCTTGTGAGAGAGGCAAAGAGCTTAATGATTATATGTGTTTTTTCTTCCATATTTTGGTTTTATTTGCCTGTGAAATGGGATATAAAAAATTCGGCAGATCTTTTGAGAAATATAATCAAAATATATTTAAAAGTCAAGAGGTTCCGCCTGTAAGGATTTTATATGCATATTGCTGTAACAATAATTCCGATATTTTCTATTGTAATTTTAGGATGGCTGATCCGTCTTAAGGGTTTTATCCCTCCTGAATTTATGGGTCCTGCAAACAGTCTGGTATATTATATTGCTATTCCTGCAATGATTTTCAGGGCTGTTTCGAAGGCATCCTTTAAAGTTCAGTTTAATTTAACAGTTCTTATGATAACTCTTTTTTCAGTGCTGATTGTTTTTGCGCTTTCATGGATTGCAGGAAAGACTGTAAAAATAGGCAGAAGTGATCTGGGAACCTTCATCCAGACGTCTTTTCATGGAAATGTCGGATATATCGGATTTGCCGTTGCATATTACCATATGGGTCAGGCAGGGTTTGTAAAGGCGGGGATAATTGGCGGCTTCATGATGATCTTCCAAAACTTTCTTTCGGTAGCTGCCCTTGTTTTATATAACAGGGATGCCCATTTTAAGAAAAACAACCTGTTTTTTATATATAAAATATTTGGAAATCCTGTAGTGCTTTCGTCTATGGCAGGGATTTTGTTCTCAGTCGCAGAGTTGCCGGTTCCTGAAGTCATAGGGCGGATCCTTGATATTTTAAGCGGTCTTGCCCTTCCAATGGGATTGCTTGTGATAGGTGCTTCCCTCTCTTTTAAAGTCATGCGCCAGTCAATATTCCCCCTTCTTTCAACCACTCTTTTTAAACTGATGCTTCTTCCCTGCATAGGATATCTTTTGTATATATTTTATGGCATTCCGTCTGACGAATATCTGCCGGGACTTATACTCCTTGCTACACCGACAGCAACAGTTATATATATAATGTCAAAAGAGATGAACGGGAATTCCGATTTTGCTGTTGCGGCAATTTCTTCCAGTACGCTGATTTCGGCTTTAACGTTTCTTATATGGCTGAATATTGCAGGTTGAAAAGGACAGGAGCCAGAAGTCAGTAACCGGGAGGCAGTAGTTAGGAGACGGGGAACCACAAACCAGCTTTTTGAAAACGGGGTTATATAAAATGAATATTGACATAAAGAGAGTACTTGTTACGGGTGTAGCGGGATTTATCGGCTATCATCTTTCTTTGAGACTATTAAATGAAGGTCTTCAGGTAACCGGCATAGACAACATGAATCCTTATTATGACGTTGGTTTAAAGGAATCCAGGCTTGCTCAGCTTACTTCGCATGAGAATTTTACATTTTGCAAGCTCGATCTTTCCGGAAGGGAAGCTCTTGAAGATATTTTTTTGAAGAACAAATTTGATGTTGTGGTAAATCTTGCGGCGCAAGCCGGAGTCAGATATTCATTAAAGAATCCAATGGCATATATCGATTCAAATATAGTTGGATTTACCAATATACTTGAATGCTGCAGGCATAATGGGGTGAAGCATCTTGTTTTTGCTTCTTCCAGTTCGGTTTATGGTGCAAACACAAAAATGCCGTTTTCCGTTCATGATAATGTTGACCATCCTGTTTCGTTGTACGCGGCCACAAAAAAGGCAAATGAACTTATGGCTCATTCCTACAGCCACCTGTTCGGACTGCCATGCACTGGGTTGAGGTTTTTCACAGTTTACGGGCCATGGGGTCGCCCTGACATGGCGCTTTTCCTTTTTACGAGCGCCATTCTGGAAGGAAAGCCGATAAAGGTGTTTAATCATGGAAAAATGATCCGGGATTTTACCTATATAGATGATATAATAGAAGGAGTTGCGAGAATCATGAAACAGGTTCCGCAGCCTAATCCCAAATGGAGCGGAAACAGCCCTGATCCAGGCACATCATATACGAAATACAGGATCTATAATATAGGAAACAATAACCCCGTTGAATTAATAAAATTTATAGAGGCGATTGAGGATACTCTCGGGAGAAAGGCAATAAAAGAATTTCTTGATCTTCAGCCCGGCGATGTTGTTTCAACTTTCGCTGACGTTGATGACCTTATGAGAGATACCGGGTTCAAGCCTCAGACTCCCCTTGAAACAGGAATTAAACGTTTTGTTGAATGGTATAAAGACTATTACGTGAGTAAGTAAAGAAAATGAAAAAAGGCGCAGCCGGTAACAGGCAGCGCCTTAAATTTATTTGGTGCCGAAGGCCGGACTCGAACCGGCACGGACGTCGCCCACTACCCCCTCAAGATAGCGTGTCTACCAAATTCCACCACTTCGGCGATTCAAACCAGGATAGTCTATTTCTTTTCGGTTGTGTCCGGCAGCTGAACCGGTGCTGTTTCTTGTTTGGGGATAACATCGCCGCTTTGTTCTGCCTTTTGCTCAACAGGGGCTTTTAGATCCGTCATAACCGAGCTCCCTTTTCTGTGCGCGGAGATATAAGCAAGCGACAGGGATGTAATCATGAAAATAACAGCTACCACTGTTGTTGCCTTGCTCAGGAAAGTAGAAGCGCCAGTGCTTCCAAAAAGGGTCTGGCTGGAACCTCCGCCAAAGGCTGCACCAATATCAGCCCCTTTACCGGTCTGGAGCAGAACAATCATAATAATTGCTATACAAACAATAACATGCAGTATTATCAAGAAGATTGACATATAGAATATGGCCTAAATTTTAAAGTTTATTATGCCTGCAAATTTTTCAGCATCAAGGCTTGCTCCGCCGACAAGAGCACCGTCGATATCCGGCATTAACATGAGTTCCCCAATATTTTCAGGTTTTACACTTCCTCCATACAGTATTCTTACTGATCCGGCAATCTTTTTTCCAAAAAGGTTCTCAATAAGGCTGCGCAGAAACCGATGAACCTCCTGAGCCTGATCGCTTGTTGCTGTTTTGCCTGTTCCTATAGCCCAAACAGGTTCATAGGCAAGTATAACATGCTTCAGGTCATCCGGAGAGAAGCCTTCTAACCCCATTTTTATCTGTTTGTCAAGAATATTAAATGTATCCCCTTCATCACGCTCTTTTTCTGTTTCGCCTATGCAGATAACCGGAACAAGGCTGTTATTTAAAGCCGCCCTGATTTTTTTGTTTACATTACAGTCTGTTTCGCCAAAGTATTGCCTCCGCTCTGAATGTCCTATAATGACATATCTGCATCCTGAAGAAACAATCATTCCGGGTGATATTTCACCGGTATAAGCTCCTTCCTTTTCCCAGAATAGATTCTGTGCCCCGACCATTACAGAACTTTCCTTAACAACTTCATAAACGGCCGCAAGGGCTGTAAAAGGCGGAGCTATCATTATGTCAACATGATTTATGCCCTTCAATATTCTAACTAATTTTCTTGCAGTTTCAACTGCCTCGAAGCTGGTTTTATACATCTTCCAGTTGCCGGCTATAAAAGGTTTCCGTTTGCTCATAAGCATCTCCTAACCCGGCACAGCCAGGTCCGAAAAAAATCGATATTCTCATACCAAGACACAAAGGTCATTTATAATATACGCTAACTTATTTTTTTCATAAAAACAAGGGCATCTTCACCTGTTTCAGAGTAATAGCCTGGCCTTTTCCCGACAGGCATAAATCCCAGTTTGCTGTAAAGAGCAGTGGCGGCATTGTTTGATTCTCTGACTTCCAGAAAAACGGATGTTACCCCTTTAGTGTGGGCTATTTCAAAAGACCGGTTAAGCAGCCAGAATGCAATCCCTGAATTCTGCCATTTCGTGGCTACGGCAATCCGAAGGATGCTCATCTCGCTCCCTGATATACGGGAACAAAGATATGCTATGACCGGTTCAGGCTTATCAGAACTATTTAACTTAACAACATAATCAAAGGCGTCTTTGCAAGCCAGTTCTTCGTGAAACAGTTTCGATGACCAGGGCTGTTTGAAAGATGTTTTTTCAATTAAAAGAATCTGTTCGATATCAGATTCGGTAAGAGCAGAAAGGTGCCACTGCAATAATCTAACTCCGTTTATTTCCTTTCAAAATGCCGCTTGCAAGGGAAATGCTTTTCTTACCGTATGCTTCGATACATTCTGCAAGCTTTCCCAAATCCATATCCTCTCGGGAGTTGATGGCTTTTATGAGGATGGGAAGGTTTACTCCTGATATTACTTCAATGCGCCCTTCTTCAAGGAAGGAATAACTTAAATTGGAAGGGGTTCCCCCGAACATATCTGTAAGGATAAGAACCCCCTCCTTCTGATTAACTTTTTTTATGCCTCCGGAAATTTTTTCTCTTAGTTTATCCGCGTTTTCATTCATGTCTATTGAGACCGAGACTACATTCTCAGGGGGGGCAGCCAGAATAAACCCGGCGGTATCGATCAAGGCCTCGCCTAGCTGTCTATGTGTTACAATGACAATTCCTATCATAAAACTCCTCTTCCTGTATATTGAAGTTCCCTGCATCAAATACGCCGCGGCGGACCTTCGGCTGGGAATGCGCTCGCTGTTTAGGTCACTGGAATCCTTGAACCCCTGACCCCTTGAATCCTGATACAATAATCAGATGGTTATATCCCGATGTAAAAGTTTGATCTGAACCCCGGTTTTCTTAAAATGCTCAAATATTGTTCTCGCAATGGGAACGGAGCGGTGCTTGCCTCCTGTACATCCAACCGCAATGGTCAAATATGCCTTGCCTTCCTTTTCATATAAAGGAACCAAATAGTCAAGCAAATCAAGATATTTTTTCATAAAAGTTTTCGTTGCACGGTTTTTTAATACAAAATTTCTGACCTTTACGTTTTCCCCATCAAGATTCCTTAATTCGGGTTTAAAAAAAGGGTTTGTAAGGAAACGGACATCAATAATCAGATCTGCATCAGCAGGTATGCCAAATTTATACCCGAATGAGAGAATATATATATTCATGGGTGAATTGTTTTTACTTTTGAGCGCGATATCCAGGATTATGGCTTTCAGTTCATGTACATTAACGCGGGATGTGTTAATAATTCTGTCGGCAGCAGCTTTTAAATCATGTAACCGTTCTTTCTCTATCCGGATACTATCAACAAGAGTTTTGCCGTGGGAAAGTGGATGGTGCCTTCTTGTTTGACTGAAGCGCTGCAGCAGAATATCCTCATCGGCTTCAAGATACAGGATTTCAAAAGAGCCGCCGCTTTGTTTTATTGAGTCAAAAACCGATTTGTATTTGGATAAGAATTCTTTTTCCCGAAGGTCCATAACAAAAGCAAGACCTTTAATTTCATTAGAATGCTTGATGGGAAGCTTTAAAAACTTGGGAAGGAGAGCAACCGGCATATTATCAACACAATAGAAGCCCGCATCTTCAAATGCTGCTATTGCAGTGCTTTTACCAGATCCTGAAAGGCCTGTAATAATAAATATTTTTAAATTCTTCACGTCAAAAGAGGGCTTTATTAAAAATCTTCATCAACTTCCTCAATTATAGAATAAACCTGATTACTGTCGGTTGCTTTCATAAGCTTATTTTTGAAAGACTCATTTTTTAAAAGTCTCGATATTCGAGCGAGCAATTTCAGATGAAGGCCGGTTGAATTTTCAGGGGTTAAAAGAATGAAGAACAAATGGGTTGGCCTGCCGTCAATAGATTCGAAATCAACCCCTTTTCTGCTCAGGCCGAAACCCATTATAAGCGACTCAAGATTTTTTAATTTGCCATGCGGAATCCCTATGCCTCCACCGATTCCTGTGCTTCCAAGCCGCTCTCTTTCAAGAAGAACCTTGATAAGTTCTGCGCTGTTTATACCTGTTATTTTTGAAATAGAAGCAACCAGCTCTTCAATGACCTCTTTTTTAACTTTCGATTTCATATCGGTTATAATTGCTTCTTTTGGCAGTACTTCTAGAATTTTCATTTTATACCATCACGTATAATATCAGTTATATGGAACTGAAACAGCGAGCGCATTCCCAACTTCTTGCGACGGGGCTAGCGAGCGAATTTAAAATGGACGCTATTCCCTGCGGTCGAATCCGCCTAGGCGGACCGTAGCTTGCTGCGGGGAGCTTCAATAATGACGAAACGGAAATTTAGCTGACGGGTTGAATCAATCCGTAATTGCCGTCTTTTCTGCGGTACAGAACATTGATTTTATCTGTTCTGGCATTTGTAAAAACAAGAAAATTATCAGTTAATAGATCCATCTGCATAACAGCTTCTTCGATATCCATAGGTTTGTATTCAATATTCTGAACCTTTATCTGGCCGATATCGGATTCCTCCCGCAAGTTTTCCTGACTTATCGCAGCTATTTTTCCTTTTGATGTTGTTCTCCGTTCACGGATTTTCTGCTTGCTTTTCTTTATTTGTTTTTCAAGTTTATCAAGTACCATGTCGATGGCTGCGTACATATCAATTGTTTCTTCTTTGCCAAAGATATTAAGCCTGTCGCCCGTTATATTGACTTCGGCTATGTGACGAAATTTTTCTATTGAAAGTACAACTGTTGCTTCTGCAGGATTATCAAGAAATTTATCCAGTTTATCCAGCTTATCACTGACGTATGACTTTAAGTTGTCAGAAGGATCAAGGTTTTTAAAAGTAACTGATGTTTGCATGCTTATGGAATCCTCCCTAATGTTGTTTGCGTTTGTTTGAAGAGAGTATCTTCAACACATCTCTGTATTTTGCGACGGTTCTTCTTGCGATATTTACATTTGAATTTAAAAGAATATCAGCTATTTTATCATCACTGTAGGGCTTCTGTGGGTCTTCATTTTTAATAAGCCTTTTAATCATATCCTGAACGCTGGCAGAAGCCAAAGATTCGCCCGTAGTTCTATTAATAGAACTATTGAAAAAATATTTCAATTCAAAAATGCCCTGGGGGGTGAATGCGTATTTGTTTGTAGTTACCCTGCTAATTGTTGATTCGTGCATTTCTATATCCTGAGCAATATCTCTTAACACCATGGGTTTTAAAAAAGATATTCCGTTTTCAAAGAATTCCCTCTGAAACTTGAGTATGCTTTCCATTACCTTAAAGATTGTTTTCTGGCGCTGGTGGATACTTTTGATCAGCCACGTCGCGGACCGCATCTTCTCCTGGATGTAATCCCTGGCGTCATTGGGTATTTTCCCTCCCCTTCCCATGTTTTTTTTATAGTAGGAACTGACTCTTAGTTTCGGCATTCCGTCATCATTTAGTACTACAACAAAATTATTTTCCACCTTATATACATAAATATCAGGGGTTATATATTGAGGCTCTTCATCTGAAAACTTTCGCCCAGGTTTTGGTTCCAGCCCCATAATAATATTTACGGCAACTTCAACTTCTCTCATATCCGCTTTGAGCACTTTTGCAATAGCCCTGAAATTATTGTTTTCAAGATAATTCAGATGATTTTGAATGATATCAGTGACTAAAGTTCCATGGAGACCGAGCTGTTTTGCCTGTATGAGAAGGCATTCGCTCAAATTCCTTGCGCATACTCCGGATGGATCGAATGTTTGTATCGTTGATAAAACTTTTTCAACTTTTTCTGCGGAAGATCCGCTGATTTTTGATATGTCTTCCACAGATACATCAAGATAACCGGCACTGTTAAGATTTCCAATGATAAGACTTCCTATGTCTTCCTCTTCCTTTGAAGGGCCTGTCATTAGAAGCTGCCAAAGAAGATGGTCGTTTAGAGATTCAGTCCGGGATATAAAGGCTTCGTAACTCGGGGTTTCTTTTTTTTCTGCTTCAAAATTGATTTTGCCCGGGGCATTATATTCATCGATGTAATTATTCCAATCAAAAGCGTCGTGGATTTTTTCTTCAATTTTTACTTCTTTGGTTAAGGAGTCATCCGGTTGGCGCAGTATTTCAGCCGGTTCAGTCAACAATTCATTGGAAACAGAATCCTGAACCTCTTCCAGCATCGGGTTTGAATCAAGTTCCTGTCGCACTGTATCAAGAAGCTCAAGACGCGAGAGCTGCAAAAGCTTGATAGCCATTTGCAACTGGGGTGTCATAACCAGCTGTTGGGACAGTTTGAGTTGTTGTTTGAATTCAAGAGCCATATTACAGTCTAAACTCGTCTCCAAGATATATACGGCGTGCAATTTCACTGGATGCTATTTTTTCCGGAGGTCCGGATTCAATAATCTTGCCTTCATTCAATATGAAAGCCATATCGCATACTCCAAGGGTTTCCCTTACATTATGATCGGAAATCAATATGCCTATCCCACGATTTCTTAAATGCATTATGATGTTCTTTATGTCAATAACGGCGAGAGGATCTATTCCCGCGAAAGGCTCATCTAAAAGAATAAATTTCGGATTGGTGGCAAGTGACCGGGAAATTTCAAGGCGCCTTTTTTCCCCTCCTGAAAGAAGAGCCGCTTTCTGATCCGAAAGATGCCTGATGCCAAGCTCATCAAGGAGAATATTTGCACGGTCTTCCTGCTCCTGTTTTGTAATTGATTGTAATTCGAGAATTGCCATAACATTTTGCTTTGTCGTCAGTTTTCTGAATATTGAAGCTTCCTGGGGCAGATAACCCAATCCCTTGCGGGCTCTGATGTACATCGGTGCGCCGGTAATCTCTTCATCATTTATGAATACTCTGCCTTTGTCAGGTTTCACCATTCCAACGGTCATATAAAAGGTTGTTGTTTTTCCCGCGCCATTTGGACCCAGAAGCCCAAACACTGCGCCGCTTTCGACATCGATGCTGATAGAATCAACAACTTTTCTTCCCCTGTATATCTTAACCAGACTATCAAGAAATAATTTAGCCATTAAAGAGGTTGTTTCTCCTTCCTGTTTACAAACTTTTTCCATCCGATTCAAAGAAGGCTTCAACACGGTTTTTTCCGCTTCCTTCGACATTAATACGTCCGTCATTCCGGAAAAAGGTTATTTTTGAACCTGAAACCGAATTGTTCCCGCTCATGATTTTTGAAATTGATCCGGTCAGTACCAGAATTCTGGTTTCAGCCGTATACACAGCCTGTGAACTTTCAGCAATTTTATCGTCGAACCAGATTTTGACATTTCCCGTTGCTATAATTTCCCTTATTGAATCTCCGGGTTTTGATTTGTCTTTTGTGCCGGAATCTTTATTATAGATAACCTTAATTCTGTCTGCTGTAATAACCGTCTTTTCCTGTGTGACCCTCACGTTTCCTATGAATTCGGCATTGCTGGAATTGCTTTCAGCAATCATCCTGTCGGCAGTTATATGAATTTTTTTTTCTCCGGCATCTTTCGGGGAATCAGGTTTTTTATTACCCGCGAAGAGAAAAGGCGTATTAAAGAGCAAAAATAATGATGCCGCAATAAAGAGTAACTTAAAATATCCTGATCTATAATGATGCATTGTCACCGAATGTACCTTCAACTTTTCCTGTAAGTTCAGCCCTGTTTGTGTTTAAATAAATAGTCATTGAATCAGCAACAAGATTCATGGAATTACTTGTAATTTCAACCGGAACCTTTGAGAAAATAATGCGTTTATCATGTTCGTAATTGATTTTTTTAGTTTTCAGCAGATACTCATCGCTCCTTATTATTATGCTGCCGGATATTTCTATGTTGTTTGATTCAGTTTTTAAAATTCCGTTATCAGCGGTAAGGAAAATTTTCTGATTATCTTTTGTGAAAAAAGTCACAGACAAATCTTTTAAAAAAGCCTCTTTTTTGTCGTTACTGTAAGTGGCGGAACTTGCATCAAGATTCCATTCAACAACTCCGTTTTTGGTCGAAGTCTGATGTATTTTTTCAATCGTTATGCTTGATCCGTCAACAACAACGGGTATAACTTTTTCGGGGTTTTTTGAAACATACCGGTATCCGATGAACAGAGCAAAAGTCAGCGAGATTGTGACAACAATAACCGATATCAATGCAATTTTAATGTTTCTGTTTTTCATATTTTTTGATGTGCAACTATAATTGTTTAATAACAGCTTCCCAGTTATCCTGCGCTTTGATTAAGACTTCACATACTTCACGGATCGCACCTGCTCCACCCTTTGCCGATGTTACCATATGAGCAACTTCAATTACGTTTTCATGGGCATCGGCCACAGCAATCGGAATACCAATTTTTCTCATAATGGAAATATCAGGAAGATCATCCCCGATATAGGCAATATCCTGCTCTTTTATGCCGGTTTTTTCTGTTATTTTATCAAGAGCTGCTGCTTTGTCTGATACCCCGTCGAATATGTACTCAATGTGGAGATTTTTGCATCTGTGATATAAAGCATCCGAACTTCTACCAGTAACAATTCCGACATTAATTCCGGAATTCATCAGCATCCTGATACCAAGTCCGTCCCTTACGCAAAAAACTTTGATTTCTTCACCATTATCATTATAAATAATGCTCCCGTCAGTCATCACACCGTCAACATCAAGGAGTAGTAATTTTATATCGCTTAGCCTTTTTTCTGCGTCAAAAACTTTATAAATCAATATGCACCTTTAAGTCATAAAGAACTGCTGTAATAAATTCCGCAACTAAAGCTCAGATATTGCTTGCGATTTAAGTTATCGCCTCTCTGACGGCCTTTAATTTTATAATCAGGTCGTTCAAGCTGCCAAGTTGCAGAGAATTTGGTCCGTCACAAAGCGCCCTGTCAGGGTCCGGATGAACCTCCATGAATATGCCATCCGCTCCGGCTGCAACAGCGGCCAGAGCAAGTGCCGGAGCAAATTTGCGATCTCCTCCGGAACTGTTTCCTTCTCCTCCCGGAAGCTGTACGCTGTGTGTAGCATCAAATATAACAGGATATCCGGTCTCCTGCATTATCTGAATGCCGCGGAAATCAACCACGAGATTATTGTATCCATACATTGTGCCGCGTTCAGTTATAAGAACATTATCATTGCCGGTTGATGTTATCTTTTCAACAACATTCCTTATATCCCAAGGTGCAAGAAACTGCCCTTTTTTTATATTAACAGGCTTTCCTGTTTTTGCAATTTCCAATATAAAATCTGTCTGTCTGGAAAGAAATGCAGGTATCTGAATTATATCCAAAATGCCGGCTGCATCTTCGATTTCATTTATTGAATGAACATCCGACAGGATCGCAAGGCCAAGCTCGCTTTTTATTTGCTCAAGAAGCTTGAGTCCTTTGGTAATTCCCGGGCCTCTAAAGGAATTGAGAGAAGTCCTGTTTGCCTTATCATATGAAGCCTTAAAAATTAAAGGAAAATCCAGTTTCAGTGCAAGCTCCTTGAGGTAACGGGCGATATAAATTGTGGTCTCTTTATCTTCAATGACACAAGGGCCTGCTATTATGACCAGAGGAGACCCGCCACCAACAGATATATTACTGACTTTTATTGTTTTTATCATGATTATCCCGGAGCAAAATAATGAATATTTCAAATTCCATTTACATGTTTTGTAATCCTATATATTCAGACATCTATCGGTTAGAGGTCTAAAAGTCAAGAAACGAAAAAGAGCCTTGATTATATTCCGGTTAACTGTTAATGCTTTACGGCCTGACAGGAAGAAGAAAGGCCGGTTTATTTATGCTTGCCGGCTCTTTTTTTTCGAGACCATGAAGTATAATTTATCACATTATAAATAACCTGCAAGAAAGGTGGATTATAACACATTGAAAAGTAACATATTCAGTTCAAGAGCTTTGTTGATATTTCTGGCCAGCCTGGTTGTTCTGTCTTCCGGATGGATTTTATTTGTATGCCTCGAGAATGAGAATCCTTCTATAAAGGTTGAAACGCCCTCCATGACGATGGCTATCGGCCCTTCGAAAAATCTTTTGATTTCGGTTTCAGATGGAAAAAGAGGATTGCGCAAGATCTTGATAGCAATAGTAAAAGATGGAAAAGAAAGTGTTCTTATTGATAAGGAATATCCGTCCGGAGGTTTTATTAGCGGCGGAAAGGTAAACCAGGATAACATCAGCCTTTCCGTTGAGCCGAAAAAACTTGAGATTACTGATGGGAAGGCAGTT
>JAHJJB010000130.1 GCA_018823005.1 Pseudomonadota bacterium | reverse complement strand
TTCCCTTTGCTTCCTGAAGCGGACCGCTCACCTTGTCGGATATGGCTGCACGCAGTTTATTTTCAAACTGGGAAACCTGATTCTTTATTATTGAGCCGACAGCATCTTTGAGTAAATCATCAAGGTTGGATGAAATCTGCATCTGATAATTATCCGTCGGGCCTGTTATCCTGGCCTTGACCCCTACTGTTGATACTCCCGAGAGCGCCGAAGAGACCGCCTTGCCGTAACCGGAACCAGTGTCGGCAGCGCCTGCTGAAAAACGGACACCCTGCAGCTTTGCCGCCATGGTTGCATCAATAAAACCCTTTGCAAGTGTGGCTTTAAGTTCCAGATCGGCATCCCCTTTTTCCAGTGTAAGCGGCAGGGATGAATCCTGCGAAATGCTTTTTGCATGTATTTTATAACCTTCAAGGTGTAGATTGATGCTCTCTTCCGGTGAGCCGGGAGAAACCCGGTTTACGGCTCCGTCAAGTCTGACAGCCCGCACGCCTGAAAGTTTTTCTCCTGAGAATTCGAACAAAAGGGGTTGACCGAGAATATCCTGATCAGGTGTGATGTTTTTTACTGCCCCGGAAAGATCTCCCATGGGAAGCTGAACAGATACCCTGGCGACACGGATGAGAAAATCAGGTAAAGGCTCTTTTTCCTTAAAGCGCACATCGCTTCCCTTCGCCCTCAACGGCTTGACCACTTCGGAGTTTCCTTTTTTCTGACCGTTCCTATTGATAAGAGGCTCAAGCCTTGCTTTCCAGTATAGCCCCCTGTCGACCCAGGCGGTTATTCCCGGCTCTATAAAAAAACGGCTCATGTTCGCGAATCCGTACGCTGAAAATCCGTATTTCTCCGACAGGCGGCGGATATCCTCCTGCGGAGCTTTCTCAATTTCAGCAATCTGATCTTTAAAGTTTGCAAGGGTTGTATTAAATTCCTTCTGAGATTTCTGAAGCAACTCAAGATCTGCCTGCATATCCTTATAAAGAATCTGAGCCTCTCCGGCAGAGCCAAGGATTCCTCCGATATCCCCGATATTCTTCGACCCTTTTGCTCCTTTCAGTGTTTCGATCCGCCTGCGGTATCCGTCTATCTTTTCTTTTCCGGGGAGTTCCGCAATGTTTTTTGTCCACAACTCCTTCTTGCTCTCAATATCTGTCCTGATAGATTGAACCAGCTGAACGGTTTGAAGATTTTCCTTCACAAGGATATCCTGAATATCCGGCAGCTTCATCATCGGAAGACCGGGGATAGAATCCTTCTTTTCGTCTTTTCCGCCTTTTTCAGTCTTTTTTGATATAGCGCCTGATCTTATGCGCTGAGTCCCTAAACGGACCCCATCTACACCCATCTCATTTATAATAACTTTTCTTCGCAGTAACTGGAGACTGTCGATGGTTCCTGCGATCCGCCCTATTTCAACCGCGTTTTTCATGGGCTCATCGGGATCCGTAACCTGCAGCCCGAATAGGGTCAGTCCTATTGGAAAGAGCGAGAAGTCTGCCTTCTCAAGCTCAACCTTGGCACCTACAATCTTTGTGCCGGTCTTTTCTATAACTTTTTTTACAACAGAATCCACAAACAGAACCCAGATAAGGCACATCGATAGTGTCACACACAGAAAAACGACAAGTCCCTGCCAGCGAATCCATCTGTTCATATATTGCCTCTCCATACTGAAACAGTCTGGTAGGCCGAATATATCCGGCTTGCCATAATTATCTGCATTAACCGTGTTTTCCGGATACGCTCCAGGATATGCTCCCTGTAGTGACTCACGATAAACATGCTGAAAACACAAGCCGGCACAAAAAGCGCTATTGAAAAAAGAAGACTTCCCATTACTATCGAGTTGTTGAAGCGCTCAATCCGCAAGAGAGGTAAATTATAAAGTATCGTCCAGAATGCTCCCAGTGGTTCGGCTGTGAGAAGACCGAGCCCTGTTATATGAAAAACAGGATCGAGCAGGTAGGAGATGCCTGAAAAAATACCGGTTCCGACGATAAAAATTGAAATATTTACCCTCAGGATAAGCACCAGAAAAAGCACGACAAGATTATGGAGGCTCAATACCGGCGTCAGCCCCGCGATTATAGAAAAACTTACCGCAAGGCCTATCTGTGCGGGATCTGTTTCGGAATTTAACGCCTTCAATATTTTGGCAATTATCGTAATCATGAGGGAGCCTCCTTTAAGGAAGGAATTTTAGCTTTCAAAATAGGATAATATTTAGTAAATGTAAAGAAATATCAAATTCAGAAAGAGCAAGAGACTGTTGTTGACGAGGTGAACCGAAACAGCCGAGCGCCCGCCATGCAGCAATGGCGGACAAGCATTCCTCGCTGCCTGCAGCGGGTATCTACAATTTGACATGTCAAAACACAACGTCATTAACAGGATCAAAGCGAATGGATTATCTTAATATAAACGAAAGGAGATGAAAAATGAGCATGTTGAAAGAATTCAAAGAGTTTGCGATGAAAGGGAACGTTGTTGACATGGCTGTCGGTATTATTATCGGAGCCGCATTCGGGAAGATCATTTCTTCTGTCGTAAGCGATGTGATTATGCCGCCAATCGGCCTGGCCATAGGAGGGGTAGACTTCAGCAAGCTCGCTGTTACATTGAAACAGGCATCAGGTGATACCGCTGCTGTAGTAATTTCTTACGGCAAGTTTATACAAACGGTCGTCGATTTTACAATTGTGGCATTCGCGATATTTATGCTTATAAAAGCCCTTAACACACTGAAGCGCAAACAAGAAGAGGCAGTACAACCTCCGCCTGCGCCTTCAAAAGAGCAGGTGTTGCTTGCAGAAATACGGGATATTCTGAAAGAAAAAAGATAAACCCCCTGTTGATGCACATATATATTAACAGAAATAAGATCGACAGGCTATGTTATGCGTCTTTTTTATTTTATTTAGAAGCCCATACCCCAACCTGGCTTCTGCTCAACTCAGATATAAATCGGAATTTATCCGGCTTTATACGAGGGCGGTAATTTTAACTTTTGCCTGGTCTTCTCTTTTTGCGTGAAGATGCTCTTTCTAAAGCAGCGGCTTTTAATTTCGGAACTATAAGAAGTGTATACGCGACACAAAATGCAGCAGAAGCCGCCATTGCGAGAGCTACCCAGAAATTTTCAAAAAGAACATTTCCGGCATAATCTTTTGTTGAGTCTGTAAAAATTCCGATCATAAGCCCGCCAAATACAATTGCTGTAATTACCGGGATAGTTTTTCCGAAAGGAATCAGGAAAGCGCGTTTTTTATCCGGGAATTTCTTTCTGAGCCTCAAAACACATACAGCCATAACAACATATATGAAGCATTCAAGGGCTGCAGCCATAATGATTATAAAGAGATATTTGCCTGTAATTAGGATGAGAAAGCTCAGTATTATTGCAAAAACAACAAGAGAAAGAATTGCTGCCAACGGAGTCGCATAATCCGGGTGAAGTTTGCTTAAAACCCTTGGAAGGGTGTTGTCTCTCGCCATGGCGTATGTAAAACGGGACGTATTGAGCAGCCCTGCGTTAAACGAGGTTACTGAGGCTATGATGCTCATTATTATAAACAGGAGTCCGCCTGTGTTTCCGAACAGATTCCGGGCAAAGAGAATGTGAGGGATAGTTGTGCCGCTTTTGAGCTGTTCCTCGGTAAGCCCTGAATACATCGCCACGACGAAAAGGGCATAGGTTACGGACAGGATCCCGACCGCATACATCATCCCTTTTCCGATAAGTTGGAAATCGGTTGTTTCTTCCGCAAGAGGCGTAACCCACTCAAAACCGACATACATGAAAACTCCGACAGCCGCCGCAGAAAAAACTTTTCCGATTGTAAAATCGGGGCGAATTAAAGCCGCGGCCAGATCTATCTGTTTAACTGACAAGGTGTAGACAGATACTGCAATCAGAAAACCAAACATCAGGTATGTCAGAATATCCTGTGTCAGGCCGGTGATCTTAACGCCTCTATAATTTATATAACCAACAAGGATGATAAAAATTATTTGCCAGAAAAACCTGTCGATCACCGGACTGATAATTATCCCTGCCGAGTCAAGAAGAACGCTTGAAAGAAGATAGCTTTCAGCTCCCACCATGCTTGCGCCAAGAATTACATAAAACATTCCGATGGCAATCGCAGATTTTTCATTAAATGCGTTTTCCATGAAAAGCTTTATCCCTGCAGCAGACGGATAAAGGGACGTAAGCTCAGAAAAGCACATGGCAGAAAGAAGGCATAAAAATCCGGCAATTAAAATTGAAATCCAGGCAAGTTGACCTGCTACTATAATTGCAATCTGGAGGCCTGCGAGATAGCATGAAGTTGCCATGGCCATGCCGGCAGCAGTCGATATAACCGTGCGCAGCTTTAAAACTTTTTTTAATAGAACAGCCATATTCCTTACATCATTTGTTTTGGCCGGGTTCCGCTTTTTTCGGATAAATTATCAGACGGTCACCAGGGCGGATTGAGAGTTTTTTATCAAGCTTGTTCCAGATAGGAATAGACAGAACAGGTATATCAAACATCCTTGCAATCGAATAAAGAGTTTCCCCCTTTTTTACAACGTATACATGTTTACCCTGATCAGACAGAAAATTATTTAAAAGCTGTTCATACCGTTCGGCAAAACCCTCTGAAGCGCCTTTCGGGATAAGAATGGTGTTATTCCCTTTTGGAATAAAATAACCTCTTATTTCAGGATTAAGATCCTTTATTTCCTTGAATGAACTCTTTGCCGCCTTTGCTATGAGCATTATGGGAATTTCGCTGGTGCATTCAAGATTAACCCTGTCGAAGGCTTTTGGCGGATAATAATCCTTATCGGTCAGTTTGAATCCATAACTGTCTGGATCCTGCATGATCAGTTTTATTGAAAGAATCCGGAAAATGTACCTTTGGGTTTCATTCGGAAGATAAAGTCTGTAAAAATCATTGGTTTCCTGCTCATGAATTTCGGCAAGAAGTCCTTCTTCACCCATGTTATATGCCGCTGTCGCCAGTGTCCATGAACCCAGCATTTCGTAAAGATTTTTTAAATAGCTTAAAGCCGCCTGAGTTGAAGAGAAAAAACCGCGTCTTTCATCTTTATTCCCATCGATGGTCAGCCCGTAATTCCGCCCGGTTTCAAAAATAAACTGCCAGTAGCCGACAGCTCCTTTATTCGATACCGCGTTTGGTTTCAGCGCGCTTTCAGCAACGACAATGTACTTCAGATCGTCCGGCATGCTGTTTTCTTTAAGCGCCTGTTCGATGTAAGGCAAATAGCGGCTGGAGCGCTTCAGCCACAGAATAGCCTGCGCGCGATCCAATGAGGAGATAAGGATCTCTCTTTCGAAGCGTTCCTTGACATCCTGAATTTCAACAGGAACCCGTTCCCCGCAGAAAGACAATGGGACCGGAGGAATAATAGAAAGATTTGAATGCGGGAAAGGGGCTTGTTCCAAAGATGTCGCTCCCGCGTTCACAGCTATAAAAAAAACGGAAAGAAGCAATAGAATTTTATTGCATATTAAATACACATTCGTCTCCGTTCCAATCTTCATGGAGATCAGGTTTTATAATCAGTTTTGATAGTGCCCGCACTTCAACATTATTTGTCATAATTATAAGATTTAAATCCTAAAATACATCAACGGTTCAGATTAACAAGAAAAAAGTTGCGTTTTGCTTGTCATCTACCTAATATAAAACAATAATTTATAAATGAGATTGTTGATTGTGTCAGAATTAAAGATTAAAGTCCTCATACAAGCTACGGGGAATGCGTTCGCTATTGCGGTTCAAGGTCAAGGATTCAAAGAATCCGCTTCAGATTGCGCAGTGAGAGTAAATATACAGGAGTGTTAACGTAATAAAATATAAGGAGGTTCTGCTATGGATAATAAAGAACTGATTAACATGCTGAACAGGGATCTTGCTGATGAACACGCGGCTATTCTCAGGTATATTGTTCATGGTTACCAGGAAGGAGAAGATACACCGATAGGTGCAAGCCTCCTTTCGAGGGCAAGAGAAGAAATGTGGCATATGCACTGGCTTGGAATGATTATCGGGCAGCTCGGAGGAGAACCCGATTTGAAACCTGCTCCATATCCTTTTGATCCGACAAACCGTGCAACTATTTTTCAATCTTACGTTGATTACGAGAAGAAACTTATTCCCCATTATCAGGATGAGGCCGGCAAGGTGAAAGATGCACATATAAGGCGCGTTCTTGACAGGGAAGCATGGGAATCAGAAATTCATGCAAGAAAATTTGAGAAGATTCTCAAGAAGCTGACACCTGATGAAGCTTCCGGGAAACCGGGAGGAGAAAATAAACTGCCTGTTGAATTTGTTAACACATTGCAGGAAATAATAAAGAACAAATATACCCAGATGCTTCAACGGATAAGAAGTGCCTGGGTTTTTCAGAAGGACGCGATGCTTGGGTGGCAGATTATGGATTTTTCAATGACAAAGATGAAGCAGCTTGCACATCTTTCCGAAGAAGTTGCCGCAAGCGGAATAAATCCCCTGTTGAAATCGGACAAAGCAGGTTTAAGCGCCTCGGTTGCCGAAGCTTTGAAAAATGCCGTTGAGGATTTACAGAAATCACGCTTGGAATATATAACTCTTCAGGCAGGAGACGAAACAGCAAAACATGCGGGCCTTGCAACTAACGTTGAGCTTGCATTAAACCAGGAAGAGTATGAAGCATCGGAGATGAAGGAATGGCTCCACAAGCTGAACTCTTAAGAGATAAAGGTGATGGGCTCCTGATAAGTCATCAAAGATGAAATGGAACGGATAAAAAAATTAACCCAGGTGAGCATTCCATTTGTCATGCTCAGGGATACATATCTGGATTATTTTATAGATGAGAGGATTAATCCGGAAATAAGTTTTGACGGCACGACTTTAGACCATGTATCAGGCCCCGAACTTGCCGGTATTGCGCAAAAGCTTAACAAACGCCGCCTTTCAATTACCCTTCACGGTCCTTTTGTGGATCTTTCCGCCGGCTCTTCAGACCCTGCGGTAAGAGAAATAACAAAACACCGCTTCAGGCAGCTGCTCGAACTTGTACCGATATTTAAACCGAAAACCGTTATATGCCACGCAGGTTATGATGGCAGAAGATACGGTTATTTCAGGGAAAAATGGATTGAAAAGAGTATTAAAATATGGTCATGGCTGGGAGCGGCCATAAAAGACGAGGGCGGGGTTCTTATGCTGGAAAATGTTTACGAACACTCTCCGGATGAGATTAAAGTCCTTTTTGAAAATCTTGAAAAAGAAGGCGTCTCTTTCTGTCTTGATACCGGCCATCAGTCTGCTTTCAGCCATGCCTCTCTTGAAACATGGCTTAATACTCTTGGCCCATTTCTTGGCCAGCTCCACCTTCATGACAACAGAGGAGTTGCGGATGACCATCTCGGTCTCGGACTGGGGATTATAGACTTTAAAAAGTTTCTTGCCGATTTGAAGGCTATCAGGAATAGTCCTCCCGTGGTCACTCTTGAACCTCACAGAGAGGAAGACCTGCCTGTCAGTTTCGAATATCTTGAAGAAATATGGCC
>JAHJJB010000129.1 GCA_018823005.1 Pseudomonadota bacterium | reverse complement strand
ATGACTAACGGCGCTCCTTTCGCGGTCAGGCGCTATAACTGTCACAAAGTGGCTTATGGCAAACCTCTTGTACAGTGCCCATAAGCCTTGAGCATAGATACCGTCATCATTTGTAATAAGCACTTTCATATTACAAAAAACCCTTATAGTTTGCTTTTTCTTATCTCTCCTGCTTATTGACACAAATGTTTCGAGAGAAAAATAAATCCTGCCGAGACAATTTTCACTTTGGCGCTTGAACCCTCGACTCCTTGAACCCTCGAATCCTTAATATCAATTGTTTTTTATAATACCCCAGTTTTAATCTTTTTGAAAGAAAGTATTTCAAAAACTGGGGCTTGCTTTTTACTAACCGCTCTTATATTCTACTGCTGATATTTGTCTCAAAGTAGCTGAACTTTGAAGATCCCCGCCGCAAGCAGCGGAAAATCTTCGACCTTAGGAAACAGCATCTGTTTAAAATTCGTTCGCTAACCCCGCCTAAATGCAACGGGGTTAGCGAACGCTGTTTCGGTTCAAGCAGATAACTATTTATTATCATAAATATAGGGATAGAACCTGAAAAAATTCCGGATATCAATGTACAATTTCATGCGTAAAGACAGAGACTCTCTCCCTTTTTGTTCAAACACCCGGGCGGATTCTCAGTTAAGAGAAGATGCCTGCTCTTATCCCGGCATACTGTTAATCATATTTGCCTTTATATTTATTTTGTATTCCGATGTTTTTGCAGCACCTGAAATCAGGGGCAATCTGTTTAAAGACGACGACTCAAAAGAACCATGGAACCTTGCCGCAGATGAAATTAATCATGACAGGAACACGGATATATATACAGCCTCAGGGAATGTTATAATAACCAAAGGCACCAGGAAACTTACTGCTGATTTCGTGCGTTTTGACCATACGACATTTCACGCACACGCACAGGGGAATGTCACACTGAAGGCAGGTGAAGATGTTCTCACAGGAAGCAGTATGGATATGGATTTAAAATCCGAAACCGGTACAGTGCAAGACGGCACAATATTCCTTAAAGAAAACAACTTTAATATCAGCGGCAAATCAATCGAAAAAACAGGTGAAAAAAGCTATTTGGTTGAAGAAGCTACTGTTTCAACCTGTGATGGTGAAACACCGGATTGGAAAGTCACAGGTAAAAAGATCACCGTAGACGTCGAAGGATATGGCTTTGTCAACCATGCGACATTCTGGACAAAAAAATTACCGGTAATGTATGCACCTTTTCTTGTTTTTCCTGCAAAAATAAAGCGACAGTCAGGTCTTCTGGCACCCGAAATGGGACAATCCGAAAGGAAAGGAATAGAATACAACCAGCCTTTCTTCTGGGCAATAAATGAAAGCTCCGATGCAACCTTCTATGCTCACCATATGAGCGAGCGTGGTGAAAAAGCAGGATTTGAATACCGTTACGTTTTAAGCAAACAGACCAAAGGAACCCTGATGTTTGATTTTCTTAATGACAGGAAAAAGGATGACGGTACAAATGATTCTGACAAAAAATGGGGGTATTTAGATGACAGTTATTTACGTCCCAATTCCGACAGGTACTGGCTCAGGATGAAACACGATCAGAAATTGCCTGATGGATTCAGCGCAAAAGTTGATATAGACATTGTAAGCGATCAGGACTACCTTCACGAATTTAAGGACGGTTACAATGGTTTTAACGCAACTGAAAGTTACTTTAAAAAATATTTCGGAAGAGAAATCGACAACTACGATGATCCGGTAAGAACAAACAGGGTAAATCTCAATAAAAACTGGCCTTCATATTCCCTGAATGCGGAAGCCCGCTGGTATGATAATGTTGTTAACAGGCGCTGGAACGACACGGACAACACCCTGCACATGCTCCCGCTAATCGAGTTTAATGCATCAAAGCAAAAGGTATCAGGCACACCTTTCTATGCTGACCTTGACTCGGAATATACCAATTTTTACAGAAAAGACGGAACATCGGGCCATCGTGCTGACTTTTATCCAAGGATTTATCTCCCCTACAGATTCAGGAATTATTTCTCATTTGAACCATCTCTAGGCTTAAGGCATACATCCTGGTATATCGATCCGGCAAGTGACATCCAGATAACAGATAAGACCCACAACAGGGAAATGTATGATGTTAAGCTTGACCTTTCCACGGAAGTATTCAGCGTATTTAAATTAAACGGAAAAAGCCTGGACAGCATAAAACATACAATTAGACCTCAAATCATTTACCAGTTCATACCTGATAAAGACCAGTCCGGATATCCAAACTTTGACAGCCTCGACCGTATGGCAAAAAGCAACCTTGTAACTTATTCGTTAATAAACACATTTACTTCAAAATCACCTCTAAGAAATCCCGGCAAAGAGGGCGGCAAAACAGAAGAGAAACCCTCTTTTAATTACAATGAATTTTTAAGAATGAAACTGGAACAAAGCTTTGATATTAATGAAGAAAAAGAGGATAATCCCGTAAAGTGGGCAAATCAAAAATCAAAAAGACCTTTTTCCCCAATATATGGCGAGCTGAAATTTACCCCTCTGAAATATCTATCTCTATCAACGGATGCAAAATGGTCCCCGTACGACAGCAAATTTATTTCAAGAAATGGTGCTGGAACAATCTCTGACGCAAGGGGTGACTCAATCTCTGCTGAATACAGATTCGAAAATGATTCAATAGAATCGATACTTTCTTATCTTAAAATCAAAATAACTGAGAAACTTTCCATTAATGCCGATTATGAAGAAAACCTCAAGGATAATACACGAATAAGAACGGGGTTGGGTTTTTTGTATACTGCCCAGTGCTGGTCGATCGATGTTAAATATACCGATGAGATTAATGACAAAAAATATTTCTTCATGGTAAATTTTACAGGCTTGGGAGGAATCGGCAATTAGATGAGAAAGGCTCTGGGACCCCGGAATGACTGAATTATTTATTCCTTCATGGTACGTCCTTCACACCAAAAGCAGGTTTGAGAATGTGGTGTACGAGGGATTAATAAAAAAATCGATAGAAGTTTTTTTGCCGAAAATTCTGGTGAGAAGCAGGCGTATCGACAGAAAAGCCATGATAATGGTGCCCCTTTTCCCCGGATACATTTTTGTGAAATCAGACCGCACACCGTCAAACCAGATAGAAATTGTTAAAACCACTGGCGCTGTTCGACTTGTCGGAACCAGTAACGGACCACTTCCTGTCTCAGCAGAAACGATAGAATCACTCAGAATCATGGTATCAGGAGATAACAAAGTATTAACCGGAAACGATTTTAAGAAAGGAGACAGGGTCGTTGTAATATCCGGCCCTCTTGAAGGTGTCGTCGGAACATTCGCTAGATACAAGGGAATCGGACGCGTAATAGTCAGCATTGAAGCCCTTTGCCAGTTCGCTTCTGTTGAAGTGGATGAGGAAGATGTTGAGATTCTGACATGATAATTATCATAACTGCTTGACTTACTATAAACTTTTATTTAAAAGATAGATGGAAAGATTAAGGTAATTATTTTTCAAGGAGGAAATATGAATAAACTGGAGTTAATTTCGGCCCTCAAAAATGAAGCTAACATATCAAAAGCAGAGTCAGCCAAGGTTGTTCAGATCTTTTTTGATTCCATGGCAGACTCCATGGCAACAGAAGACAGAATTGAAATTCGCGGTCTATGCAGTTTTTTTGTAAAAAATTACAAGAGTTATACCGGCAGAAATCCCAAGACAGGCGAAAAGGTTACTATCAGGCCTAAAAAGCTCCCCTTTTTCAAATCAGGGAAAGAGCTGAAAGAACGGGTAGATCGTTAAGTTGTGCCTGGTTTCGAATCAATAACTGATCAAAGAAGACCAACCCGGATATTAACTGCCTTTCTTAGGAAGGGAACCATTCCGCATGCGCTCCTTTTCACAGGCGTTGAAGGTGTTGGTAAACAGACTGCGGCAAGAATATTTGCCATGGCATGCAATTGTCTTGAAGACGGCCCGGGACAACCGCCTGCAGATTCCGGAAAAACAGGCTTACCAGATAATCATAAAATATCAGAACCTTGCGGTATTTGCAGGTCTTGCAGAAAAATTCTGTCAAACAGTCACCCTGATGTTATCCAGATTAAGCCTTCCGGTTATAATATCAGGATATCCCAGATTCGTGACCTGTGCGGAATCCTGACCCTGAAACCCTATGAGGCTAAGATAAGGGTAGTTATTATATCGGATGCACAGGCCATGAATATAGCGGCAGGCAACGCTCTTCTGAAAATACTGGAAGAGCCCCCTGACAGAACAATTCTGATTCTTACCGCCACCGAAAAAACAGATCTTATTTCAACTGTTTCTTCACGCTGCCAGAACATAAAGTTTAACCCAGTTTCCCGGAAAAAAATTGCCCAAATGCTCTTTGAAAGCAAAGGGATTGACCCGGTTGATGCTGACATTTTTGCAAGCATGTCTAACGGGAGCTTATCCGGGGCATTCAATATCAGCAGCAGCAAACTGCTGAGAAAAAGGGATTGGCTTATAAGCGAATTAGAATCTTTATCTCTAAAAGATACAGGGAGATGTCTTGCATTTGCAGAAAGGCTTTCAAAAGACAAGGATGATTTTCTCGGCTCTTTAGAGACAATCAAGATCTGGTACAGGGATATGGCTGTTTTCAAGCACTATCCTGAAAAAATTATTTTTATTGATCTTTCAGACAAAATGCAAACCTCTTATCAAAAGCACTCTGAACAAAGCCTCATATCAAAATTCGAAGAGATCCGAATGGCCCGGCAAGCCATACGGGCAAATGTAAATTTGAGGCTGACTGCCGAAACACTTGTTTTAAAGCTTGTGCAAGGCTGATAGACCAGTAAAAAAATGTTCTCACACAAAGATCACTGAGAACACAAAGAAAAAACCGAATGTTTTCAATTGGCCTTTCTCCGTGCCTTTGTGTCTTCGTGTGAAAAATCAGCCTTTTATGAGGCCTTCAAGTCTGATGGTCACGTAAAAGTTCATTTTTACTTATTAAAGGGGAAAATAGTCCGGTCTGCCGGGCTTCATATATGAAAATTGTAGGTATCAGATTCAAACCCGCCGGGAAAGTTTATGATTTCGACATCGGCGCGTTTGTGCTAACTATTGGAAACCATGTAATCGTTGAGACCGAGCAGGGATTGGGCTTTGGTACTGTGGCGGTTGCACCTGTCCCCTGCGATCAGCTTCCTAACAAACCACTTAAAAGAGTGATTCGCCTTGCAAACGAAAAAGATTATCAGCAAAAAGAAAAAAATGCCAAAATAGAAAAAAATGCGCAGGCCTTTTGCCTTAAATGCTTAAAAGAGCTTGACCTTAAAATGAATCTTTTTTCAGTGGAAAGCTCCTTTGATACCAGCAAACTCACATTCTATTTTACTGCTGAAGGGCGTATCGATTTCAGGCAACTTGTTAAAGTGCTTGTAAAAGAGCTCTCTGTCAGGATTGAAATGAGACAGGTTGGAATACGAAACCAGGCCAAGATGTGCGGAGGACTCGGAAGGTGCGGTCGGGAGATCTGCTGCTCTTTGTTCATGGATAAGTTTTGGCCTGTTTCTATCAGGATGGCAAAAGATCAAAGCCTTTCTTTAAACCCGACCAAAATCTCCGGACAATGCGGGAGGCTCATGTGCTGTCTTACATATGAACATGGAATATACCAGGAAATTCCATGCAGAAATAAATCCATAAGAGAGGATCCTCCTGAAATTTCAGATATTGAAAGAATTCCTGAAGAGGAATATTATGAAAAAATAATATTTAACAATAATTCAACTGATAATGAGACACACAAAGAGATTGGCATTGATTTAAATATGAAAAAATATCAGGGAGCGGAATGAGCAGCACTTTTTATATTACAACTCCGATTTATTATGTGAATGCAAAACCTCATCTTGGGCATGCGTACACCACTATTGTCGCTGATGTAATTTGCCGTTACAACAGGATGCAGAACAAGGAGTCCTTTTTTCTTACCGGCACGGATGAACACGGCGATAAAGTCGAACGCGCAGCAAAAAATGAAGGTTTAAGCCCCCGAATTTATGTTGATAAAATAAGCGGGTTATTTAAAGACCTGTGGCCGGAATTAAATATTGAGTATAGCTCATTCATACGGACAACCGACCCTTCACATATAGCTGTTGTCCTGAAAATCTTGCAGAAAATACATGATTCCGGGGATATTTATTTTTCCGAATATGAAGGGCTTTACTGTTTTGGCTGCGAACGTTTTTATGCTGAACGGGAACTCGTAAATGGTAAATGCCCGGATCACGAAACCGAACCCGAAACCATCAGTGAATCAAATTACTTTTTTAAAATGAGCCGTTACCAGGACTGGCTTATTGATCACATCAGGCAAAATCCCGAATTCATAAGGCCTGAACGTTATAAAAACGAGGTGTTATCTTTTTTAAAAGAGCCTCTTGAAGATTTATGTATATCCCGCCCCAGAACACGTCTCGAATGGGGAATTCCTCTTCCGTTTGATGATAAATTTGTAACTTATGTATGGTTTGATGCTCTGCTTAACTATGTCTCGGCTCTCGGATATCCGGATGGTGCGCTGTACAGGAAATTCTGGCCGTCTGCACAGCATGTTATTGCAAAGGACATATTAAAACCCCATGGAATATACTGGCCTATAATGCTCAGGGCCGCAGGAATACCTGTATACAAAAATCTTAATGTTCACGGTTACTGGAATATAGATGAAAGCAAGATGTCAAAGAGTCTCGGTAATGTCGTTGAGCCTCTTTCCCTCAAAAATATCTATGGGCTGGACGCTTTCAGGTTTTTCCTCATGAGGGAAATGGCCTTTGGTCTTGACTCCAGTTTCAATGAAGAAGCTCTTGTTGCGCGTGTTAATTCAGACCTTGCAAATGATCTTGGAAATCTGTTTTCCAGGGTAATAACTATGGCTCATAAATATTTGGAAGGAATTGTTCCTGAAATTGATCCTGAAACCGAAGGCGAACTCAGGGGCAGCCTTAAACTCCAGGCATCAGCCGCTGTTGAAGAATATGAAAAAGCGATGGAAAATTTCTCCTTTCACAAAGCTTTGATTTCGGTTTGGGAATTTATCAGCCTTATGAATAAGTATGTTGATGTAACTGCACCATGGGTTCTTGCAAAAAAGAAAACCAGCAGAAAAGAACTTGAATTCGTCATATACGATCTTCTTGAAGGATTAAGAGTGGTATCCGGCCTTATTTATCCGGTTATGCCTGATACTGCAAAAACAATGCAGTATCATCTGGGTCAGGATCATGAAAAACCGTTTTATGATTTAACAAATATTAAAACATGGAACGGCATCAAGGCAGGAACAAAGCTTCCGAAATCAATAACACTTTTTCCCAGAATCGATAAAAAAAAGATGGAATCGTCATTGCCCGAAAAGAAAACAGGAACCATTACGCCGGATATAAAACCGGAAATAACGCTGGAACTGCTCAGCAACATTGATTTAAGAGTTGCAACCATATTAAAGGCGGAATCGATTCCCGGAGCGAAAAAAATTCTAAAACTTGAAATTGACCTCGGGGAAACCAGAACCATAGTGGCCGGCATCGCTTCAAGCTATACTCCGGAAGAGCTTGAGGGAAAACAGGTGATTGTTGTTGCAAACCTGAAACCGGCAAAGATCATGGGTGTCACATCAAACGGCATGCTGCTTGCTGCAACAGACGAAAATGGCTGCACTGTCGCAACTCTTGATAAAAAAGTTAAACCGGGCACTCCGCTTAGCTGAAATACAGAAAACTGACCACTAATTTACGGCGATTTATTTTTTCTTTTCGGAAATTTATGGAATATTGCCTGAACCTAAATGGAAAAACAGCATAACTGTTATGGAATAATCCCGGCCCGCTTTGGTTCGACCCGTTTCCCGGGAAAACCCCTTGCCGATATAGCCGGCAAGCCGATGTTCTGGCACGTATTTACCCGGGCGAGACAATGCCCGGAGCTTTCGCTGGTCTTCCTTGCAACGGATGACGAGCGTATCGAGTCGGCAGCCAAAGCTCTTGATGTTCCGGTAGTCCTGACCCGCAGTGACCACCCGAGCGGAACCGACCGCGTTCTGGAGGCTGCACAATTATTAAACCTGCCCGATGATTCCATAATCGTAAACATACAAGGAGATGAACCGCTCCTTGAGCCTGCAATGCTGACAGAACTTATACGGCCCTTTAAATCTCCGGAAGTTGAAATAACAACTCTTGCAGGAAAGATAGGCATTAAGGAGGCCGAAAATAAAAACAGGGTCAAGACTGTATTTTCAAATACAGGAAAAGCCCTTTATTTTTCACGTTTGCCGATTCCATGTTACCGTGACGGTCGGGAAAAGGTTTTTTTCGGGCATATAGGTCTTTATGCCTTCAGGATGAATGCATTGAGAAAATTTGTCGCTTTAGGCCCGAGCCGGCTTGAAATTGCAGAAAAGCTTGAACAGCTCCGACTGCTTGAAAATGACATTCCAATACATGTTGTTCTTACGGAACATAAGAGCATCGGGGTCGATAAGCCGGAAGATGTTTTGGCAATATGCGAAATTCTCGGTAAAAGAAACAAAAAAAATATTTATTAACTTCAAAAGGAATATATTTTACCCATGGTAAGCTATATTATAAAACTTTTCGTAACGGAAATTACAAAGAGAGAAGAAAGCGGTTTCTTTACTTTTCTCCTGAAATCTCTTTTTACCAAAATCCTTTTTTATCTCTCTGCAAAGGTCTATTTCGGAAAAGACCCGGCCGGCGTTCCATGCAGCTCTTTTATCTTTTTTCCATGCCCGAGTAACATTCTGTGCTGCGGACTTGCCGGCATAGTCTCTTTTAAAAAGGAGAAAAAGCCTGCTGCGAAAATCGACTTGGCATTTATAGAAGAGAGCATCAGGAAAATTGAAGCCCGCTCTTTTAATCTTTGCATAAAGAATAATTATCCGATTGATGACGACTACCTCTGCGGCAAAAAGTTCATTGAATCTCTTCTTGAAAAAGTCCGGGAATTAAAAAGAGACGAGCAGTTTTTCGGCTTATATACCAGTAAAGAACATCAGGAAAAACTTGCATCGATGTCAAAGCAGATAAACGGCATAATCGATTCGGAATCAAAGGTCCTTTCAGAGAAAATGGGACAACTTGAACCTTCAGCAGTTGATGTAATGTCAAATCGGATTGAAAATCTGAAGGATATTTCATGGTCTCTTTCCAGCGAAATCGGGCAAAACATATCAAAGATAAACGAACTTATCGGCGCTTCGGATAGTAGCCCTTCTTTTACAACCGTAACCATATATAAGAACATAAATGCTGTTTTAAACAGCATAGATCGCCTTGAGGTGAGAGGCCGGGATTCCGCGGGCATTTCCCTGATGTTTGTCCTGGGAGATTCAGAATATACAGATTTTGAGAAAATTATAACAAATGAGAACCTTGCCGGTATTTTAAAAGAGCGTTCAGGCTCTGATCTTCTTCTAAATAACGGGATGACAATCAGCCGGATAAAAGAGAAAAACGGCAATCCTCTCGTCACCCTTGCTTTTGTTTATAAAGTTGCGGCAGAAATAGGAAGCCTCGGGGACAATATCGCTTTTTTGCGTTCCCAGATAAAAAATGACCGCATACTAAGGATACTTTCCTATTTTCCGAACCACTATCATACTGTTTCATCCCACACCAGATGGGCTTCAGTCGGCGCCATTACGGAGGCAAATTGTCACCCTGTCGACGGCCGGACAACAGGAGGCAGTGGCGGGAAAAACGGCATCATCCATGTATGCTTAAACGGAGACATCGATAATTACCTTGAGCTTAAAAAGGAATATGAAAGCAGCGGCAATCTTATACACAGGGAAATAACAACTGATACGAAGATAATACCGCTTCAGATTGAAAAGTACTTAAACGAGGGCTTTCAGGTCGAGGAAGCTTTTCGCCTTGCTGTAAATGATTTTGAAGGATCCCACGCCATATCGATGCACACCGACCTCGATCCGGGCAAGTTTTTTCTTGCCCAGAGGGGAAGCGGTCAGGCAGTCTTTATCGGAATAGGGAAAGATCACTATATACCGGCTTCCGAAGTTTACGGATTAATAGAAGAGACGCAGTATTATCTGAAACTGGAAGGAGAAAAAATAATTGAAGGTAAAAATGGGAGCACCCAGGGACAGATATTCATATTAAGCCAGAAATCGAATGGCGGGATTTCCGGTATAAAAGCGATGTTCTACGACAGCACCCCGGTTCCCCTTGAAGAAAAAGATATTAAATATACGAATATTACTTCAAGGGATATAGACCGCCAGAATTATCCCCATTATTTTCTCAAAGAGATCTCTGAATCTCCATCTTCGGTTGAAAAAACCCTTCAAAACCGCTGGAAGATCAGCCATGACAGCAAAAAACCCTCGGTTTTTCTTTCAGAAAAGGAATTCCCGGAATCCCTTAAAAACGCCTTCCGGGCGAACAGAATTCGCCGGATTTACTTTATCGGCCAGGGGACAGCAGGAGTTGCCGCACTCGTTTGCTCCGATATACTTAACTACTATCTGGACGATCCTTCCATCAATATAAGCTCCCATAAAGCATCTGAACTTAGCGGGTTCAAGATAGACCGGAACGAAAATCCATCCGGCATGTCAGATACCCTTGTTGTGGCAATAAGCCAGTCAGGGACAACGACAGATACAAACCGTGCGGTTGAGATGGTTAAAAAAAGAGGGGCTAAAACTATTGCCATCGTTAACCGGAGAGATTCGGATATAACCTTTAAGGTTGACGGTGTTATTTATACCAGCAGCGGACGCGATATAGAAATGTCTGTAGCATCAACAAAAGCCTTTTACTGCCAGATTGTTGCGGGGACCATACTCAGCCTTTTCATTGCCGGATTATTGGGACGCAAAAACGTGGAGTTCATATCCGAAGAGATAAAAAGCCTCCTCGAGTTGCCTTCACAAATGAGAAAAGTTCTTTTGCTGCGCGATAAGATTGAAGCATCTGCCAGGAGGCTTGCGGTAACCAAAACATACTGGGCAGCTGTAGGAAGCGGTCCCAACAAGGCATCGTCTGATGAAATACGAATAAAGCTCAGCGAGCTCTGTTACAAGACAATCTCTTCTGATTTCATTGAAGATAAAAAGCATATAGACCTCTCATCCGAGCCACTGATCATCATATGTGCTGCCGGAACGAGGGGCAATGTCATCGGCGATATAATAAAAGATACCGCGATATTCAAGGCACACAAAGCCATGCCGGTTGTTATAGCCGATGAAGGTGAAGAAAGATTTGGTCCGTATGCCGAAGACGTTTTCTTTGTTCCGGTTGTAGGCCAGCACCTCGCCCCGGTATTAAATACGCTTGCAGGCCATATCTGGGGATACTATGCGGCATTATCCATCAATGAAGGTTCAAGATTCATGTATAATTTCAGGGAGGAAATTGGGAACGCCATTGATGACCGCCACAAAAAAGGAGTTGATATTTATGAATTCATCCTTGAGAAATCTTTCAGGGAAAAAATAGCCCGGTTCTACAACGAATTCAGACGAAAAAAGGACGAGAACCGTTTTCCGTCGATCATGAGCCTTGATGCTGGTTCAAACCTTATTTTGCTTTGCAAGTACCTTTCCGGCAAGCTGCCGGTATCTGATTTTGAGCTCGATTTCGGTTTAAAGGGAACCGCCCTTAATATGATAAACACCCTTATCAAATCCCTTGGTGAATCGATAAACCAACTGTCCAGGCCAATAGATGCCATAAAGCACCAGGCCAAAACGGTCACTGTTGGAACAAGCCGCATAAGTGAAAAGCTTTACGGAATACTTTTCGATACACTCAATGCCCATAATCTGAGCCACTCTCAACTTACAAATATGAATATCCTGGTTCTAAAAAATCTGCAGGAGATTGTTTCGGAAATTAAAGGTTCCATTCTTTACAAGATCAGCGGGCTGAACCTTCTGGGTGATCTCACAGAAGAGACAACAATCGCAATAGTTAAAAAAGACGGTACCTTAAAATCAATTCCATCACGCGTTGAAACCGATCATCGTCTTAAAGGAACTAAAAAAATAATCGTCCAGCAGGGCAATGTGTATATCGGAAAAGGGAGGAAAGACGACCGCAGCATAATTATAATCCCGGCAATATCTTCTTCCCCCAGCAGCCCCAATATTATTGATAATCTTCTTTTACTCCATATCTATTTCAGGGAAACCGTGCCGCTCCCGTTAAAGATAAAAGCCCTGGGCGGAAAGTATGACCATATAAAAAACATCGTTCAGGAAAACAGTGTGGCATGGGAAGACAGATATCTCGATCTGGTAAAGATGGAGGAGCTTTTTGGGGTATCCGCCGAAAAGATAGCTGAATTCATAGTATCAAAGGTAACGGCTTCGTAAAAACCGAATATCGAATGTCGGGCCCGTTACACGGTTACACCGAACTTCGAAGTGCGAATGACGGGAAAAACCTATCCGTTTCCGCCAGTCGCAAGTTTCATTTTTAATGCCGCACCAATGAATGATTTAAAGAGAGGATGGGGATTCATGGGCTGCGATTTGAATTCAGGGTGGAATTGACAGCCGAGAAACCACGGATGGTCTTTTATTTCGACAATTTCAACAAGATCACCGCTTGGAGAAGTCCCGCTGACAATAAGTCCCTTTTCCTCGAGCCTTCCCATAAATTTATTGTTAAATTCGTACCTGTGCCTGTGCCGCTCTGCAATTTTTCCTGTATTATAAGCATCATTCGCCAGTGTACCTTCCTTTAAAAGGCATGGATATGCGCCAAGGCGCATTGTTCCGCCTTTTTCAGAAGTAATATCCCGGTTTTGAATTGTCTTGGTTTTTTCATCATACCAGGAGAGCATGAGGTAAATGACAGGAAACGGCGTCTTCTCGTCAAATTCAGAACTGTGGGCACCTTCCATGTCCGCTACATTGCGGGCATATTCTATTACTGCTATCTGCATCCCGAGGCATATTCCGAAATATGGTACCCTGTTCTCTCTGGCGTATCTTGCAGCGCATATTTTCCCCTCGACTCCCCGTGATCCAAACCCTCCCGGAACTAATATGCCGTCAGCACCAGCAAGGATCTTTCCGCAATTGTTGATATTAATATTTTCTGAATCAACAAAAAAAAGAGTGACCCGGCAATCATTCGAAAAACCTCCGTGGTAGAGGGCTTCGTTAAGACTTTTGTATGATTCTATCAGATTCGTGTATTTACCCACAATCGCAATCTTGACCGAATATCTGGGAGCTTTGATCCTTCTTAAAAGAGCCTCCCAGGCATCAAGACGCGGAGCCCTTGTCCAGATATTAAGAAGTTCTATAATTTTATCATCCAGGCCCTCTTTGTGGAAATTCAAGGGAACTTCATAAATCGACTCGACATCTTTTGCAGTAATTACAGCATCGACGCCCACGTTACAAAAAAGGGCTATCTTGCTTTTGATATCCTTTGACAGATCCCTGTCTGCCCTGCAAAGAAGTATATCAGGCTGGATGCCTATGCTCCTCAATTCCTTGACACTGTGCTGGGTCGGCTTCGTCTTTACCTCTCCGGCAGTTGCAATGTAAGGAACAAGTGTCAGATGAATATAAATAACATTCTCTTTGCCGACATCGGTTTTGAACTGCCTTATGGCTTCTAAAAAAGGGAGGCTTTCAATATCTCCTATTGTGCCGCCTATCTCCACTATAACGACATCAACCCCGTCCGCCACGAGTTTGATGCTTCTTTTGATTTCATCAGTAATATGCGGAATAACCTGAACGGTTCCACCCAGATAATCCCCTCGTCTCTCCTTTGAAATAACCGAATAGTATATTTTACCGGTGGTAAAATTATTGTCCATTCCCATTTTAACGCTTGTGAAGCGCTCATAGTGCCCGAGATCCAGGTCTGTTTCAGCACCGTCATCAGTTACAAAAACTTCCCCGTGCTGAAAAGGATTCATTGTGCCGGGATCAACATTTATATACGGGTCAAGCTTCTGAATGGTTACGGAAAGACCGCGGCTCTCTAAAAGTGCTCCTATGGATGCAGAAGCAAGGCCTTTCCCAAGAGATGAGAGAACTCCACCCGTCACAAAAATATACTTCGTATCATTTACCATGTCAGCGCCTCGGAAATCTTATAGTTTCTTGTTACGATATTTGTCGGCATTGGAACCAGAATTGAAGCTCCCCGCAGCAAGCTACGGGGAATCTTCGACCGCAAGGACTTTTTATCTGTTTTTGATTCGCTTCGCTAACCCCGCTGCAAGCAGCGAGGAATGCACTCGCTGTTTCGGTTCAGGAGTCAGAATTCAGAATAGAAGGAGGACCTTTGTATCCCGGCTCCTGGATTCTGTCTCCTGACTCCTGACTACTTTCATGTAACCGCTATAGAATCTCTTCTGAGAAGAGGGCTCCTTCTCCGAGCTCTTCTTCAATCCTTATAAGCTGGTTGTATTTTGCTACACGGTCACTTCTTGACATTGAACCGGTTTTAATCTGGCCACCGTTAATACCAACAACCAGATCGGCAATAAAGGAGTCTTCGGTTTCGCCCGACCTGTGAGATATAACTGTTGTATAACCGGCCAGTCTCGCCATTCCAATCGTATCAAGAGTCTCTGTTACAGTTCCGATCTGGTTGAGCTTTATCAGAATAGAGTTTGCAATTCCTTTTTCAATACCTCGGGCAAATATCTCTGGATTGGTCACAAATATGTCATCGCCCACAAGCTGGACGCTTCCTTCAAGCCGTTCGGTCATGGCTTCCCAGCCTTTCCAGTCCTGTTCCGCAAGCCCGTCCTCGATTGAGAGTATCGGATATTTATCTATCAACTGCTCGTAATAATCTATCATCTGTTCGGATTTAAGCTGTTTTCCTTCAGAACTCAAATTATATTTCCCCTTCTTAAAAAACTCACTTGCGGCCACATCGATTCCAATGCCTATATCACGGAATGGCTTATATCCTGCTGATTCAATGGCAAGCATAATGTTTTTAATCGCTTCCTCATTTGATTCGAGATTCGGAGCAAACCCTCCTTCATCACCAACGCTTGTATTAAGACCTTTATCTTTAAGGATCTTTTTTAAACTGTGGAAAGTTTCTGCCCCCATCTGAACAGCCTGAGACAAACTTTTAGCTCCTACAGGAATTACCATAAACTCCTGAATATCGAGATTGTTTGCGGCATGGGCACCGCCATTTATGATGTTCATCATGGGCATCGGAAGATATCTTGCATTAATACCGCCCAGATAACGGTAGAGAGGCAGGCCGAATGCGGCGGCGGCAGCCCTTGCGGCAGCCATTGAGACACCAAGAATTGCATTTGCTCCCAATTTCTCCTTGTTGGGGGTCCCGTCAAGTTTGATCATACATTTATCAAGAGCAACCTGATTAGCAGAATCCATCCCCCTGATTGCAGGAGCAATTTTATTAATAATGTTATTAACGGCGGTCAGGACCCCCTTGCCGCCGTATCTCTTTGACTTCTTATCGCGGAGTTCGAGAGCTTCGCGGGTTCCGGTGGAAGCGCCGGAAGGTACCGAAGCTCTCCCCATAGCGCCACATGCAACTGTTACATCCACTTCTATTGTGGGATTTCCCCTTGAATCGAGGATTTCTCTTGCCTTTACATCAATTATCTCGGTCATGGCACCCTCCAATTATTATTATATATTATTTATATTTCAGGAATCTATTAAGATGTGACTACTTGACAAATTAAGCGAAAATGTTACTCTGATTGCATTTATATGTCAAGATGCAGACTTAATAACTTAGCAATATTTTGATTTACCCTTAACTATATTTTTTAACAGATTATTTTTACTATTAATTATGCTAAATATGAATCCTTATAAAGACGCGCATCTTGTAGTTTCAGCTATCAGGGTACTTGAACGCCGAAACTCAGTTCCTCCCTCCATAGATGATGTCTGCAATTTTGTATCCTTTTCATTGGAACAGGGACACTATATTTGCCGGAAATTGAGTGAAACAGGGGTCATTGAAATTGTTGAGGGTGCTTTCGGTATAAGGCTTTTTGTAAAAAATCATCTTGCAATAGAAGAAATTCCGAAAGATGCCAAAGTAAGCAGCATGGAGGAGGAATTAAAAAAATTTCAGAATTCAAGGAAAGAACTAACCCAAAAGGTCGCATCGATTCAGGCTCAACAGGCTGAAAAGCAGAAGAATCTTTTCACGGAGCTTGAAAACCAGCTGAAGAAACATCTTGATAAAAAGTGACGGGCTCGTAATAAGCTGACGGTTTGAAATTTCACAACAGGGACAACAAGGCTGATGGTTTATTTGGTTACCGGAGGTTGCGGTTTTATTGGTTCGCATATTGCTGAAAAGCTCGTCTTTGAAGGAAACAGGGTTAAAATTCTTGACAATCTTTCCTCTGGTCATGAAAAAAACATCTCTTCCATAAAAAACGAAATCGAACTGATCAAAGCCGACATAAGGGATATCCCTGCAGTAACCTCTGCAATGTCAAATGTTGATCATGTTTTTCACGAAGCAGCCCTTGTCTCCGTTTTCGACTCGGTAACGCGTCCCAGGGAAAATCACGACATCAATATAACCGGGATTTTAAATGTATTAACCGCTGCCCGTGATGCCGGAGTAAAAAGGGTTGTTTTTGCGAGCAGTGCAGCCGTTTATGGGAACAATCCCGTCCTTCCCAAATGCGAAGTCATGAAATCAGAACCGGAATCTCCCTATGGCCTTGCCAAGGTTACATCCGAATACTACCTCGCATTATTTTCCAGGCTTTACGGCCTGGAAACAGTCAGCCTGAGATATTTCAATGTCTATGGCCCGCGCCAGGACCCGAATTCCGTTTACTCCGGGGTCATTTCAAGGTTTGTTGAAGCCGTTTTAAGAGGTTCCTCTCCTGTTGTTTTCGGCGATGGGATGCAGACCAGAGATTTTATTTTTGTTGATGATGTGGTTCAGGCCAATATCCTTGCGATGAACACTCCAGGCATAGGAAAGGGGGATGTCTTCAATATAGGCTCGGGCACCCAAACTTCCCTTATTGAATTGATTGAGATACTCAATAGTCTTACAGGCAGGACCTTTAATATTGAGTTCAGCAAACCCCGGACCGGAGATCTTAAACATTCTTACGCTGATATTTCTCTCGTAAAGCAAAAGCTGTTATTCTCTCCAAAACATAGTCTCCGAGAAGGACTCAGGAAACTTCTCGATTACGCTGCTGCGAAAAAAAGTGATTAAAAGCGGTTTTGAAAGCTTATTTTTAAACTAGATTTATCTCCCAGTTCCATATGCCTTTTCTTGTTTTCATCTCTACCCCGTCCGGCAAAGGCTCGACAAGATGGACGAACATGCTGTAACCTGCCTTTTGAAGCTCGCCTTTCTTATCCGTCAAATCAATCTTCCAGTTGGGATATACCCAGAAATTGGGACCGTAT
>JAHJJB010000128.1 GCA_018823005.1 Pseudomonadota bacterium | reverse complement strand
TCTCCATGCTGGCCTTGATGTTGCCACCGGCAGTGAGGAGGCCAAGATCATCAGTCTTGAGCGGAACCATAATCTCTGCCGGGGGCATTCCTTCTCCGGTCTTTTCGATCAGAGTGCCGCCGGCATTGGCAAGTATCACTTTCCAGCGTTTGAAGTTATAAGCCGTATCAACGACCGGACGAAGCGTCAATACTGAGGTATCAATATGGCTGGTGAAAAAAACCGGATTTGCAGGAGTAGCCCCTGCAGGCGGTTTCGATTGCGACGAAGCATCAAAGGCTGAGAGTTCATTAATATCCAGGCTGGCCGGTGCAACCGCAAGGCTTCCCGTTGTAGGGAAGTAGTTGACCTTAACATCCGGAGCGGTCAGAACGACCTTCTGCCCCTTGGTGTCCTGAACCTCCATGCTGACTTTGATTTTGCCACCTATAGCAAGGAGTTCCAGATCGTCAGTCTTGAGCGGAACCACGATATCAGCCGGGGGCATTCCTTCTCCGGTCTTTTCGATCAGAGTGCCGCCGGCATTGGCAAGAATCACTTTCCAGCGCTCGATGCTGTACGCCGTATCAATGTCAGGATGCAGAGTCAAAGCGGAAGTATCAATCCGGCTGATAACGGAAGCTGGTTTTACAGAAGCAGCGCCTGAAGATTGTTTTGATTGCAACGAGACATCAAAGGCCCTAAGTTCGTTGATATTCAGACTGTCCGGGGCAACTGCCAGGCTCCCCTTGGTCGGGAACAGGTAGCTGACCACATAATAGTACTCCATTTTCGACGCAACGCTCTGGAAGATCGGAACCAGGTTTGTCTCCGACTTTGCCTTCCATACCTGTCCGCGGTTCTGTTCGGCGAAAGCAATAAGAAACTTGTCTGTCGAGTTACCCGGCATGTAGTCGATAGTATAGGCATTGAAACGACCCAGTCCATCTGCCGCCCCGATCACTTCACTTTCCTTGTATGCGCTGTTAATGTCTTCGCCGTCGGAAAAGACCACCATGAATCTGGGCTCATTGGATGGCATTGTGCGGATGAGGTCGAGTCCGGCAAGCATTCCCTCGTACAGCACGGTAGTCGGTGTCATCCCATCCCGGTAGATTTCGTGGACGAAGTTCCTTAACTCACCGGTCTTGTTTGACTTGAAAGTCCGCACGTGCAGGTCGCGGCCTCCCATGTTCATCGTCTCCTTGCCGCTGAAGACTACGATCTGCACCTGGTCGATCGTCCGGACGATCTTCAGCAACTCATCCACCCCGGCGAGGAGCGGCTTGACGGCGTTGCGATGGCGCATCGAATCTGAGTTGTCCAGGACCATGACGATATTGCGCGGCACATCCAGGCTCTTTGCAATCGGTTGAGCTGAGATGATCCTTGCAGTCCTCCCGGCAGCTTTTACGACGAAATCTTTTTTTGTCAAACCCAATATAGGGTTATTCTTAGCATCACTGACAGAAAGTTGTATCTCGCCATCCTTGAGCTCCCTTTCCACGGTAACAACAGCTCCCGGTCTGCCAGTCTTCACCAGTAATTCTGAATCACCGGCCGCGAAAGTCTGGGTGACAAGCAGCAGGCTTATTAACAGAATAAACAGCAATCCGGTTCGGAGTCTATCTCCATAACGCATTTTGCCAGAGAGTCGAAGGCAGGTATTACCGGCAACGATCGATTCAGTACGAATAGTTTTGAAGTCAGTCATAGTCTATGGTTCCTTTCATTGATTTCTTTTTTGATGATAACAATTTTCCTGCAGTAATATATTTATGATTGTCTTAAATATATTATAGTTTCATTAAGCAGGGAGTGCAACATTCATTTAAAAAACTAATATGTTACCGTTATAGAGCTGGATAATCATCATCGGGTGCCATATTGTCAATGGCAAACAGAAAATAAATATAATCTGCTGTGTTCTTTGAGAAGTTACTAATATTATTCATATTTATTAAATATTAATCGTGGGTCCACTCAAAAAATATCTGAGAGGATTGAAGATAAGGGTATAATTATAGTAATTCTCATAAATATGTTCCGTTTGGGTATGGGTGCGTATGCGAT
>JAHJJB010000127.1 GCA_018823005.1 Pseudomonadota bacterium | reverse complement strand
TTCTTTGGGGCTGCACGGATTTCATGGATGCGGATATGCCGCCGTTGACGAAGGGCAGGTCATTATTTCTGCGATTCGCATACGCACCCATACCCAAACGGAACGTATTTATGACATTTACTATAGATTCTCAATAAAAGTTTCATTTCAGTTTTTTCTATTATATGTTTTGAGTAAAGAAGTGTTGCATGACAATGAACAGGCAGAAACTTTAACGCTCTTTTTCCGATAAAATATTGGTTCTCTTCTTGAGAGTTCTCAACATAACAAAGACAACAAATCCGGTGCCGAAGATTAAACTCCACATTAAATCAAGCTCCAACTTTCCTTCCGCAAAATAATCCCCTACGACTTCGAGGATTGTGAACACCGCTATTATGCCGAAGAAGCCGTTATATTCTCCTTTAAGCACTTTTTTCATGGAGAAAGGCAGGTCAGGTTTTTTCCAGCCTTTCATTTTCGGAATAAAGGCTGGAGTGTTGCCAGCCCAATCTTCATATTCTTTACCGAATTTTTTCTTTAAAAATTCTTCCTCGGCGAACATTATTCGTTCATAGTAAATCCAGAATACAAGGGTGCATATTAAAGTCAGCCACCATAAATGTGCAAACAGGGATATGCCCAGCCAGATAATAAAGTTTCCGAGATATAGCGGATGCCTCACAAGAGAATAAATTCCGGTCGTGTTCAGCTTATCAGCCACTTGTTTGCTGGTATTCCGTCCGGATGTCTTTCTGGGGGTATGTCCAATGGTAAGAATGCGTACACCCAGACCAAGAAAGCTCACGGCAAGGCAGAATATCTCCCAGAGATCGTCTGTGCTTTCTTGTTGGCCGATAAATTCAAAATTTCTCAAGTTTACCAGCAGCATACCGATCAGCAAAAGGGGCAGGTAGCTTCTCCATCGAAACAGCCAGTTGCCTGTTTTTTCGAATTCCTCTTTTAAAGACATTTTATCAATCCTCTCTATTCTGGCTATCCGGTATCAAATCGGCTGATATTCTAACTCAAATTATGAACATGCAAAGGATTATTCCTGCCCCTGTCAGAAGCACTTAAACTGTCCGGGCTTGTAGCACACAATCAGTCCAATGTAAAATTCTGATCATCGAGAAAGTCGGGCCTCTTCCTGGGCTTCCTGGGGTCGCCAGGACAAGTATTTGATTACTAAGAAATAACGTTATAAACGCAGGTGTTTTCTGGCCCTGAAATAAGAGGATGTTTATATTGTATCAACAAGTTGTCTCGGCCCGACCCCATCTCAGTTTTCTGGATATCAGTTTATTCTCCGTTTGACGTGAGTGTTAAAAGCAGGGTATAGATACAAAAATCAGGGATATATACTCACAAGGGGTATCTGATAATCTTTGAGTGAGGTAATATGCTGCGCGTATTTCAGAACGATCTTGCTGATCCGGACCGGTTCGTAGTTACCCTTGAACTGGTTCCGGGGCGTGAATCTTCAGGCCGCTCGGTAGAGCAGGTCCGCCGAATTGCCGCCGAAGCCTTTGACGACGGGCGGATCTCGGCAGTCTCCATTACCGATAACCCTGGCGGGAATCCGGCCCTTTCTCCCGATGCTATAGGACATGATATTTTCAAGCTTGGAATGGATGTGATAGTCCATTTCACCTGCCGCGACATGAACAGGGTGGGAATGGAGAGCCGCGCTTTGCAGCTTGCGATGATGGGAATGAAGAATATCCTCGCGCTGACAGGCGATTATACGGGAAGGGGGTTTTGCGGACAGGGAGCGCCGGTTTTTGATCTCGACTCGGTCAACCTTATTTCAATGCTTGGAATGTTAAATGACAGGCTGGAATCTTCAGGTGATCCTGATGTATTTTACCCGGGATGCGCCGTCTCCCCTTTCAAATATTCCGAAGGAGAGTCTTTTGCTCAGTACGCGAAACTCTGCCGTAAAACTCTTGCGGGAGCAAGATTCGTAATCACCCAGCTCGGCTATGATGCAAAGAAATTCAGGGAACTGATCCTTATCATGAAGCATATGGGGCTCAGCCTGCCGGTTATAGGCTCCGTCTATATCCTGACCCCTGCCACGGCCCGCCTTATGCATTCGGGGCAGGTACCGGGTGCGATAGTAAGCCGCAGGATCGTGGATGATTTGACCGGCCGGTGGAAAGATCCAACATCAGGGCGTGAGGCTTCTGTTGAGCATGCTGCCCGCCTTGCGGCTGTGCTGAAGGGGATAGGATACTGCGGAATTCATATCGGGGGAGTCCACCGCAGCTTTGACATGGCAGCCCGGCTGCTCGATAGACTTGCCGAAATAGAAGGATCCTGGCGAAATTTTATCCCGGAATTCGGCGATTCTCCGGAAGATGGTTTCTATGCTTTTCCCGGAGAGGAGGATCGGGACAGCACAAATCATTTTGGAAAGGTAAAGGCAAATACCGGTTTATTGGATGGCGCTGGATATTCCATACTGCGAAAACTGCACAGAACCGGATTCAGAGCTGATGCACCGCTTGCTCCTTTTTTCAGAAATCTGTGCCGGAATTTCGACAAAAAAAAGGCAGGGCGCAGGCTGGTATATCTTGCTGAGGATTTTCCGAAAAAGCTGCTACTCGGCTGCCGCCGGTGTGGAGACTGCGCTATAGAACACCTTGCTTTTCTATGCCCTGAGTCCGGATGCCCGAAGCACATGCGAAACGGTGCCTGCGGAGGGAGCAGGGACGGGTATTGTGAAGTTCACGATGACCGTCTCTGTGTCTGGTACCGGGCATGGCGGCGCTTCTCTTCATCGAATGAAACCGGCCGGATGGCCGAAGGCATGATTCCGCCCCGGATGTGGGAACTGGACCAAACATCCTCATGGCTCAACTTCCACCTCGGACGCGATCACCATAGCCTGAAAAGCTGCATGAAACAGGGCGATTCATGTAAACTCTAATTTATGTAAAAGGAAAATCGACAATGCCGATTCCTGGGAAACTTCTGACCACCGCAATGGCGGTAATGCCTCACACGAATGTGGAGCGGGCCCTTGAAACGGCTTTGTCTCTCGATATTCCCTTCTGGCCGCAACTCCCGAATTACAGCTATTACGAAGACATGTATGTCCAGGCTGCCGAACATTTCCCTGGCATTCTTCTTGACGTCAAGAATAAAACGCTTCGCTTTTCGATCGAAAAATTCATAGGCGAGTTCGAAGAGACCATGAGCCATTTCGATGAGCCGGAATATTTTGATATCAGCAAGACCTATTCCGAAGTTTACCACAGATTTCTTTCCCTCGATTTATCGGACAGGCCGGCAATCAGGGGACAGCTTGAAGGCCCCATCAGTTTCGGCTTTAATATCATCGACGGCAATGACCGGCCGATTCTTTTTGACGACACCATCCGCCCGTTCATGCTCGAATTCATGGCAAAGCGCATAAACGTCCAGCTTGCCCGGTTAAAACAACTCAATGAAAATGCATTCATGTTCGTGGATGAGCCGGGTCTTCAGTTTCTCTTTTCAGCCATGTCCGGATACGGAGATATCAAGGCAAAGGGTGATCTGGATCTTTTCTTCTCGCAGATTGATCGTCCGCGGGGGATTCATCTTTGCGGTAATCCCGACTGGGATTTTCTGCTGGGTCTTGATCTCGACATCCTGTCGCTTGATGTATATACCAATGCCGGAATATTTTCCTCTTATGCGCCATCTATAAAACGTTTCCTTGACCGGGGCGGAGTTATCGTCTGGGGCATTGTGCCGACGGGTTTTGAAACCTTTGAAAAAGAGAATATCCCGTCTCTGATTCACAGTCTGGAAGAGACATGGGAAGTCCTTTCGCAAAGAGGAATCGACATGGGATTATTGCTGGAAAAGAGCCTTCTCTCTCCCGCAACATGCTGCCTTGTGAATCCCGACAAAGAGAAGACGGTTGAGAAGGCGTTTGAAACAATAAAACTGCTTTCGGAAGAATTGAGGGGAAAATATCTGCATGTCTGATGCCTTTAAAACACAAAAACCCGCTCTCTTTTGGAAAATAGGGTTTCATCCCATATGCCCGGGCTGGTGCTGTGGAAAAGTGATTAACTCCGCGGCCTGGTTTCCCGGCGATGCCACAATGTGTCATACATGTAACGTTGGCCCCGGCCCCTCACAGAAAGGAGTGTATCATGATTCCATGGCGGAGCGAACCATCTGTGCAAAGCTGGCATTCCCCAACGTCACAAATTTCACTAATTTGTCTTTTCCATTTCCCATAGCTTTTACTATCGCCGCTTCAGAATACCCTTTCAAGTATAGTCTCTGAACTTCCCCGTATATTTCTTGCAGAAATGAAAGTTTTTTTGCCAGTCTTATTTTTCCTTTTTCCGGTACCGGGTTATGTGCACAGAAAAGAGCGTCAAAATCATATTCAAGAATCATTTTTATGGAATCTATCTGATCTTTAAATTTTTCATCAGAACGAAAATATTTTATCCTTTCCCCAAGATAAAGATCGCCCGAAAAAAGCCACCCGTTGTTCTCTTCCAGGTAAACTGTATGATCTTTGCTGTGACCCGGAGTGTGAATAGGCATTAATTTATACCTCTCCGTTTCAATTAACGGGGGAAGAGGTGAAAGTGAAGTTATTCCGGATTTCCCCCATGTATAAAGCTGATAAAAGCGGATTTTAAAACCTCTTCCCATTTTATTGGCTGTAATGTCATGGCCATAAACATTTACATTAAAAAAATTACTTAATGCCGAAGCATTTCCGCTGTGATCTTCATGATAGTGAGTAAGGAGTATTTTTTCTATCCTGTTCGTCTGAAGGGCAGTTATGACGTCTTTGTGCATGCGGCTCTGGGCAGTATCTATAACAAGGCCGTCAAGATAATAGAGATAAACCGACATAAGGGGCGGCCCTACAGGGCCGAAACCAAACTTGTAAGCCTCTACTTCTCCAAACAGTTGTTTTTCCTTGATATTCATGGTTTTTTTATAATACGTTTATTCGTAGATTTTTTCATCAGCAGCATCTGATTCTGGTGCGTCTTTTTCACAGTCTCTTAATGAACCTGCTTTTCTGCTTATCATGTATTCCCGATACCATTCATTTGCAATT
>JAHJJB010000126.1 GCA_018823005.1 Pseudomonadota bacterium | reverse complement strand
TTTTTGATATTATCCGGAAGGGCAAGGCATATTTCACGGGCCCGGTCATCCGTAACGAATCTCGGACTTTTCGGATAAAAAACAAGCCCTATGGCAGCTGCTCCAAGATATGCGCACTGGACAGCATCATCGATTCCCGTGAGGCCGCATATTTTTACCTGGGGGAAATAATTTAAGTCGGCCGATTTATGTTCTTTTCCAGTTTCCATTTTAATCCTGCTTCCGGGCAAGAAGAGATTTGATAAATTCTACCGGATTGCCTGATGTTACAATGCTCTCACCAATGAGAAAATTATAAATACCGGAAGAAAGATTTTTTTCAATATCCCTTCGTCCTTTTATTCCGCTTGCGGCAACGGCAATCTGCCCGGGTTCAAGGAGCCCTGCGATGCGCATTGCATTTTCGGGATCTGTTTCAAAGGAACTCAGATTTCTGTTGTTTATTCCTATAAGTTTAGCTCCAGCATCTGATGCTGTTTCAAGATCTTTTTCGGAGTGAACTTCAACAAGCGTATCCATTACAAGCTCGGTTGATAGAGCGAGATAATCTTTAATCTGCTGTTTCGACAGAATCCTTGCGATAAGAAGCAATGCATCAGCTCCCATAGCCGATGTTTCATAAATCTGATAAGAGGAAATTATGAAATCTTTCCTTAAAACAGGAAGAGAAGATGCCTCTCTTGCCCTGATCAAATCATTTGAACTCCCTTTGAAATAATCCCTGTCAGTTAAGACGGATATGGCGGCAGCGCCTCCCTTTTCGTAATCAGCCGCATATTCCGCCGGATCAAGATCCGGATGTAAAAAGCCTTTTGATGGAGAGGCTCGTTTGATTTCGGCTATTACGTTTATTCCGGACTGCCCCGGTTCTGATAATTTTTTCATGAAAGGGCGTTTTTTTACCTTTATCACTTCATCACGCAGCAGGCTTTCTGCTACAAGTTTACTTCTTTCTTTGATCTCGATTTTTTTATGCTCGACTATTTTTGTTAAAAAATCCATTATCCGTTTTCCTGCGTAAATCTGATCAGTGAATCGAGTTTTGATATGGCCGCTCCGGAGTCTATTGAAACTTCGGCAAGACCTATCCCTTCCTTCAGGTTTGACGCTTTGCCGGCTGTAACCAGGGCCGCAGACGCGTTTATAAGAATTATGTTTCGTTTCGGGCTTTTTTCGCCGTTTAAGATGCTTTTTGTAATCTCGGCATTATCTCCCGGGCTTCCTCCTTCAAGATCTTCCGTTTTGGCTGTTTCGCCGAAAAACTGTTCCGGATTTATATCATAGGTGCGTATCATGCCGTCGTTTAATTCCGAAATTCTTGTCGGAGCGCAGACTGAGATTTCATCGAGACCGTCATGTCCGTGAACCACAAAGGCTCTTTTTACACCCAGAATGCGCAGAGCCTGGGCGAACATCTCGGTCAGCTCAGGGGCATAAACGCCAAGAAGCTGGCAATTTGCCGATGCCGGGTTTGTAAGGGGGCCGAGCATGTTGAAGATGCTTCTTAAGCCTATCTCCTTTCTTGCCTTTGCGGCGTATTTCATGGCTCCATGATAAAGCGGCGCAAAGAGAAATCCTATTCCCGTTTCCCGGACGGCCTCTTCAACGATCTCAGGAGCGGTGTCGAGCTTGATGCCGAGAGCTTCGAGAAGGTCGGCGCTTCCGCATTGGCTTGAAACGGAGCGGTTTCCATGCTTTGCAACGGTTACGCCGCAGCCTGCCACAACGAATGCGCTTGTTGTTGAAATATTGAAAGTCTTCGCTCCATCTCCCCCGGTGCCGCAGGTATCGACAACAGTTTTTGCAGATGTTTGAATCCGGTGTGCCTTTTTGCGCATTGCGGAAGCTGCTCCTGCCAGTTCCTCGAAAGTCTCGCCTTTTGTGGCAAGGGCTGCCATGAAAGCGCCCACCTGGGCATCAGTGATGCCGCCTGAAAAAATATCGGCAATCATCTGAGCCATTTCGGTTTCCGAAAGGTCTTTTCTCTCAATAATTTTTTTAAGGTTTTCTCTAAACATGATCATATTCCTCCTAAAAAATTTCTCAGCAGCCGTTTCCCAACCGGAGTCATTATCGATTCCGGGTGAAATTGAACTCCCTCGGTCGGGTGGCTGAGGTGCCGTATTCCCATGATTTCGCCTTCTTCCGATTTGGAGCTTATTTCAAGGCAGGAGGGGAGATCCTCACCTGATACTGCAAGGGAATGATAACGCATGGCTTTGAAAGGGTTCGGGATTCCTTTATAAAGACTTTTGCCATCCGATTTTATGTCCGAGACCTTCCCGTGCATGAGTTTTCTTGCGGAAATAATACTTCCTCCAAATGCTTTCGCAATTGCCTGATGGCCAAGGCACACGCCGAGTATTGGAATTTTCCCTGAAAAATGCTCTATGACTGGAATTGATATGCCTGCTGATTCGGGACGGCCCGGGCCGGGAGAGATAACTATTCCGGATGGCATGAAAGATATGATCTCTGATATGGATGCCGCGTTGTTCCTGATAACCTTTACCTGTGCTCCAAGCTGCTTTAAGTATTGAACAAGATTGTATGTAAATGAATCAAAATTATCTATCATCAATATCATTTCTGATCCTCCGGGATTTGACGGTTTTTGTGCATGAGCTGGAGGGCTTTTTGTATTGCCATTGCCTTGTTGACCGTTTCAGTCAGCTCATGTCCCGGGATTGAATCGGCCACTATTCCGGCTCCGGCTCTTACCGTCAGTTTTCCGCTTTCGACACAGGCGGTTCTTATTGTGATGGCCATGTCCATGTTGCCGTGAAAAGAGATATATCCTACGGCTCCGCCATACGGGCCTCTCGGCTCCTTTTCAAGTTCCGATATGATTTCCATGGCTCTTACCTTGGGTGCGCCCGACAATGTGCCTGCAGGAAAAGTTGCCGCAAGCAGATCCCATGCATCGAAATCCGCTTCAAGGTCGCAGGTTATGCTTGAGACAAGATGCATCACATGTGAATAGCGCTCAACGACCATAAGATCTGTCACCTGCACGGTGCCTGTTTCCGCCACTCTTCCGAGATCGTTTCGCCCAAGGTCCACAAGCATGAGGTGCTCAGCCCGTTCTTTTTCATCCGAGAGAAGTTCGTCTGCAAGAGCCCTGTCCTCCTGTTCGCTGTTTCCCCTCCTGCGTGTGCCTGCAATGGGGCGAAGGGTTGCCACCCTGTTTTCGAGCCTCACCATCGTTTCGGGAGATGAACCAACCAGCGCCACTTCATTCATGTGCATGAAGAAAAGATAGGGGGAAGGATTGATGTACCTCTGCGCCCTGTAAAGAGACCAGAGATCCGGGGCGTCATCGCATATGAAGGGTTGGGATATGACAGCCTGGATAATATCGCCCGCTTTGATGTATTCTTTTGTTCTGCGGACATGATCAAGGAATATTTCAGGCTTCTGTTTTGCGTACAGGGAGAAATTTCCTTCAACCGGGCCGGTGTCATTAAAGAAGGTCTGCTTTTTCATCTTTTCAAGCATTGCATCAATCCTGGCCTTTGATGTCTCATAAGATTTATCAGGATCCTTTTCATCATCAGTAAAGGAGATGTTTATTCCAAGGAGTGCATTCCGGATGTTATCGAATATTATTATCTCGTCAGGGATGATAAAATGCGCAAGGGGTTTGTCATCGGAAATTACGCACGGGACAGGCTCGAAAAATGAAACCATCTCGTATGTGAGATAACCCACCAGTCCTCCCCAGAAACGGGGAAGGCCGGGCAATGATGCAGGCCGGTAATTCTTCATGAGATCTTTTAAAACATCAAGCGGCTTTCCTCCATGGAGAATTTTTTTAACAGATCCGTTTTCTTGGACTTCGACATGCTTTTGAAATACGAGAATGTGGCTTCGCGCCGATGTGCCGAGAAAGCTGTATCTTCCCCACCTTTCGCCGCCCTCAACGCTTTCAAACAAAAAAACCGGACCTTTGCTGTCGTAAAACTTGTGCAGCAATGAAACAGGGGTTTCGGTATCGGCGAGTATTTCCACGCAAAGAGGGATAACGTTGTGCTTTGTTGCAAGAGCACAGAATTCTTTCTTATCCGGAAACTGATTCAGCAGCATATTGTTCCTTTTTGAAAACTTACTGTTCATAATTCCATAAAATAAAAATGGGCCGCGGATTTTTCCACGACCCTTTTAAAACCAAAAAAGGATCGCGGGCTTTTGGAACTGCTCACGATCCTTATATTTACTATTATTTCAGCTTATTAGCTTGTTATGGCATCGCCTGCAAGTTCCTGGGTAAAGGCACGCCAACACCAAACCATAATCCCGCATGCTCCGATTATATTATTAAGAAGTTTATTCATAAGTTCTTTCAATAAAATATTTTCTGTACAACTATACCGGTTTTGTTTTATTGTCAATACGATTTTGAACAGACGCAAAGAGCATCGCCGCAGCAACGGCGGGTTATACGGATCGAAAATTGAAATTCCGCTTCTTATGCAGATCAATCTAAACATTGTTAAATTCCGAATTGAAAGAGAGGTATCGAATGAGTAAAAAAACACATCTCTATGTATTATGGACTAATGATAATCCGATTACCGCGGAAAAAATGGTTTTCATGTATACGGTAAATTCACTCGTTAAAGGCTGGTGGGAAAAAGTCACACTTATTATTTGGGGCGCTCCGGCTAAATTGGTGAGTGAAGATGAAAATATTCAAAAAATGGTTAAGAAAGCATTAAAAGCAGGTGTTCATATAACAGCGTGCAAGGCTTGTGCCGATCAATTAGGCGTAACGGAAACTCTGGAAAAACTTAACATTGAAGTCAAGTATTGGGGAATTCCGCTGACGGAGATTTTAAAAAATGAGGAAAAGTTGTTAACAATATGAAATAGTTTAACAAATAAATTCACAGGAAGTAAAAAGAGGCACTTTTTAGCTTTCACGTTAAGTCTCACCAACGCATAAGGAATATTTTTCAATGAAGAGAATAGGTATCATTGGTGGCATCGGCCCGGAATCAACCGTTGACTATTATAAACTAATTATCGGCGCTCATGTACTATTGAAGCTCCCCGCAGCAAGCTACGGGGATTGCGCTCGCTGTTTCGGTTCAAACATGCGGGAAGTTATAGGGAGTTGCCGATGGATATGAATCACAGGATAAAGAAAATCTCCGAGACATGGGGAGCAGATTTTTGTGGCGTAGCCGACTTGTCGCCGGCTCATGATGCGATCCTGGCACAAGGCGGACCATTGATAGCTGCTTATCCACGGGCAATTTCTGTTGGGATTGTTTTACTGCATACCATTGTTGATCAACTGCCACAAAGTGCCAATCGCGCGGTGGCAGTAAACTACAGGCACCACAGCTATGAAGTTATAAACCAGCGACTTGATCTTCTCGTCTCACGTGTGAGTAGCTTACTTCAGCGGGAAGGCTATCAGGCTTTACCTATCCCGGCTTCGAAGCGGGTTGATGACGAACGGATCTGTGCGGCTTTTTCGCACAAACTGGCGGCGCATTTAGCCGGGCTTGGCTGGATTGGTAAATGTTGCTTATTGGTGACCCCTGAAGATGGGCCGCGAGTGCGTTGGGCCACAGTTCTCACCGATGCGCCTTTACCAGTGACAGGGAAGCCGATGGAAGAACGCTGTAGCAGTTGTAATCAGTGTGTGGAGATATGCCCCGTCCATGCCTTCACGGGGGAAGCTTTTCTCGCATCTGACCCGCGTGAGAAACGGTTTGATGCCGGCAAGTGTGACCGCTATTTTGCAGCGATGAAGAAAAAAGATCCTGAATTGGCAGTATGCGGCTTGTGCTTGTACATCTGCCCTTATGGGAAACAGCGAAATCCTGAGGGGGCGATTTTGTGAATGAGCTGGAAATTAACAGGCCCTTCCGAGATATTTTGAAGGGCCTGTTTTGTTGAAATGGAAATTCACCATCGTCTGAAATTTATTTTAGGAATTAAGCAAATCAGACCATGCACTGCTGCAAAGCTAAACAAACGGAGCAGTCAGGGTTAATAATGTTCGCACCGATATG
>JAHJJB010000125.1 GCA_018823005.1 Pseudomonadota bacterium | reverse complement strand
TGCGTACTGGATTACCGGATCAGTCGGCTTGCTCTCAGACGCAGCGGAATCTTTTGTTAACCTGCTCGGGGCAAGCATTGCGCTGGTTATGCTTACGATAGCCGCCCGCCCGCCTGATGAAGATCACCTTTACGGACATGACAAGGCCGAATATTTTGCCGGCGGCGCAGAAGGCGCCATGATCCTTGTTGCGGCTATCAGCATCGGAGTTATGGCAATTAGCCGCCTCATCAATCCGAGGCCTATTGAACAGGCAGGTACGGGTTTGGCCGTTTCTGCCATCGCATCGCTGATAAATTTCGTAGTTGCGCGCATCCTCCTTTCTGCCGGGAAGAAAAACAGATCCGTTACCCTCGAAGCGGATGCTCACCATCTTATGACTGACGTTTGGACTTCAATAGGCGTGATAGGCGGGGTAACCGCAGTGGCATTAACAGGATGGCAACCTCTGGACCCGGTTATTGCGCTTTGCGTTGCCTGTTATATTGTATGGACAGGCTTCAGGCTGCTCAAGGGTTCGGTGTTCGGCCTCATGGACTCGGCAATGCCTGAACATGAGTGCAGAGAAGTGATAACTGTTTTTGATAAGTATAAAAGACAGGGGATCGAGTTTCATGCGCTGCGAACCAGACAGGCCGGATCGCGCTGTTTTGTGTCAGTCCACGTTCTTGTTCCGGGCGCATGGACAGTGCAGCAGGGCCATGAACTGCTTGAGGAACTGGAAGCTGAAATTCGCAGTACGATTTCATATGTCACACTATTTACACACCTGGAACCCCTGGAAGATCCGGTTTCAGGAGATGACATTGAGTTGGATCGCTACCGGAAATAGCAGGAATATTTTTAAATCTACTCCGCTCCCATGAGATCCGAACGGCCATAATTCCCCCCGTGCTCATCTATTTATGATATCTCAGAACCCGTAGCATCTGAACAATAAATTTTATAGTTCATCCTGAAGGAACATAATTCCTGTAACAAAGCAGCAATCAATTCTACAAGAGATCATTCTCTTCAAATAATGATAGTATGAATACTACGCTCTTACGCTTTTTAAAATCAGGACAACTTATTGCCCGCCATATAATGACTCATATGCCATTCCATTAATATCCTATTGTTCAGGCCACAAAAGATCTCATTTTCAACAAGGTCATAGAAGGTTCCAGATGGCTTTGTTCAATTGAGTATTTTAGAATTGTTAATTTGTATGAGGTTGTAAATAATTTAAAAATGTCCCTCCTTTCGCAAGAAAATATTTGTAATTACAAATATTAATGTATATAGAGTCGCCTGTTTTTATAAAAATTGGGATACAGTAACCCGAATGATTTTGAAATGAATTTGACATTGGCAAAAGCAGCATAATCTATTTGTCATCCGTCAAGAAAGAACGTTTGCCGGGTCTGCTCGCTTATTCCGCAAACTATGATCAAAGCATAACAGTAAGGTAAATTGTTTTTCATTAATAAAATTTACACCGAACATCTATATGGCCTTTGGAGATTAAACCATGAGACAAAGATTATTTACTGTTATTTTAGCCGTGTCCATTTTATTATTCACAAGCTGCGCTACTAATAAATATCAAAGGATCGGATCGCCTAATGATTTTATTTCTGCCGGTAAAACAGTTATTGCAGTCTATGGTAACCCAGCTATTTATGTTGATATTAACGTCGCCGGCCGCAACGCAGGCAGTTGGTTCGGCGATATAGCTATCGCCATTGGTAAATCGCATGATCGTAATTTAAATCAGGCTGCTTTGAACAACCTGCTTGCAAGCGGTATACTGCAGTATACACAGGATGAAATCGAATCTATGATATCGAATATGCTCCGGAATTCCGAGGGGCTGGCTATTGGCGATTCTATAAAATTGTCCTCTGATAGCAAAAAAAATAAAGATCAGAAAACAAATATCCCCAACTCCACGGAAATATTCGGTGTTGATTCGTATCTTACATTCTATGCAGCAGACGCGAAAAATTTTGTAGCAGCGTCTGTTTTTGGAGCTGTGTCAGGCATTGCAACGAAACTGGAAATCCATCTCATTCTTCTTTCTCCTGCCCCCGAAAGGCGACCAATCTGGAATGACATCTTTGTCTGCGAACTCGAACCCATTCAGGAAAGCCTCGTGGAAAATAACAGCCTTAAGGCTAAAGAACTCCTCAAAACAGCTCTCGACAAATTGGTGCCATGGATTACAAAAGAACTTCGTGGCGAAGGCTACGAGAACTTCCCTCAGGTCAAGGTGCAATATCGAAGCAATTTGTGGGAAGAAGGATATCTGCTGTCCGAGGCAGATAATTTCGTTGTAATTAGGTTAATTGACGGCATTACTCGGGTCCTGCCAAAAGATTTCATCAGGAAAATAAATATCGTAAAGAAATAAAAGCTTTAAAACAAAATATAATATTATAAACAGGAAAACAGCTTATGCGAGAAGCAAAAAAAGGCCAAACGAAACTATTGAATATAGTACAAGCAATGAACATTTTGCTAACGATAGCATTTATTATATTTATTCTTTCATTTAGTGCATACGCTGAAGCACCAAACGAAAAAGATCTTTCAGCCTGCTTACCAGAAAAATTGGCAAATTTGAAAGCTATTAACAAGCCAAACACAACCATCGGAAAAGCAGGTGAAATGAGTGTGGCCCGCAAATATAAAAAAGAAGGTGAACAAGTAGAGGTTTCGCTATGGCAGTTACCGAAAGGGAAAGAGGATCTTCCATTCTTCAAAGGCAAGGAGAAACTATCTTTAATCGTTGTTGCCGGAAGGCTCTGCTTTTTTGAAACTGATATCGATTCGAAAACAACTACTATTGTGGTCAAATTCGATAAAGGGAATCTGGATCCTCCTCCGTTTACTTACAGCGTCGGGATAGTCGCGAATCGAGTAGATGGAAAAGAACTCGTTACGCGTGTTGCTGAAGCTCTGGATCATGACAAAATTTTTAGGTTGTACGACCAAAGATAGGCGAACAACCGCATTAATGTGGCTAAGCGAAACTTCGATAAGCGCAGAGGATAACCGGCACCTTTGATACTTTTCTTGATTTTTGCCTGCACATTACAGGCTGGAAACTGCTACATCAATCCATATCAAAAGAAGACCGAAGACAAATAGAAACTGTGTTTTCAGAAAAGAGCCCACACCGACGTAAAGAGAGCTGTGGCATAGCAGCATAACTAATTGATATCAATGGTATCACGATAGGATACGAATCTCGGCCTGCGGATTCGAAGTCCGATCTACACGTGTAACGGGTACGATCTTTGAGGTTCCCATTACAATGCCCACCCCTTTAATCAGATCTTATGAAAGGTCTCTCCTGAAATCTTTTCTAAGGCAGGTTCATGAATTTCTTTACCGCCTTATACATTACATATCCTCCAGAAATGCTCCATGAATTAAAACCATTTTGTCTTAATATTCGTGAAGCAAAATAAGACCTTTTCCCCACAAGACAGTACAGCCAGATATCCCGGTTTTTAGGTATTTCGTCAAGTCTGAATCTTATGCTGTTTAAAGGAATATTGACCGCACTGTTGTGATGTCCCCGTATAAACTCAGACGGGGCACGCACATCTATTATATATGGATCCGATTCGGGAAGGTCTTCCCAGTGCTTAATAAAAGAGTACCCATGGATTATGTTTGCCGCTATCATACCGGCGATATTAACCGGATCTTTTGCTGAACCATACTGGGGAGCATAGCAAAGCTCGGCTTCTTCAAGGTCAAAAACCGTCCCCCCTTTTTGAATTATCGTCGCTATGACATCTATTCTCTTTTCAACTCCCTCAAGTCCGACGGCCTGGGCCCCAAGAACCCGCCCGTCATTTTTGGAGAATATCAGTTTAATGGTTATGGTTTTTGCGTCAGGATAATATATGGCATGATGATCGGGGTGGAGATATATCTTTTCATATGGTATATGATCATCATTTTTCTCATGCCTTTTTATGGCTTTTTCCGTAAGACCGGTTGAAGCTATTGTCATGCCCATTATACCGCATACGGCGGTAGCCTGTACGCCTCTGAATGATTTTCTATTACCGGATGTTCCGAAAATGGATTCCGCTGCAATCCGGCCCTGCCTGTTTGCCGGTCCGGCGAGGGGAATAAGGCTTTTGCTGTTTGTTAAGAAGTCTTTTACTTCGACGGCATCGCCGACCGCCCAGATGTTTTCGTCGCTTGTCCGCATGAATTCATCTACGACTATCCCTCCAAGAGAGCCTATTGAGAGCCCGGCATCCTTTGCGAGCTGAATTTCAGGCCGGACGCCTATTGAAAGTATAACCATGTCGACCGGAACGGCGTTTTCCGACTGAAGCCTGACTGATATTGAGTCGTCGTTTTCTTTGCCGAATCCGGAAACAGCGGAACCGAGCATCAGAGATACTCCGTTTGCCCTGAGATGTTTATGTATGAATTCTGCTATTTCAGGATCTATGGCAGGCATGACGTGCGGCTGCATTTCAATTATGGTAACATGAATGCCGAGCCTTCTTAAATTTTCCGTCATTTCAAGCCCGATAAATCCTCCGCCTACAATGGCCGCCCGTTCAACTTTTTTTTCTTTGATCCATTTGATGATTTCCCTTGTATCCGGGATATTGCGGAGTGTGAATATTCCAGGAAGATCGATTCCTTCCAGTCTCGGTTTTAATGGCGATGATCCCGGGGAAAGCAGAAGAGCATCATATTTTTCCCTGTAAACCCTGTCAGTCTTCAGATCCTTTACTTCAATTTCCTTCTTTTCCCTATTGATCGAAAGAACATTGCTCTGATTTCTTACATCAACTTCGAACCATTCAAGAAAAAGTTCCGGGGATGCGACAATGAGATCGTCTTCGCTGGTAATCACATTTCCAATATAGTAAGGAAGTCCGCAATTTGCGAAAGAAACATAAGGACCCCGTTCAAATATCACGATTTCAGCCTCTTCTGAAAGTCTCCGGGCTCTTGCCGCGCAGGATGCGCCGCCCGCTACACCGCCTACAATAAGCAGCCTTTTTCTGTTTGCCATATCCTGATCCTCCAATTTTTCCCGTCGTTGCCACTTCGAAGTGCCCCTGAAACAGGCCCGACATTCGATATTTGGCAGTTTACATTCCCTCTGTTCCGCCCTCTAATCAGATGTTATAAAAGAACTCAAGTATTATGAACCGCTTTCCATGTCAAGAAATGCACTTTTTTTGGCATCAGGTTAAAAACGGTTTGTATTATTTGCCTTCCTTGGATATAGATGCGGAAAATAAATAAAAGAGGAGAATGTAAATGCCAAGCAACGAACAGAGTTTTAAAATTAATGTCGAAGTTGACAAGGATAATCTTTATCTGGAGGAGTCTTTTACCGATTTAAAGGCGGGTTCCATCAGGAGGCTCACCCCGGTAATGTCTGATGGTTCGGAGGACAAAAGCCGCAAAACACTTTTTATGGCCCATACCCAGCTTATGACACAGATGGGGCTTTTACCTATACAATGTGAACTTGAAGCTGAAACAATTAAGGAAGCGGCGGAAAAATTTCCTGCGGCAGTTAATGAAGCTGTGGAAAATCTCATTGAAAAGGCTAATGAAATGCGGCGCAATGAAGCCTCACGCATCATAGTACCCGGTTCTCAGACCAAGGGCGGGGTTTTCGCCTGAAATAGAACCTGAAGACCAGAAGCTTTCCAGGGAGCAGGGCCATGCTGAAAAACAGAAAAGCTATTATCGGCTGGGCTTTGTATGATTTTGCAAACTCGGCATTTGCCACAACAGTTATGGCCGGCTTTTTCCCTGTATTTTTCAAACAGTACTGGAGCTTTGGGGTTGATGTAAACCTCAGTACGGCAAGGCTGGGTTTCGGGAATTCTATTGCAAGCCTCTTTATTGCTTTAATTGCGCCGTTAATTGGCGCAATAGCAGACAGGGGATCAATAAAGAAGAAATTTCTCATCTTTTTTGCCTACCTTGGCATTGTAATGACCGCTTCGCTTTATCTTGTTCAAAAGGGTGACTGGGTTCTTGCCGTCATTTGTTATTCAATCGCAGTTATAGGTTTTTCCGGAGCAAACATTTTTTATGATTCTCTCCTGCCGGGCGTAGCAGCCAGGGATGAGGCGGATTATGTCTCCGGCCTCGGATATGGTTTTGGGTATCTTGGCGGCGGTCTTTTATTTTTGTTAAATGTTCTGATGACTCTGATGCCGGAAAAATTCGGTTTTGCCGATTCCTCGTCCGCAGTAAGATTTTCTTTTATTTCCGTTGCAGTATGGTGGGGTTTTTTTACAATCTTTACCATTTTACTGGTTCCGGAACAAAAAGCCTTTGCATCCAATGATATGAAACGGGATTTTATAAGGGAAGGCTTCAGGCAGTTTATTGAAACATTTAAGAAAATCCGTTCATTGAAAACCATTTATCTCTTTTTGCTCGCTTACTGGCTTTACATCGATGGAGTTGATACAATTATCCGTATGGCTGTTGATTACGGAATGTCGCTGGGATTTGATTCAAAAGACCTGATAGTTTCTCTTCTTGTTGTCCAGTTTGTAGGGTTTCCTGCTGCCATTTGTTTCGGAAAACTTGGCCAGGCCTGGGGAGCCAGGCGGGCTATTTTTCTTTGTATCGGCATCTATATATTTATTACAATCTGGGGAAGCTTGATGACGACAAAGACGGAATTTTATATTCTTGCCGTAATTATCGGCCTTTCTCAAGGCGGAATACAGGCGCTCAGCCGTTCATATTATTTGCGTCTTATTCCTGCAGATAAAGCCGCGGAGTATTTTGGGTTTTATAATATGATAGGTAAATTTGCCGTAATTATCGGTCCGGCCCTGATGGGAACGGCAGGTCTTTTTGCAAAAAGATTGCTAATGCCTCCTTTCCCATCGGCTCATGAGGCGGAATATATCGGGCGGATTGCGTCGCGGATAAGCATCGCTTCTGTCCTGATTCTCTTTATAGCAGGCGGAATTCTTTTTTATTTTGTCGGGAATGAAGAAAGCGGGTCTGACAATGTGGATCCGGCAGTTTTCAAGTGACAAGCTTTAAGGAAGAATTGATACTTGTTTGAAGTTTTACGGCATTGTTTGAAAAAATCCATTCTGTTCCCCTGTTCAACTCCCTGAAGAGACAGTTTTCGGACTCAACAAAGCCTGTTCCGATCTTCTGATTTTTATCCAGATGCTTTTTAATAACGGAATTTGTTACCAGCAGGTAATGACCGGCAACTCCGCCATAGTTGTTCAGCAGTGCTATCTGACTCATACTTTTAAGGTTTAACCTTGCTACAGGGATAAAAGTGCTCTTGGGTACGAAATCGATTATGCTGAATATTTCCGGCAAAAGAGAAATAAAGTGGTAGTCTTTTAAAGGCGTAAGATCTGAAAAAAGGTTTTTTAGTATTCCGGCTTGTTTGAGAGGCTCGGGATAAACCTCCTGTTTTATTTCGACCATAAGATGCAGTCTTTTGCCGTATCTTGAAATGATTTCTTCAAGAGAGGGTATTTCAGGAACAGCTGTTCTTAAATCAGAAAACCAAACTTTATTGATATCTATCTCTTTGTTATATAATCGTTTTGTATTCATGTCGTGAAGTACGACTGGTTTCAAGTCTTTTGTCCAGCGTATGTCAAATTCAATACCAAAAACACCTTTATCTAAAACCTTATCGAATGCTTTTAGCGTATTTTCGAAGACGCTCCGGTTATCATGTTCACCCCTGTGTGAAATTATTTTGCAATTTATGAGATTATATTTTTCAGGAAAAGGCTGCGGATGTTTTGAATATATAAAATCAACGGTCCTGCAAAATATTCTTTCAGCGTAATCCATCAGGTTATAACGAGACAAAAATTGAAGAATATTCATATTTCCGGAGATACATTGTTTTCTAAATATTTTTTGTTTTTACATGATTCTTCAGACACACACACTTTGCAGCGGCTTTCACTGCAAATCTGGCATGAAAAGCAGTCGTGACATTTCTGTTTTTTCAGGGTTTGGGGCTTTGTTTCGGGGATATAAACTTTCCCCTTGATATTTGATATGGTTATAAAGGCCATATATGTTGATTAAATTACATCCTTAACTTGACGGTTAAAATTATTCTTGCTAAGAGAAGGAAAAATGTTTGAAATTATTGCCTTACTTGTACTTAGTCAAAATTGATGGAGTCGTAAAAAGCTAATATTTCACAAGGCACAAAGACACTAAGAAAGACCTATTGAAAACATTCAGGTTTATCTTTGTGTGAAAACGACTTTTTCCTTTGCCGTCAAAATTGGACGCTCTTCAAAGGTTTCTGTTCAGATTGACTTATCGTAATCAATGTAACACCCGGGTGGTTATGAGTAAAGATAAAGATAAAATTCAATTATCAAAACTTGTAAACATGTATGATCCTGATTGTGTATTTGATGAGGTAAAAGCAATTGTTCGCATGGCATATCCAGATATCAGTTTAGAGCCTTTAAACCGGGTGTTTAAGGATGTAACAGATCTTTTTCACGGCAAATACCCCGGATACCGCCACTGTAACACTAAATATCATGATCTTCGGCATACTTCCGACGCATTCCTTGTAATGGCAAGGCTTATCCATGGTGCTATTATAGAAAAAAAGAAAATCAGCGGGAAGAACGCAATTCTTGCCCTGATTGCAACACTTATGCATGATGTCGGATATATTCAAACAGAGAATGACTTATCCGGCACAGGCGCAAAATATACAAAAGTGCATGTTGATCGAAGCATAAAGTTTATGAAAAAATATTATGCAAAAAATGGTTTTTCCAAAGAGCAATTTAAAATGTGTTCCGACCTGCTTCTTTGCACCGGCTTGCATACAAAAACAGATGAGATAAAGTTTTCAACACCCGAAATCGAGTTTCTTGGAAAAATGGTTGGAACAGCAGATCTTGTTGGCCAGATGTCTGACAGAACTTATCTTGAAAAACTCCCTTTTCTTTTTCACGAATTCAGGGAGGCGAATATAAAGATTTATAAAAACGAATTGGATCTTATCATCAAAACAGTAGATTTTTATAAAACAATAAAAATCAAGCTGGCAAAGGAATTCGGCAATGTCACAAGGTTCTTCCCTGCACATTTTAAAGCCCGATATGGTATTTCGGAAAATCTATATGAAGAGGCCATAAAATCGAACATGAACCATCTGAAGAAATTTATTAAAAAATCCGAGATAGACTATAACAAGGAGTTAAGACGAACAAATGTTGTTTTCAATTAGTTCCCAAGCTCTGTTTCCGGATGGGCGCTAGTTAACAACCAATACCGAAGTATTCTTTGAAAACTGTAATACTTTTTGCGAAACACTGCCAAGTATAAATTCCATTATCCCGGACAACCCTCTTCTTCCTATCACAATGACATCGAAGCCGGTTTCAGCTTCATCAATGATATCCCTTGCTATGCTGCTTTTCTTTTTTTCTATCTTCATAGTTATATGCTTTTCTATGAATCCACTGCGAACTAGCGTGCCTTTGGCTTTTTCCATGGCCTCGTTTACTATCTCTCTCTTTTTCCCCTCAAGTGCACAAAAAGCGCTCTGCTGACTCAGAAAGTACGGGGTTAATTCCGGGCTGTTCATGTCGCAAAGAGCTATGCTGTCCTGGAGAATGCTTAATAAAGTAACCCTGCTATCGACAGTAAAGGATTTAGCAACAAATTCAACGGCTCTCATGGCATTATCTGAATCATCAAAAGCAACAAGAATATTGAGTCCCATGTTTATTCCTCCTCTGTGAGACCTTTGCATAACGCCCCCTTTTGCCTGATTACTGCGTCATGCTCAAAGTTCAATCCTCGAAATACTCAATGTATTCCTGTGGTTGAAATTATCGC
>JAHJJB010000124.1 GCA_018823005.1 Pseudomonadota bacterium | reverse complement strand
GTTGTTGTTGCGATATTAGGGATGTTTGTTTTTGCCGTTAACATTGGTATGGCAGCGGATAAAGCGAACTGGCCAAAAGGCGTTACTATCGGGGCGGCTCCGGTTGGTGGAACCTATTTTATCTGGGGGGGCGGTTTTGCCAAACTGCTTTTTGAAAAACTCGGAGTGCAGGCCAATGTTGAAGTCACAGGCGGCCCGGTTCACAACACCCAGTTGGTGGATGCAAACAAACTCGATTTTGCCATGGTGACCGCGGCTCCCGTCTGGGAAGGATGGGCCGGCGAAGGATGGGCAAAAGGCAAGAAACACCAGAATGTCAGGGTTATTTTTCCAATGTATCCCTCATGGTTTCAGATGTATGCCGAAACCAAAAAAGGGATAAAAAGCCTTAAGGACCTTGAAGGAAAAAGCGTGGGCGTTGGACCTACCGGCGGGACTCCTGCAACCTACTGGCCGAAAATCCTGGAGGCAGCAGGCGTTAAAGCGGGACGCATTGTAAACGCGGGCTCAGCCGATTTGAACTCCCAGCTAAAGGACGGAATGCTCGATGCAAACAGCCAGTCAGTCGGGCTTCCCTGGGTGACAGTTACCGAGATTGAAACAACCCATGACGTTACTCTTATTCCAATCAGTAAGGCAGAAGCAGGTAAATTCAGAGAAAAATATCCGTATTTTGCCGAAGATACCATTCCAAAGGGATTCTACAAAAGTAATAAGGATTATGATGTTCCGACAATTACCATATGGAATTTCATGACGGTTCACAAAGATATGCCGGATGACTTTGTCTATGAAGTCGTTAAAAAGACTTTTGAAAATGTGGATATCCTGATAGCAACTCATGCTTCTGCAAAGGATGTAGTAGCTGCGAAGATCCTCACCAGCCCCATTCCTCTTCATCCCGGGGCAGTAAAGTATTACAGGGAAATCGGTATAAAGATCCCTGACACACTGATAATGAAATAACGCTAAAGAATCATTGGCGCGGCTTTTCAGACATTGGAATCCGCGCCATTTTTTTTAAACCGGGAGAAATTAATATGGAAGATGTGCAAGTTGTCGATATAAAGGAAGTCGAAAAAAAGCTTGCGGCGGCGAAGATAAAGGATATCGAAATTTCAGGAGGCCGGGAGCTGAAGGGCGCCCTGAAAACCGCCTTTTTTATCGTAAGTCTCGCCATGAGCCTGTTTCATATTTATGTATTAACCTTTCGCGCCATTGATCCATGGTATTTCAGAACCATGCATGTTGTATTTGCAGGAGTATTGATTTTTGCATGGCTCCCGGGATGGAAAAAAGCGTCTTTGGAGCGGATCGAGTGGCTCGACTACGTGTTCATGCTTCTGATAATAGTGCCTGCCGTCTATATTTTTTCGGATTTTGAAGACTGGATAAACCGGGTGGGTGTTGTGCCGACCCACTGGGATTTTATATTTTCCCTACTGTTTGTTATCGGCATCTTTGAAATGACCCGGCGAACCACGGGCCCGCCTCTTGCCATATTATCAGCATTGTTCATTCTGTATGGTCTTTTCGGGAATTACATGCCCGGGCTCTTTTTCCACAAGGGATATTCGGTTTATCGTCTGATTACTTTTCTATTTAGCCTCGAAGGGATTTTAAGTCTGCCCATCCTTGCCTCTGCTCATTACATATTTCTCTTTGTTCTGTTCGGGGCTTTCGTGGAGTCGTCAGGAGCCGGGAAATTTTTTGTTGATTTCGCCCGCTCCATTGCGGGCGGATATCGCGGAGGGCCGGCCAAGGTCTCAATTGTATCAAGCGCCCTTATAGGAACAGCGTCGGGATCATCTGTGGCCAACGTTGTGGTGGACGGGGTATTTAATATTCCATTGATGAAAGCAAGTGGATTCCGTCCTTCAATCGCCGGTGCGGTTGAGGCCATGAATTCCACGGGAGGTCAGCTTGTGCCTCCGGTCATGGGGGCAGGCGCGTTTTTAATGGCTGAAATTATGGGAGTGCCCTATTCTGTCGTCGCTTTGGCCGCCATTATTCCGGCGATTCTTTACTATGTCGCGGCCTATTTTATGATCGATTTTTATTCGGCTTCAAAGAATTTAAAGGGTGTAGCGAGGAAAGATCTGCCGGTTTTCTCAACACTTATGAAAGAACAGGGCTATCTGCTGGTTCCGATAGTGGTGCTTCTTTTTTCTCTTATGATTCTGATGTTATCACCTTACAGGTCAGCTATTTATGCAATCATTTCACTTATTATCGTAAGCTGGGTTAAGAAATCAACCCGCATGGGCCTTACTAAAATAGTAAAAACCCTTTCACTGGGCGCAAGAGGTTCCATTGAGATTGCCGCTACCTGCGCGGCGGCCGGTATTATCGTCGGCGTGTTGACAATGACGGGTTTGGGCATGAAGCTCGCGATGATCATTATCAATTATTCAGGCGGAAATCTTCTGATCGCACTGATCTTTACCATGCTGATCGCGGTGATTCTGGGAATGGGCATGCCCACTACCGCCGCATACGCCATTTCCGCGTCGGTCCTTGCACCCGCGCTGATCCAGCTCAAGGTTGCGCCTATCGCGGCGCATCTTTTCATTTTTTACTTTGCCTGTATATCTGCCCTGACCCCGCCGGTAGCACTTGCATCATTTGCCGCGGCTGCCATAGCAAATGCCAGGCCATGGGACGTGGGCTGGCAGGGAATGCGGTTTGCAATAGCCGGATTTTTGATCCCGTACATGTTTGTATTTGGTCCGGCAATGGTATTGATAGGATCTCCCGGTGAAATAGCTTTGGCTGTCGCAACCGGTATTATCGGATGCGCGGCATTGTCCGGCGCTGTTCAGGGATATTTTTTATGGCACGCAACGATGGTGGAAAGAGGAGTATTATTAATAGCAGCGCTTTCATTGATCAAGCCTGGCTGGATTACGGATCTTATCGGACTTGGGCTTCTGGGAATCATATTATCCGTGCAGCTGATCAGGAAAAGAAAAGCAGTAACGGCGTAGAGAAGGATTAGTTATGAAAACCATTTATCCAATTGCGGTTATTCCCGGGGACGGAATCGGTGGAGAAGTTATAACAGAGGGCATTAAATGCCTTAATGCACTTTCCGATCTGCACGGGGGATTAAAATTTGAATTCACCATGTTCCCATGGGGAAGTGATTATTTTCTCAAAAACGGCTTTATGATGCCGGCTGATGGCCTGACGATTCTCAAAGATTTTCAGGCAGTTTATCTTGGCGCAGTGGGAGACCCGAGGGTTCCGGATGATGTTACCCTCCATGGACTGCTTCTTCCCATCAAAATGGGTTTTGATCTGTATGTGGGGCTCCGACCCGCTTATCTTCATGACGGCGTGTCGTCAGTTCTGGCCGGGATGAGTCCCGGTGACATTGATCTTGTTGTGATACGGGAGAATACCGAGGGAGAGTATTCGAATGTAGGGGGTATCGTAGGGCATGCGGATCAGGCACTGGCAGTTCAAAGCAGCGTTTTTACCCGGAAAGGTGTTAAACGGATTATTGAATATGCCTTTGAATATGCCCGGAAGAACGGTCGTGGGAAAGTAACCTCATTGACGAAATCAAATGCGCAGCGATACGGCATGGTGCTTTGGGATCAAATTTTCAGGGAAGTTTCGTCGAAATTTACGGATATCCGGCATGAATCAAAACTTATTGATGCGGCATGCATGGATGCGGTAAGAAGCCCCGGAAATTATGATGTCATTGTGGCATCAAACCTGTTTGCGGATATTTTATCTGATCTGACGGCAGGGATTACAGGCGGCATGGGACTGGCACCGGGCGGGAGTTTCAATCCGGACGATAAAACCGTTCCGGGCCTTTTTGATCCGGTTCACGGCTCTGCTCCGGACATAGCGGGAAAGGGGCTTGCCAACCCCATTGCAGCAATTCTGACCGCTAAAATGATGCTCGACTTTTTGGGAGAGTTTAAGGCCGCCGCCATTCTGTCCGGCGCAGTCAGAAAACAGCTGGCGGAAAAAAAGATCCGGACAAGGGATCTTGGCGGGGCATCCAAAACATGCGATGCAGGCGACGATATTGTCAGAATTCTCCGGGAGGTCAATTGAGGCAGAATTGCTGCCGGATTTCATGAAATAATGTTTGTTAAAAAGGTTTTCCGGAGGATTTTTTAATGGAAGAACTGTTCAAGGGTGTTCTGGGTTTCGAAGCCGGACATTTTATAATGTTTATTGTTGCGGCTATTCTGATTTATCTTGCAATAGCCAAGGAATATGAGCCGATGCTGCTCCTGCCGATAGGTTTTGGAGCCATAATGGCGAATATCCCCTTTTCATCGGCCATCGGCCACGACGGATTTTTGACTGTTCTGTATGGTTTCGGGATAAAAACCGAGCTCTTCCCGATCCTGATATTTATTGCAGTCGGGGCGATGATCGATTTTTCGCCGCTGCTCCAAAACCCGTCCCTGCTTTTTTTCGGTGCTGCGGCCCAGTTCGGTATTTTTACAACAATGATGGTGGCGCTGTTTATGGGGTATGACCTCAAAGAGGCCGCTTCAATCGGGATCATCGGCGCTGCAGACGGACCTACATCTATTTATGTGGCGGCAAAATTTGCCGAAAATCTGCTGGCGCCGATTACAGTCGCTGCTTACTCTTACATGTCTCTTGTTCCAATTATCCAGCCCCCGGTTATCCGTTTACTGACATCCAGGAAGGAGCGGCTGATCAGAATGCATTATAAGGAAACAAAAGTTCCAACACAGGTCAAGATACTGTTTCCTATCGTGATTACGATTACGGCAGGCATCATCGCTCCCATCGGGGTTGCCCTTATCGGCGCCCTGATGTTTGGTAATCTGGTGAGGGAATGCGGGGTTCTCGCCCGCCTGTCCAGTACAGCCCAGAATGAACTGGCCAACCTTGTGACTATTTTGCTGGGCATTACCATTGGCTCCACCATGGAGGCTTCAAGGTTTATCCGCCTTGATACTATGATGATCATGGGGTTGGGACTGGTGGCGTTCATTTTTGATACTGCCGGCGGTGTATTGTTTGCCAAATTCATCAATCTGTTTCTAAAGAACAAAGTCAATCCGATGGTAGGTGCGGCCGGCATTTCAGCATTTCCCATGTCTGCACGGGTGATTCACAAGATGGCGCTGAAAGAAGACCCGACAAATTTTATTCTGATGCAGGCCGTGGGTGCTAATGTGGCTGGTCAGTTAGGTTCGATCGTAGCCGGTGGGCTGTTGCTGGCTATAGTGCCGGCGCTTTTGAAATGATGACCGGGAAAAAATATGTGGCAGGATAAAGGAAAAAGAATATGAATAATATGATATCTCTTGGATTGCAGGCATCTCTTTACGGCCTGGCAGGTGTTTTTTTAGTGCTGATTTTATTTTACTTGATGACCAAAGCAATGATGGTTTTTTTTGAAAATAGGCAGAACAATTCTTCCGGCAACAATCAGTCTTCAAAATCGTGAAGGGTACGAAGGAGATCAAAATGGAATCATCGGAACTGCTTGAAAAGTTACGGCAAAAACAACTGGAGTCGCTTACGGGCGGGGGAG
>JAHJJB010000123.1 GCA_018823005.1 Pseudomonadota bacterium | reverse complement strand
AATTTGCGATAGATTGAGATTATATGCAAAAAACCGGCAGATCCAAAATGATCAACAACAATTATTTTTCCCGTTCAATCACTATCTGTCAGCGGTCGGATTAAAATCAGCCAGTGGTAGTCGGTTAAAACCCAGTCAGTTTTATTGTTCATTTCCTCTAAAATTTGCGGTTTTTTTGACGGAATAATAATTTTCTGATCTAAACAGCCTCTTTTAACTTTTTCCCTGCTTTAAATTTTACAACGGTTCGTGCTTTAATTTTGATTGCTGCACCGGTCTGGGGATTTCTGCCTTTCCGAGCAGCGCGTTTTGCTTTTGAGAATGTTCCAAAACCTACAAGAGTGACTTTACCATCTTTCGCCTTTAATGCCTTTGTGACATTTTTAGTAAATGAATCCAGGGCAGCACCGGCAGCAGCTTTTGAGATTTTTGCATCTGCTGCTATTGCATCAACTAATTCTGCTTTTGTCATAAACGATTCTCCTTTATTGGTGGGGGTGGGAACGCCAAAAAAACCGCATTTGGAAAATATTCTAATATGGTTATAGTGTCAACTTTAAGTTCCTATGGGTTGGCCTTGACGGGGACTTGGATATTTCAAGTGTGCTGGTTATTATAGAAAAATCAGAAAATTGAATTATTCCTGCTATATGTATCTTCCTGTAATGTTGTTTTTGCGATTTTCCTTCAGAATGCAACATTTCAATCCGAAATCAATAAACTAACAACTCTCTCGGGATGTCGAATATTCCTTGGATTAATACATCCGAGCAAAGCATTTTATACTCTATATACTCGAAGGAAACACCTGCTCCGCTACCAAATACTTTATGAATTTTAAGAAGTGTGATAGAGAATGAAATATATTTTCAACCTCCGTGTTACTTAAACGGGGGAACATCATTATGCTTTCTCGAAATTATATTATCTCAGAATCTGTGCGCTGATTCATAAGTTTTATTTTTGAATGTGGTGTTAATTTATTCTTTATTTCCATGTGAACAGTAATATCGTAATAACATAGAAAATTAGATAGGGTTTTTTCCGTGTTTTATTGGTAATACGACAATAGATGGAAATTTTTCCACTTATTAACAATGTTAGGCATTAATCACACGAGCTTAGAATTATTATGGCAATTCTTTTTTTCATCGCTGGACTAATCTTTTTAATTGTCGGTGCGGAAGCATTAGTGCGAGGCGCATCCCGCTTAGCGGCTGTTATAGGTATATCACCACTGGTCATCGGGCTGACTGTCGTGGCGTTCGGTACCAGTTCACCTGAACTTGCGGTAAGCGTCAAGTCAGCACTATCTAATCAGGCGAATCTTGCCGTTGGAAACGTTGTTGGAAGTAATATTTTCAACGTTCTCTTCATTCTCGGCCTTTCAGCCTTGATTGTGCCGCTATCTGTATCACAACAACTGGTGCGGTTTGATGTGCCTCTAATGATAGCGATCTCGGTTGTTGTGCTCATCTTCTCGCTGGATGAGAACTTCAGTCGCACTGACGGTCTCATGCTGGTCGCAGGTCTCGCTATCTACGTCTCGTTTTTGATTTACCAAAGCCGCAGAGAAAACGCCAACGTGAAAGAGGAGTACGCGAAAGAATTTGGGACTGAAAGGAGTGTGAAAAGTAGCTGGGCTAAAAACATAGTCATGGTCCTTAGCGGCCTCGCACTATTGGTGCTTGGCTCGCGCTGGCTCGTCAATGGAGCAGTTTCCTTTGCCCAATATCTGGGTGTCAGCGAATTGGTTATCGGGTTGACGATTGTTGCGGCCGGTACATCTCTACCTGAAGTTGTTACCTCAGTCATTGCGGCGGTTCGCGGCGAGCGAGACATCGCTGTTGGGAATGTTGTCGGCAGTAACATCTTCAACATTATGGGCGTGCTTGGATGTGCTAGTATAGTTGCGCCAACGGGCATCGAGGTGGCACCTGCGGTCTCCAGGTTTGATATTCCGGTCATGATCGTTGTAGCGTTCGCATGCCTACCCATATTCTATACAGGTGGTTTGATTAGCAGGAAAGAAGGTGTGTTGTTTCTCGGGTATTACGCGGCTTATACTTTATACCTCGTCTTAGCCGCATCTCACCATGACGCATTGCCTAACTTTAGTGCAGTCATGCTATACTTCGTAATCCCGCTAACTATGGTCACACTGATCATTGTAGCGTTGCAGGAAATGCGCAGTAGGAAGAGTCTTCGGAATGATACCAGTTGCCGGATGGCTTTTCCGCTGCGCTCCACGTTCGATTTCAAAAAACGTAAATCAAGAAAGGAGAATGAAAATGAAAGGGAAAACAGATGATGGAGGATGGAGCCCTTACCTCGCCGGAGCTCTTTTAGGTCTCTTGGCTATCGCTTCAGTCCTTGCAACCACACAACTCCTCGGCAAGACCAGCTATTTAGGAGCGTCCACTACGTTCGTTCGCGCCGCCGGTATTTTGGAGCGGACAATTGCCGCGGATCATGTGGTTTCAAACGAGTATTATGCCGAAACAAAAGTTCGTGTTGACTGGCAGTTTATGCTGGTTATTGGAATTGTCCTGGGGGCCTTTATTTCGTCCACTATGGATAAGAGCTTTCGGATGGAAGGTGTTCCCCCCACGTGGGAGGAACGATTTGGCCCATCGATCGGGAAGCGAGCAGTCGGGGCATTCGTGGGTGGAATTATCGCTATGATCGGCGCTCGGTTGGCCGATGGCTGTCCAAGTGGACATGGTCTCAGTGGAATGATGCAATTGTCGGCAAGTTCGCTTGTGGCTTTCATTATGTTTTTTGGTGTAGGTGTTTTGGTTTCTCATATAGTTTATGGAAGGAGGACATCATGAATACCGGTCAATGGCTGGGCCTTGTCACGGGCGTATTATTTGGTTTTCTACTTCAGAAAGGTCGTGTCCTTCGCTTCGACAAGCAAATTGGAGCAATGCTGTTGAAGGACATGACGATATTCAAATTCATGCTTTCGGCAATTCTGGTGGGAATGGTCGGGATACTCATGCTCTCGAACCTTGAGATCATTACCTTGAGCCACAAGCCAATGAATGTTGGCGCTGTGTTGCTCGGAGGAGCTTTGTTCGGCGCCGGATGGGCGGTCATGGGCTTCTGTCCGGGCACATCACTAGGCGCTTTGGGCGAAGGTCGCTGGCATGCAGTGTTTGCCATAATAGGCATGGTGGTGGGGGCAGCATTCTATGCAGAGCTCTACCCCTTCCTTAAATCAACAGTTCTTGCGTGGAAAGATTTTGGAAAGATCGGATTGCCGGAAGCGCTGGGTCTTTCGCAGTGGGTAATCGTTCCGATATTTTGGGTTGGGATAATCACTTTATTTTTCTGGTTTGAGAAGAAAAAGTTGTAAATCTTGATGATTTGATCGAACCAGTCAAGTCACTTGACCCGCAACTCGCATCCGATTTTTGTAGTTATTCATCGACCCAGCATCCTGCCGAATTTAATGGTAGATCCAAGGCGGGCAAGTGATCTCAAGCTTTACTCTCTTTCAAACCATAATGCTTAATTCTGACAACTGCCCTTCACCGAACAGTTGTAAGTGGAGACTACTATCGGAGCATTTCGGCTTTTCACTGATCAAACTCTCATCTTTCCAGGAGAAATTTGCTGGTATAACGTTATCAACCGCAAATTTTGGCTCCAAAGGTCGGGCCACGATAAGTTTAAGATTATTCAGATTTAACGTCCCAACAAAAGGTGTTCAAAGAGCCTGTATCGTCTTTTTCAGCCCCAAGAATAGCCTTTTTACCCTCGAAAAATTCATTATAGGCCCGATTTGGGAGGTGCAAATGACAATATGCCTGACCGTTTAAGATGGTTAGCATGGCTCGACCCAATTACGGCTCGAGATTGGTCATCGCGTCTTGAAAATGGCAAACGAAGCCCACGGTGTGGGAGCTGTGAAATCAGCCTCTCTCACCGCGATGAAAAAATCGCCTTTTTCCGGGAAAGACTGTACCTCCAGGCCCTTGTTCCTGATTGTGAGTTTGGTGGGAATCGGTTGACTCTTATCGGCCAGTTCGAGCGTAACGACGGCCTCTCCAGCTCCTGTGAATTGCATTGCCGTAATCTTTAGCAAGCCGCCTTCGGTTAGCCCGAGAGTCTGGGGCCTACCCACATACACCCGATTCGTTGACCAGAACTGAGGTGTACTGCTTTTCTGCTCGGTACTCTCCGCCAAGGTTTTCCTCCATCCGAGGTTCTTAAGTCTGTCCCCGAAGTTGTCGTCACTTGGCTGGTCTATTTGCAAAGTCTTCAGGATCACTTTTCCTCTCCGCACCGACACCTTAAGCGTCACGGGTCCTGAAGCATTGAAAGAATAGGCTTCCTGAGGATATACTTCGAGGGCGATGTCATCGCCGAAATGTGTTTCCTTAAGCTGAATCAGCCCATAGACGGCAACAAGGATGACGGCCATCACGGCGGCTCCGGCTGACACCCGAGTATGGGTCTTCTTGAAGATAATTGCAATCAACACCATCCCAATGAAGGCGGATGGCAATCCCAACTGCGCGAACAGGCTAAGTGGATCTGGGGTCATCGGCTGTACCTCCTGCTAAGAGATATCGTGATTCCATGGATTGGCAAAGCTTGGTTTCAATTCGTGGCCGGCTTTCGACCGCGTTGCCCAACAATGTGTATACTGATCCGCATAAAACGCGGTATTTCAGTTTTCAGTCCGTATAACACGCCGTTGCTGCGGCGATTATTTTAGGGATATATCTATAAAAATTAAATTGTTGCGTATTTTGGAATAATTTATCAAGGCGTATTATATGGATCAGCATAAAAACCTCTGCGATGACCACAAGGTCCTATGCTGAAAGAGAAAGAGAGACAAAGCAAAAACGATTAAAGAAAACAGCCGCCGATAATACATTCTGTTCTCCAGTCGTTGGCAATAAACGGAAAGATTTCTGTATATTGTCGTATATCAATAAAACACGGAAAACAAGATTTAAAACTTCTAAATACCTACCTTTTAATATCTCTGCTGAACCAAATCACTTTGCCGTTGATCTGGACATGGTCGAGATCGGCTTCGATCGTTTTATAGCGGGGATTGCCGCTGATTATTCTCAGTTTGTTTTATGTGAACAATACCTGGACTCTTTTGATTATGATTTCGTGGTCGATTAAGATGGCATAGTCGTCTCCAAGGGGCGGGCTACGATAAGTTCTTGATTATTCAGATTTAACGTCCCAGCAAAAGGTGTTTAAAGAGCCTTATAGTGAGCAGAATCCTCCCGGAGCTGATATCATTCATTGCCTTCTATACCTGCTCTGAACAACGACAATTATAATTTCCACTCATCTATTAATAATATGTCAGTTGAACCCGGAATAAAATGTCGCTT
>JAHJJB010000122.1 GCA_018823005.1 Pseudomonadota bacterium | reverse complement strand
TTCGAGGGGGACAGCAGGGTGGTCTGGTTCGAAGGAAACTATTCCGAATATGAAGCCGATAGAAAGGCGCGTCTCGGTGCCGCGGCCAGCCAGCCGCACCGGATTAAGTACAGGCAGCTTACAAGAATATGACGGCAATGAGCTTTTCATGGTTCAAGGTATCAAGGGTTCTGGGGTTCAAGTGGAAGGAAAGCCTGTCGGAACTTTGTGAAAGATATTAATGAGGTTAAGACGATATTGATAAATCTTATAAACTTTTTGGAAAATAAACACTTGAACCCTCGAATCCTTGAATCCTGGAACCCTTTTTTCCAGCAGATCGGGAGAAAAATAAAAAATTATTCTTTATTATCGGCAGTTGTTTTTCTATTGTCCGTCTTTCCGGCTTTCCCCTGTTTCGGGGAAAAGATCCCTGTCGCTGCCAGCATATTTCCGGTTGCCGATATGGTGAAACAGGTGGGCGGGGATTATGTTGAAGTTTTTTCTGTGATTCCGCCGGGAGCAAGTCCCCATACATATGAGCCGAAACCGAGTGTTATGAAGAAAATATCTTCGGTTAAGGTATTTTTCATGATAGGCGCGGGGCTCGAATACTGGAATGAAAAATTCTTTAAAAACACCGGTGGCAGGCTCATTAAAATTGTGCTGTCGGATGGAGTTGATCTTATCCATGGAAAAGCGCACCATCATGTTGAAAAAGCCGGTAAGCCGCATTCTGAAGATAGCTTTGCCAATCCCCATATCTGGCTTGATGTTGAAATAGCAAAATCGATGGTGAAAAGAATTGTTACGGCCCTTGCCTCTCTTGATAACAGGCATGCCCCGTACTATGAAGAGAGGGGTAATAAATATATAGCCGAATTGGACAGGCTTGATAAGATTATATATAATGAAACTGGAAAGTTTAAGACAAAGAAGTATGTATCTTTTCATCCGGCCTGGGAATATTTTGCGAGACGATACGGCCTTGAAAGTGCCGGAGTGATTGAGTCTGTTCCCGGAAAAAGCCCTACACCACTCGAAATAAAGCGTATAGTCGAAGACATAAAAATTCACGGGGTAAAAGCCGTTTTTGCCGAACCCCAGTTTAATCCGAAAGTCGCTGAAGTGATAGCCAAAGAGGCAGAGATTAATGTTCTGATGCTTGATCCGATGGGAGGGCCCGGAATAAACGAGCGGGAAAGTTATATTGATATTATGAAATATAATCTGAAAATTCTTCGGGAGGCAATGCTTTGAACCGAAACAGCGAGCGAATTAAAAATGGATAATATTCCTTACGGTCGAAGATTCCCCGTCCGCTCGGCGGCGGGGAGCTTCAATAAACAGGCAGCGGGCTTAAAAAACCCTGTTATTGCCGAATTGAACGATGTCTGGGTCGGGTATGACGGCAAGTGGGTATTAAAATCGATTTTTCTGAATTGCAATGCCGGTGAAATTCTCGGCATAGTCGGCCCGAACGGAGCCGGGAAATCGACACTGCTGAAGGTGATTATAGGCCTTATTCAGCCTGAGAGGGGAAGCGTTTCTTTGTTTGGAAAGAAACCGGGAAAAGAGGCAAGGCTTGATGTCGGGTATCTTCCCCAGATATCACATGCTGAAAGGTCATTTCCTGTTACAGCCCTTGATGTCGTTTTGATGGGTATTTACAGCCGGATAGGCCTGTTCAGCAGGCCTGGCCGCAAAGAAAAAGAGATTGCGATGGATATGCTTTCCAGGGTCAACATGGCTGAACTTGCCGGACGGCCTTTTGGAGTTTTGTCCGGAGGGCAGCAACAGAGAATACATATTGCAAGGGCTCTTTGTTCAAATCCAAGGCTGTTGCTGCTTGACGAGCCTTCGACAGGAGTCGATAGTGTTGCCCAGGAAGATTTTTATCTTCTGCTGGCAAAATTAAGAGATGAGAATGGACTCTCTGTTATTATGGTTTCTCATGATATCGGCGTCATAACATCTCATGCGGACCGGGTGGCCTGCCTTAATATTGAGGTTCACTATCATGGTGAGCCGGATATGTGCATTTCTGATGAAGTTATGGAAAAAGTATTCGGTAAGGATTTAAAGATAATGGTTCACGATTCTAAATGTGCGACCTGCCACATGAGGCATGAGGATGTATGATGGAGATACTTGATTTTGAGTTCATGCAAAATGCCTTTCTGGCAGGATTTATCCTCAGCATAGTGCTTGCTGTTGTCTCTTTTTTTGTAGTTCTGCGGCGATATTCGTTTATCGGAGTCGGTGTCGCGCATTCCGCTTTTGGAGGAGTCGCTCTTGGCTCACTGCTGGGAATTTCCCCAACCCTGACAGCCCTTGGTTTTGCGGTTATAGTTTCAAATGCAATAGGGTATGTGGGAAGGCGTGAAAGGCTCAGTACAGATACTGCAATAGGCATCTTTTTTGCGCTTGCCATGGCTCTCGGGGTAATTTTCATCGGCCTGTCGGACAAATATAATACGGACCTTTTCGGGTATCTTTTCGGTAATATACTCGCGATAACCCGCACCGACATCGTTGTCGTGGGAGTACTCGGCACCATAGTGCTTCTTGCATGCAACTTTTTTTTCAAGGAACTGCTATTTGTGGCGTTCGACAGTGAAGTCGCTTTTGTAAGCGGTATGCCTGTCGTATTTCTGGACCATTTTTTTCTTACGATTCTGGCCTTTGCCGTTGTTATAAGTATTAAAATCGTTGGAATTGTGCTTGTATCGGCGCTTCTTGTCATTCCGGGTGCTGCCGCATCACAGGTTACAGACCGTTATGCCCCGATGATTGCGGTCTCAATCGGAGTCGCTCTGATATCAACAATCGGAGGACTTATTATTTCATATTATGCAGACCTTGCATCCGGCGCCACGATTGTCACACTGGCGTCACTGATCTTCTTCATCATGTTTGGTGTGGGGAGGCTTAGGAAAAGACAAAGGGGAGCTTCAATATAGCTCCAAAATGAGGGGACATTTATAGCATATATGACATTATATCAATAAGTTGATATGGTCAGACCCCATTATCCCGAACTTGAAAAAGCCAACGTCCTCAATGAAAATCAAATTCTATGGCGATACAGATCCTTTTTACCGGGGAGCCTTTGTTTATATGGGTGAGCAGTGAAGTAACTTTAAAAGGAGGCAAAGATGAGACTCCGGGCAATTTTGTCCATAATTATTCTGACTGTTTATGGATTTTATGCTTTTGCGGCATCTGCCGGGGAGAATACGGTGCGCGCCAAGATCGGTATTCAGATAAGTTCCGGCGGAGCGGTTGAAAAGGCAAAATCAAGAGACACTCTTGGCACAGGTGATTTGCTGCGCATATACGTTCATCCTGAGGCAAATGCTTATGTCTATGTTGTCCATTCAGATCTTGCTGAAGCCACACTCCTGAACATGGTTGAACAGAAGATTCAAAGCTCAACCCTCGTGATGCCGTCCCTGCTGGATTATTACCAGGTAGACGGCAAGAGCTCACAGGAAACGTTTACTATCATATGCAGCCCCGTGGCACTTTCACAGATGGCGGGCCTTGTTAAAAACGGGAGCCTTCCTCACGATCAATGGGTGAAGATAGAAACCGGGCTTGTTCAGAAGGGTAAGATAGATCTTTCAGAAAGTGCGGAAAAGCCCTTTGCCCTGGCCGGAAACGTGCGCGAGATGGGCAGCGCAGGCAATTCCGATTCTTTTGCAGGCGGGCTTCAGATCTTTTCCGGAAAAGGCTTGCTGGTAAAAAAGTATGAATTTGCGGTTAAAAAGCAATAAACAGATAAAACTGATTGCCGGACTGAGCGCGGCGCTTCTGCTGATTGTCCTGCTTGCCTGGACACTTGTCTTCAAGGACTGGACAAGGTGGGATTATCAGTCTCTGGATATCTTTTACCGGCAGGCTGTAGAAAAGGGGCTGGGACCGGAGCTTTCCCCCCGGATAGTATATCTCACAATTTCCGACAACACATATAAAAGCTTCGGCAAAAATATTCTGGACCGCTACGACCTTGCACGAGTCAGCTATACTCTTGCGGAAATCGGCGCTGGCGCCGTGGTTTATGATATTATTTTCGCAAGGCCGACTAATCCTGAATCTGATGCCGCATTTGCCAGTTCCTTAAAAAAATATGGCGCTGCGTATCTTCCGGTTGGGGTGGCCTTTGCCGACAACCCTCAAAAATTCCGATGGGAGGAAGGCGAAGCATTCAAGCTTTTTAAAGAAAGATACCTTCAAAAGCCAAACGAAAAGGGAAGCGCCCGTCCTTTTTATGCCACCCGCGCACTCATGCAGGAAGACAGCCTCGCGGCATCCGCCTGCAATTCCGGGCATATAAGCGCATATAGCGATCCTGACGGCGTCTTTCGCCACGTATTGATGCTTATTAAGGTCGATGATGAATTCTTTCCCGCTCTTTCTCTTGCCGTATTCCTCGACTATGTCCGCGTCCCTTTTGCGTCGATTATTGTAAAATGGGGGGACCATATTATTATTCCTCCTGTCAGCGGAAGCCTGCTTGAAAAGGAGGTCAGGATTCCAATTGATGAAAGAGGAAGAGCCTTTATCCCCTTCGCCCAGGTTTGGGAAAAGGGATTCAGCAGGATGGAAGCCCACAAACTGCTGGAACTCTACGGCGATAAAAATCTTCGCGGAAACTTAACGGATTTTTTTGAAGGCAATTTTGTTCTGATTACAGATATTGCCGTGGGCGCCTCTGACCTGGGACAAACACCTCTTGAAAGCGATGTGCCTCTGGCCGGAATACACGCATCGCTTCTGAATGGAATGCTGACAGACACTTTTTATTCCAAATGGACTATCCGGCAGATTACCTTTCTTGTCTGTTTTGCCGGATTTTTACTTTTTCTTGCCGCCCTTCCAAGGTCAACATGGCCTCTTTATTTTACAGGTGCAGCGGCTCTGGCCGGCTTGCCCGCATTGACCTGGATTGAGATGACCAGGTTTATACTTTTTCCTGTAATAACCGTCATGTTCAGCGTTTTTTTTATTTTCTTCGGTCTGATCATAGTTTTGAAAACCGTTGCCGTCAGGGAGAGAGCTTTTATTAAAGGCGCTTTTGCAAAATATCTTCCGGCGGAGGTGGTTGACAGGCTTCTCGAAGAGCCCGAGCGCCTGAAACTAGGGGGAGAAGAGCAAACGCTTACAATTCTTTTTTCAGATATAGTCAATTTCACGGCTATCACCGAAAAATCGGCTCCGCAGAGCCTTGTCCGTCTGCTTAACGAATATATGACGGAGATGACCTCAATCATTCTGGACTGCGGCGGCATAATAGACAAATACCAGGGAGATGCGATTATGGCCGAATTCGGCGCGCCTTTGCCAATGTCTGATCACGCTGATAAGGCTGTAACGGCAGGGCTCAGAATGCAGCGCCGCCTGTGTGAACTTCAACAGGTTTGGAGGATGCGGGGTCTGCCGGAACTTAGCTGCCGCGTTGGAATCAATACCGGTTCAGTGATTATCGGAAACATGGGATCGCAACAGGTTTTTGATTATACGGTAATCGGCGATGCGGTTAACCTCGCCTCCCGGTTGGAAGGAGCCAACAGGGATTACGGCACCTTTTTGATGATTTCAGAGTTTACATTTGCCTGCCTGACTCCCGGCAGATTTAAAACCCGTTTCATTGATAACATCGAGGTCAAAGGCAGATCACAGCATGTCAAGGTATTTGAAGTCAGCGGATTGCAGGATGAAACTGCCCCGCTTTACTGAAGCGTATAATAGTAAAGTAATTAGACAGGATTAACAGGATGGACAGGATGTTGCCGGCCGGCCGGAAGCCGGGCAGGCAATAACCCATATTCGCCTGCACTGACAATCTCCGCGAAGCGGATGCTTGTTTCAGGCCGCTCTTCCGGAGCGGACTGCTTGATATGCAACATTTGAAGTGATAGTTGTTATTACGATAGAGTCTCAATTGACATTTTTAATACAATATCATAATAGATTAAATATGTTGAATAAAAGCGAAGCAAGAGAGGAACGAGAATGAGATTTTTATCAAAGAGTT
>JAHJJB010000121.1 GCA_018823005.1 Pseudomonadota bacterium | reverse complement strand
ATGAACCCCTGTTTATTGGCTTTTTCCCAGTTCTGACAGATAAGGGTATATAGAAAATATATCTATAGATTACATGCTGTTGAAAGAATATTATTATTTAGAGCAATATTATATTTCTCGTTGATAAGATCGTGATGACCGGTTCTGAAAGGGACATAAACAAGATTAAAATTTTCAGGAATTATAACGGCATCGATAAGTGCAGAAAAGAGGTCATTTTTTGATTTTATAAAGCCGGCCATGACTATTTTAATGCTTTCAATTGCTTCGGTGACAGGCAATGTTACAGAATGCATTGTTCCGTCAGGAACCTTTTCAGTGACCTCATCAAGGGGCTGAACAAATGTCATCTGTTTTGCAATACGAAGAAAATGGTGGGCGCGAATCTTGAATGCAGGAATCCGGAATATGAATTTTACTTCATTACTGAATTCCTGAACCACTGCCGGAAGACCGGCTGATTTTACCAAATCCGCATATGCTCCGGGATCGATCCCGAAAATCCCGGTTCTTATCATCCAGAAAGGGAGGAACAGGTGATTATCACTTCCGCCAGGAATATACCCCATACCGATTTTTTCCAGGCGCTTATTCCGGTGATGCCATGCCGAGTCACAATTTCTGCATAACAGGACCATGGAATCCCTTTCTCCAGCCAGATCCCATCCGCATTCAGGGCATAGCGCCGGAATGAAAGCTATTGGCCAGTCGGGTTTTTCCGCAGTATAATTACCCATATCAAAATCATCGGGAAGCCTGGAGAATACAGGGATGCCAAGAATGGAATCATACAGATTGTTGTCTATAACGTGAAATGGGGCATAAATAATGCTTGTCGTTTCACCGATGAATGACTGAATCTGTCTATTGCCTTCCCTTTGTAATGAAAAAAGTTTCCTGGTGCTGTTAATGATATCTGCCGGCAATAGAACCGGCCTGATAAAGGTTCCTTCGGTTTCAGGGAGTGCAAATCTAAGCTTTAATGCCTGACTTCGTAACCCGAGTGATGCCGGAAAATATTCCGATTCAAGGGCCTGGCGGCTTAAATCTATGAATTTGTGTTCCGTACCGGCCTGACCGCATGAATAGAGAAATCCTTTAAATCGCCAGTACGGAAAACATATCGGAGGGCCTTTGGAATTATCCTGGCACGGGAGCGTGTACCGGAAATAATCATACTCCAGAAGAAACGATCTTACACGGCAAAAAGGACATGTGAAAAGGCGGTCTGTCTCTTCAAGTATTGCAGGTGCGCCGCACCGGGGGCATTTATGCTCTATAATGATTGTCAGAATAATGTTCCGATTGGAGCTCGTTCAAATTGTTTGGGTATGGGTGCGTATGCGAACCGCACGAAATTCGTCACAGGTCTTTGAGGACGCCCCCAAATAGACAATGTTAGCGAGTTTGCCGCCGTTGACGAAGGGCACATCATTATTGAAGCTATCCACTGCAAGCAGCGGGTAGCTTCGACCGTAGGGAATAGGATCTGTTTATAATAGCGGTTCCTGCGGTTCGCATACGCACCCATACCCAAACGGAATAGATTTATGAAATTGCTCTATGTGAAAATTAAAGTTTATCACCGCACATGTTGCAGAATACGGATTCCGGTAGATTGTTACCGCCACATTTTTTACAGATATTTGACTTTTCCTTTTCTTCTGCAGGATGACCGCAGCGTGGGCAGAAATTCGCATTAAGGGTAAGGTTTTTCCCGCATTTTCTGCATTGATTGAAAACAAGCTGCTGGTGTCCGCAACGTGGACAGAATTTTGAATCAGTCGGAATGGAATTGCCGCATTCCGGGCAGTTGGTTGTTTCTGTTGTGCCATCCTGCAGTGCCTGTTTTTCATCTGTGCTGAAATATCTCGCGAACATTGCCGGAAGCATAACCCCCAGTCCCGCGCCCATGCCCGTTGAAGCACCCTCTGATTCCGAAGCCTTTTCCATTGCCATGGCAGCCTTCATCTGCATGAGCTTGTTCATGTTGTCGAAAAGGCCCATGCGGCTCCTGTCATCTATAGCCTGCTGCACCTCCGGAGGCGGTGTAATTGAGTTGATGTACAGGTTTGTGAGTTCAAGTCCGAAATGGCTGAAATCGGTTTTGAGGCGCTTTACAAGTCCTTCAGCTATATCTTCATATTTTGCAGGCAGGTTTAATATTGAATCGAGGGTTTCTCCCATGTAGTCGTTGAATCTGGACACTATAACTTTATTGAGATACTCTTCGATTTCTGACGTAGTGAATATTCCCTGTGTGCCGACAATCCTGTTTATGAAAAGAACCGGCTGCACAACCTGTATGTTGAACATTCCAAAAGCCCTGAGCCTTATGAGACCGAGCTGAGAGTCCCTGAATGCGACTGGGTCCCTTGTGCCCCATTTAAGGTTTATAAAAATCTTAAGATTGACAAAATAGACTTCGGCCCTGAGAGGGCTGGTCATACCCCATGGGATGCTTGCTATTTTTGTGAGCACCGGGATATTGGCTGTTTTAAGGGTGTGCCGCCCGGGACCGAACGCATCTACCGCTTTTCCCTTGTAGAAAAAGACTCCGGCCTGGCTTTGCCGTACAGTCATTTGTGCGCCGTATTTAATCTCTCCGGAGCCTTTTTCAGGAATGCGGTGAACAAGTTCCCTTCCTGTTTCATCGAACCATTCCAGGTTTTCCAGAAAAAATACATTATCAGTCCCCATCTTTTCGATCTTCCTTTTCCAGGTATTTTTCGTATAGTCTGCTTTCAATGAGAAGGTCGTAAATGTCCGGATCGATGTGATTATCTTTTTTCATCATATCCATGATCTTGAGCACTTGAGAAATATGCATCGGTTTTTTGTAGGGCCTGTCCTTTGCAGTCAGAGCTTCAAAAATATCGGCAACCGCTATAATTCGCGACTGCAACGGAAGGTCCTTTGCGGTAAGCCCCCTGGGATATCCGGACCCGTCGAGCTTTTCATGATGCTCTGAAGCGTAATCCGGGACTTTGAGAAGCTTCCTCGGGAAGGGAAGCTGGCTTAACATTTTATGTGTTACGGCAGCGTGGTTTTCAATGATTTTGCGTTCTCTCACTGTAAGGGAACCTTTTCTCACAAACAGATTCTCCATTTCTTCATCCGTAATATAAGGGCGCTCTCCATCGGAAAGAAGATAGGTTTTGGCAGCTATCTCTTTCAGCCTGCTGATTTTATCATCTGTCAGGAATTCTCCCGGAAGATTCGAGGATCTTATTAATTCAAGGTCGCTTTCGAGATTTCCGAGCTCTGTTTCGAGCTCTGAATCGAGACTCTCAATCTCTTTTTTGTCTGCGCCTGTTTGCAGCAGATCCAATTTTCTATGAAGATATTTATTTTCAATCAATTTTGCTATGAGATTGAATCTTGTTTCAACAATATTTATGCGGTCGAAGATCGTCTGAAGCTTGGTGCTTTTGTCAACCACATATTCCGGGGTTGTGATTTTGCCTACATCATGCATCCATGCAGCAAGACGAATTTCCTCCATCTCATTATCATCAAAATTTTTCCTGCCGAAAGGTTGTTTATTTGATTTGTTTATCTCTTCTGCAATCATCACTGTTAAATCCACAACGCGATTAATATGTCCAGATGTGTACGGAGATTTTTCGTCGATTGCCGAAGCTATTGTTTTAATAAAGGAATAAAACAGATTTTTTAAATCCTGAATCAACTGAGTGTTCGTGAGAGCAACTGCTGCCTGGGAAGCAAGGGATGCTATCTCGTCAACATATTCATCAGGGAATGGCATGACGGATCCGGTTTCAGGATCCTTAGCGTTCAAAAGCTGGAGAACTCCTATAATATCATTTTCGTGGTTTTTTAAGGGAATTACTATCATTGACTTTGAATGGTAGCCGGTTGAAGTGTCGTATTTTTTGGGTCCGGTGAAATCAAACCCTTCAGCTTCATATACATCAGGTATATTTATAATTTCCCCTGTAATGGCAACATGGGATGATACATTGGAATGGTTTGGTTTTTCATCCAGATAAAGCGGGACGCTGGGAAGATTTATCTCGGTTCCACTCGTTCCGCCCATCCTGATGTTCATGGTGTCATTCTGCATTATCTTGAAGTTAAGATGAGTGCCTTCGTCGTTTAAAATATAAAGAGTCCCTGCATCGGCGTCTGACATGGCCCTTGCTTCAAGGACTAACATTTCGAGCAATTTATCAATGTTTTTTTCGCTCGAAAGAGCGAGCCCGATATTTGTACTTTGTTTTATGTGCTTTAACTGATCTTCGGCATAATTCTTTACTTCTTTCAGAACAGACTTTAATAGCTTGTCGAGTTTTTTATCTCCGGAGAGACTTCCCGGACCGGGATCAGATGCAAGACCGATTTTTTCATATTCAGATGAAAAGTCCATGTCACAACCTCCGTTAAAGCCCGTACCCCGACCCGGCCCCTGACTCTTTTCCCTTGGACACGGCGAATGTGAGTTGTTCAAGGCTCTCGAATAACTAATTCAATTATTTGATAAATATCCCAATATAAATGAAATAGTCAAGAATATTCGACATTCTTTATCTACCAATGACAGTTCAGACTGCACAGTATAACGCAGTTCAGACAGGCTTTTGGAGATAAATATGTTGATTTGAAGGTCGGGAATGGAATAAGATGATCTCGAAATAAGTCGTAGTTTTATTTTTATGTCATTCCACCGAAAGTCTGCAGCGGCTGATTTTCACTGGAGTGTCGGGCTTTGTGACTTTTCATGAAGCCTTCATAGGGATTATTCGATAGTGAGATTCAAAGAAATATATGAAATATTAAAATTCAACTTGATAAAACTCCCGTTTATTTATCTATTGATATTATTAGGATATATTCTTGAATTTACTGTTGAACTTCCATATCTTGTCATGTTCAGATGCTTGGGAAAGCAGGAAAAAAGAGACCGATGACCGGGTTTTCTTATCCTGATTTCCTATTTTATTATTTTTATCCGATCGTAATCGCCCACCTTTGATTTTAAAATGTTTTTGAGTATGTTTTGAATTTTTTCAGCCCGCCCATTCATATCCTGCTTCAATGTATTCCACTTTGAATAGTGTTTTATCTCTTATTGCATATCTGTATTATGATCTTATTTTTGTTTTAAATAGTAAAAACATCCAACCCGGATATTAAAAAAAGAAAAGGAGATATTGTTATGAAACTCAAAAATTATTTTGAAAGCACAAAAGGTTTAGGCGTTTTGTCCACAGCAGACAATAATGGGAAAGTCAATGCTGCCATATACTCCAGGCCCCATTTTATGGAAGATGGTTCTCTGGCGTTTATAATGCGGGACCGTTTGACACACAAGAACATACAATCGAATCCACATGCATCTTATTTGTTCAGGGAAGACGGGTCGGGGTATACGGGTAAGCGACTTTACCTAACCAAAATCCGGGAAGAACAGGACTCCGATTTAATTGATTCTCTCAGCCGGCGGAGCTATTCTTCCGGTCCGGATCGCAGAGAAGCCAGATTTCTGGTTTTTTTTAATCTGGAAAGCGAACGGCCTCTGGTAGGTGACACAGAATAAAGTGCAAAGAAAATTACACCTTACTTAAGCTTATAAAATATGATTCGGTCAAACCGTTTAGCAGCAGAAACGAATCGACTTTAATGCAAATTATGACGGCGTCAGGATTTAGAATAAAATCTTTAAGGTGGGGGTGTTGTTGCAACAGCCTGGCTCCCACCTCCTCTCTTTTTCGCCGGTTACCTATGGCTTGATAAATTCCGCTGACGGTTATAGCCTGAACCTGTTCACGGGGGTAATTTTCCCTGGAGTCAATCAACAAACTTATGACCGGATTTCCCAGGAGATTTTTATATTTCCTCGTAGCACGGTGAGTTACCATATAGATTTCAGTGCATGCATTGTTTGCAACATAAGCCATTAAAGAACAGTGCGGAACAGCATCATCAGAAGCTGTTGAAAGAACACATATGCCTTTTGCTCTGACCAGAGCCTTGATTTTATCTACAGTAAATGTCGTACTCATCATTTTAATTTTATTAGCCATAATAAAACCGGCAGGAGAAATAATGATGCCATAATTATAAGTCCCGGGAGGGATAAATAGGGTTTGTGCCAGGGTTCTTTCCTGATGGTACTTTTTTT
>JAHJJB010000120.1 GCA_018823005.1 Pseudomonadota bacterium | reverse complement strand
CAGTGTGTGGAGATATGCCCCGTCCATGCCTTCACGGGGGAAGCTTTTCTCGCATCTGACCCGCGTGAGAAACGGTTTGATGCCGGCAAGTGTGACCGCTATTTTGCAGCGATGAAGAAGAAAGATCCTGAATTGGCAGTCTGTGGGTTGTGCTTGTACATCTGCCCTTATGGGAAACAGCGAAATCCTGAGAGGGCGATTTTGTGAATGAGCTGGAAATTAACAGGCCCTTCCAAGATATTTTGAAGGGCCTGTTTTGTTGAAATGGAAATTCACCAGCGTCTGAAATTTATTTTAGGAATTAAGCAAATCAGACCATGCACTGCTGCAAAGCTAAACAAACGGAGCAGTCAGGGTTAATAATGTTCGCACCGATATGAATTTCATCTTCATGGTCGAAGACTCTTTGGGAACGGCACTCCAATTTTATCGGCCAATTACAGTTGGGCAAGGTGAAGATGACGATGAACGTTTCGGCGAAAATGCTTTTGATATCAAGATCCGACCCTTTAGGAATTGAAACTCTCACTCCCCCGTGGGAGATGTCCATGATAGTGGCCGTTATTAAATCGCGGGCCTGTGAATCAGCGTTGCCGATGAAACAGGAAAAACCGGTGCTCTTCCGTTCAAATCTGCGTCGTTTTTCATCGATACTCTTTAAAGTCTTATTGTCCTTGAAATAACTGCGGATGATAGATTCAATGACATATGAAACGCTCTGATTATCCTCCCTGGCGGTCTTCTCAACGGCACGCCTGACTTCTAAATCTGTTAGAAAGGAAGCTGTCATTTCATTTTTTTTGTCCGATTCCCTTATTAATTTCCTTATGTCCGTATGCGGCATATTATTATCCTCCTCTTGATTTCCTTAGCCTTGTCCAAAATTTGTTTCCGGATGAACACTAAACGCCCTTAAATTAAGCATAAATAGTGCCATCTTTTTAACTATCTGATATGAAATGATTTTATTAATATACTGGAAAAGTCAAAAGGAAAATGTGTAAACAATTCCGACATAAAAAGAGTGATTTGAAAGTGCTAATAGCAAGTATTATGAATTTAAACAATTAGATAAGCAGCATATTTGGAAATGTAAAGAAAATCGACGATTTTGCGGTTTTTATCATACGGTTCCCAACAGCCTGTATTTCTTTACATTATTGTCATAAATTGATTTTTGACCAGACAGGGATTTTGGATATATTGCAGAGAAACAGGATAAATATTTATTCCAAGTCAGAAGGGCGAGTGCCTGAGAGCACGGCGATGGTTCCGAACATGAATCTTTTGAATCTGATATCTCTCAGCCCGGCATCTCTCATGATTAAAGAGAGTTCTTCCGGTGTTTTAAAGGCTTCGGTAGTTTCTGTAAGATAGCGGTAAGCATTTCTGTTACCGGCAAAAACCAGGCCGAGCATTGGAATTATCAGTTTCAGATGAAACAGAACAAACGGGCGCATAAGATTACGGGGGGGAGGGGAGGTCTCAAGGCAAACAACTCTGCCGCCGGGTTTGACTGTCCGCATCTGTTCAATGAAAGCTGAGCGGGCATCTGTAATGTTTCTTATCAGAAAACCTGATGTGACAGCATCAAAAACTGCATCAGAAAATGGAAGATTAAAAGCGTCGGCACAACACCAGGAAATTTTCTTTTCCTTTTCTTTTCCGGCAAGCATCATCTCTAAAGTAAAATCGCCCCCAAATGCTTTAACATTCCTGTTCAAAAAAAGAGCTTCCTGCAGAATTCCGCCTGTTCCTGTTCCGACATCTAAAATAAGCGCGTTCTGTTTGAGGGAGGCTTCCTTTATCACATGTTTTCGCCAGGATTTGTCCCTGCCGAATGTGATAAGAGTATTCAGAAGATCATACCGGCCTGAGATGCTTTTAAACATTTTCCGGACATTGCCGGCTTTATTTTCTTCCCCGGTATTTTTCATTACAATCAATCATGCTCGCGGGTGTTTAAGAATGAGATTTCCGGCCACTGTTTCATTTCATAATCAAGACTCCATTCGCTGCGGGCAAGGTATGTCAAATGGCCTTCCGCGTCAACCGCAAGATTATTTTTATTCTCTTTTTCAAACTGTTCGAGCTTTTTCTTATCGCTGCATTCAACCCAGCGGGCTCTCGCATATTCGGCCGGTTCTGTGACGGCATCAGCACCGTATTCGTCTTTTAAACGGGCCATTGTGACATCAAACTGCAGTACTCCGACAGCGCCAAGGATATATGTGTTTCCTGTAAGCGGTTTGAAAAACTGAACAGCGCCTTCCTCGGACAACTGGAGAAGCCCTTTCTGGAGCTGCTTGTTTTTTATAGGGTTTAAAAGGCGGACGCGGCGGAAATGTTCGGGTGCGAAATTGGGTATGCCTGTAAATTTCAGGGGCTCTTTGATGGTGAAAGTATCGCCGATTTTAATGGTACCGTGGTTGTGCAGGCCAATTATATCCCCGGGATATGCTTCTTCAACATTTGACCTGTCCTGTGCCATGAATATTGTGGCGTTCGACAAAGTCATTTCCTTCCCTGAACGGTGATGGATTACCTTCATTCCACGATTGAATTTTCCTGAACATATTCTCAAGAAAGCTATGCGATCCCTGTGCGCAGGGTCCATATTCGCCTGTATTTTAAAGACAAATCCTGAGAAATCTTTTTCATACGGTGAGACATTTCTTGTCAGGGTAGCTCTGGGCTGAGGGGAGGGGGACATTTCTACAAAAGCGTCGAGAAGTTCCTTTACTCCGAAATTGTTTACGGCGCTTCCGAAAAAGACCGGTGTCTGGTTTGCCTTAAGATAATGCTCCCGGGCAAACGGTGTAGCGGCGCCTTCGAGCAAATCAATATCTTGCCTGAGTCTCTCCGCGTCACTTCCAAGCATTTCATCGAGTCTTGGGTCAGAAAGGTCATTTATAATAATACCTTCCTGTTTCCGTGTTGTTTTTCCGGGAGTAAAAAGATGGAGTTCCCTGCGGTAGATATTATAAACCCCCTTGAAGTTTTTTCCCATTCCGACAGGCCACGATAGAGGAGCACATTCCACCTGAAGCCTGTCCTCTATGTCTGCAAGAAGATCAAGAGGAGAGAGGCCATCCCTGTCCATCTTGTTTATGAAAGTTATGATGGGAGTATTCCGCATCCTGCAGACTTCCATCAGTTTCTTTGTCTGAGGTTCAACTCCCTTGGCACTGTCTATAACCATTAGGGCACTGTCGACAGCTGTCAGCACTCTGTAGGTGTCTTCCGAAAAATCCTGGTGACCTGGTGTGTCGAGCAGGTTGATTTCAAAATCGTGGTAATTGAACTTCATGACCGAAGTGGTTACCGATATACCGCGTTCCTTCTCAATAGCCATCCAATCGCTTGTTGCATGACGGGCTGCTTTACGTGCCTTCACAGCCCCGGCCAACTGGATTGCTCCTCCGAAAAGAAGCAGCTTTTCAGTAAGTGTTGTCTTCCCGGCGTCCGGATGGCTGATAATCCCGAAGGTGCGACGTTTGTCAACCTCTTTTTTATATTGTTTTTCCATGTAACTATCTTAATAATCTTGTTATTAACAAAGCAGATAATTTAAGTTTCCGGATCAGGAATTTATACCTGACGCTTAGAGCCTCAAGCCTGTGATGTTTTGTATCTATTTCGATTGTGTAAACAAAAAGGCATCCTGTTATCAATTGCAACCTGAATCTGCAACTTGACGGGATGCCTTTAAAATTTTTATTAAATAATTATAATTTTGTGACGTTTACAGCCGAAGGACCTTTTTCTCCCTTTTCGATTTCAAAGGTAACCTTGTCACCCTCTGCGAGAGTCTTGAAACCGGTCCCGTTTATTGCGGAATGATGAACAAAGACATCTCCACCGTTTTCCTGCTCTATAAAGCCATACCCTTTTTTGTTACTAAACCACTTTACAATTCCGTTTACCAAGATACAAATCTCCTTAAAAAATGTTTCTGTCTTCCGGCCCGGAGCAGGAGCCTTAAAAGAAACTGTTCCCTGAAAGGCTCAAGTTGCTGCCGGAAAAATTGATGGTGATAATAATATGGGTTTTAAAAAACGTCAAGGGAAAAACAGTGAAAATATATTGCAGGGAAAAATAGTGCAGATTTTCGGTCGGATTGGAAGCTCAACTGCGTCCAAACTTTGTTTCCGGATGAGAACTAAATATTATAACGGGAAAAGACGGCTTCCAGAAAGCGGGATTTTACCTGCCTGGAAGCCATAGCCCTTTTTATCGGCGGGAGCTTAAGGATTGTTTTTAGTACAGATGAAAAAGCCCTGTGGCTTGAAAGAACTTTATTGTCAAATACTAAGTCATGCAGATTTCCCCGTTCTATTGCCATAATCACAGTGCGGTGAACAGTATTGTAGGGCGGTATGACTCTGATACTGCGATGCGTCAGATATATGCTCCCTGAGGGGCAAGCCCTTTTGCATAACGCGCATCCAAGGCAGATCTCTTCATTTATATCAGCCTTTTTTAATTTAGGATGCTCAGTATTGCCTGCAGAGACAAGCCCAATGGCACCTACAGGGCACACATCAACGCATTTACCGCAACCCGTACAGGCGTCATCCTTGATTTTTGGCAGATAATTTGTAGTGTGAACCGGATGTTCCATTCCAAACCGCCGTGCGACTATCATTCCTTCACAGCAGCAAGAACAGCAATTGCATATAAAATTTACCCTGGTTCTGACATTTTCCCCGAACTGGACGAGATTCAGTTCATATGCCTTCTGAAGTAGTTCCATACATTCCGGTATATCAACCTTACGGGCAAAACCGTGTTTGATAAGAGATGCGGCCGATGTATTGAATGTCATGCAAATTTCCAGGGGGGCTTCGCAGACCCGGCCCACATGCTGCATTTTATGCCGGCAGTAGCAGACGCTTATCCCGATATGGGAAGCTGTCTTGATAACCTCGCTTGATCTTTCGTAATCAAGAACGTGCAACTCATATGAATCGTCAAGTGCCGGTTCATTGACGAAAATCCTTCCTATCTGGGTTTCACCTTGCAGAAATAGGGACTTGATAAAATCATCCTCGACGTTAATATACTCGTACATCAGTTCGCTAAGGAGCTTCTGGTTTATATCGTTTCTTATTCTCATCATTGAGAATTCTAAAAAACCGGCCATTGGAGGAGGCAGAACGTAAAATTGGCTGCCGTTTTGATTGAAATCAATAAGTATCGCGCGCCCCGACAGCTCATCGAGTATTTTGCGACTGGAGTTTATATCAAGCTTCCAGATTGCGGAAGCCTTTTCGGCCGTAAAAGGCTTTACGGGAAGAAGAGAAACAAGCCCGGCTTCTTTTTCGGAAAAAAGGATTTCAAGTATTTTGTAAAGAAGACGGGAAGAGGGAGCGCCCTGGGGAAATCGGTTGAGCCTTTCGATAAGCCTTGTGTAATTCGTATTAATCAAATAGTGCGACATGAAACTTTTTCCTCTCAATACCGTTTTCCGTCTTTACCGAACATGGGAACAAACACAACAGGGATAATCTCTTTTTTCTTTAGTTCTCCTTTTTCCTTTGTCAAAAGCACAAGCTCCTGTCTATAGAGTTCTTCCACCGGGATTACCATCCTGCCGCCTTCGGCAAGCTGTTCTATTAATGGTTCAGGAATGTGCGTGGGGGAGCAGGTTACGATAATTGCATCAAATGGGCTGTATTCTTTCCACCCCAGATAACCGTCTCCGATTTTTACCATGACATTTTTATAGCCCGCTTCCGACAGCAGCATTTCCGCTCTTTTCCCCAGCGGATCAACTATTTCTATGGTGTAAACATTTTGAAAAAGTTCTGCCAGCACGGCTGCCTGGTATCCTGAACCCGTCCCTATTTCGAGAACCTTCTTTGTGCTGTCCGGATTTAATACCTCGGTCATCAGTGCGACAATGTACGGCTGTGATATGGTTTGTCCTTCTCCTATGGGGAGGGGGTAATCATCGTATGCCCGCCTGCGGTATTCTTTGGGAACGAATTTATGCCGTTCGACCCTTCGCATCGCCTCCAATACTTTTTTATTATTAACTCCCCTTGCTTCGATCTGTTCAGAGACCATCAGCTCGCGCAGTTTTTTGTAATCCGGCAAAGCAGGATCACCGGCGCATGCGGAGGCTGCATAAAGGAAGGATGATAATAGGATAAAAATGAAACGGAGTGTTTTCATATAGTGATTTAGATCAACAGGTTAAGATACCACGAAATGATTTCCGAACCGAAAAAGATATACAGTATTGTGCCAATAGAGAGAAAGGGGCCGAAAGGGACGGCCAGTTTCATTCCTTTTTGGGTTTTAAGCATTACCGCAATTCCTGCTATTGTCCCTGTGGCAGAAGCAGCAAAGATTGTAAAGAGAACTCCTTTTAATCCGATAAAAGCACCGATCATCGCAAGAAGCTTTATATCACCGCCTCCCATCCCCTCTTTTTTTGTAATAAGATTGTATATCCATGCCACAGCCAAGAGACTTCCTCCTCCGGCAAGAATTCCGATAAGTGATTCCATGTAGTTGATGGAAGGAAGCAGAAAAGAAGCCATCAAAAAGCCTATAGGTATTCCAGGTAATGATATAACGTCAGGTATTATCCGGTGATCGATATCAATGAAGGTTATTACAATCAGCGCTGAAATGAATATGAAATAGGCAAGCCCCTCAAATGAAAGGCCAAACTTCATAAAAACAGCAAGCGCTGTTAATCCGCTTATCAATTCGACGACAGGATAGCGGAAAGAGATTGGCATTTTACATTTCCGGCATTTTCCTCCAAGAAAAATATAGCTGATGACTGGTATGTTGTCATAATATTTTATAATAGTATTGCAACCGGGACACATTGAGCGCGGGCGGACAATCGATTTTGATTCAGGAATCCTGAATATGCAAACATTCAGGAAACTTCCTATGGTAAGCCCGAAAATGAACATTAGTATGTGGATAGCATAATCAGACATTTCAAACCTTTCCGGGCGCCTCAGGCGGTCTTGAAGCAAATTTTTGCGGTGTTCTCATTATAAAAAAAAAGATACAAATTAAACTGCGGTAACTTATGCATATTGAATAAATAAATCAAGATTGATATTGTCAAATTGAAATTATGTTTTATATTCTGCCCTTATTGCAGTAAAAAGGTGTCAAAATTAATTGCATATTTGGGGGTTGTTGTTAAGATTGCGTTATCAGATTAAAAAATGCCGATTTTATTAAGGCAATAACTATATACTGGAGAAAAAATGGCCGAGACTGACAAGGATGATCTAATAAGTATTATTGAAGAGGATGAAAAAGATGCAAAACTTCCTGAAATTATGCCTCTTATGCCTGTCCGTGATGTCGTAATTTTTACGGATATGCTTCTTCCTCTTTTTGTAGGCCGTGAAAAGTCGGTCAGGGCTGTTGAAGAGGCAGTCAGAAAAGACGGATTTTTGTTTCTTGTTACGCAAAAAAATCCAAACGTTGAAAATCCAACTGAGGATGAAATATTCAGAATCGGGACTATAGGCAGGGTGTTGAGAATGCTTAAGCTTCCTGACGGGCGGGTTAAGGCTCTTGTACAGGGTGTTGCCAAAGCCAGAATTTCCAATTTTGTGAGGCGAAAATCTATATACCGGGTTAAAATCGAAAAGATTACCGAGGAATCTATAAGGGAAATAACCCTTGAGCTCGAAGCTCTCATGAGGAATGTACGGGAGCATTCGGAGAAGATACTCGCTTTCCGCGGTGAATTAACCGGCGATGTCGGCACCATACTCGAAGAGATAAACGATCCGGGAAAACTGGCAGACCTTGTTGCGTCAAACCTGAGGTTAAAAATTGAAGAATCCCAGCAACTGCTTGAACTAATTGATCCGGTCGAGCGCCTTAAAAAGGTAAACGAGCTTTTATCTAAAGAGGTTCAGCTTTCGGCAATGCAGGCCAAGATACAGTCCGATGTGAAGGACGAGATTTCAAAAAGCCAGCGGGATTACTACCTGAGGGAACAGATGAGAGCAATTCACAGGGAGCTTGGTGAGCATGACGAAAAAGCCCAGGAGATTCAGGAATACAGGAAAAAAATAAAACGGGCCAAAATGGCCAAAGAAGCCGAAAAAGAGGCTGCAAAGCAGCTTAAGCGGCTTGAGATGATGCACCCTGATTCTGCCGAAGCTTCTGTTGTGCGGACATATCTTGACTGGCTTGTTGAACTCCCCTGGAGCAGGTCAACAAAGGATATTATAAATATCAAAAATGCAAAAAAGATTCTTGATACGGATCATTACGGGCTTAACAACATCAAGGACCGCATTCTTGAATACTTAAGCGTAAGAAAGCTGAACGCAAGGATGAAAGGACCTATACTCTGTTTTGTCGGACCTCCGGGTGTCGGAAAAACATCCCTTGGGAAAGCTATTGCCAAGGCCATGAAACGCAAATTCGTCCGGATTTCTCTTGGCGGAATCCGGGATGAAGCTGAAATAAGAGGGCACCGGCGCACATATATCGGGGCTCTTCCCGGACGTATCCTTGAGGGTTTAAAACAGTGCGGTTCCAACAATCCTGTCTTCATGATGGATGAGATCGACAAGGTGGGGGCAGATTTTCGCGGAGATCCTTCTGCTGCGCTTCTGGAAGCCCTTGATCCGGAACAGAACTTTGCCTTTAGTGATCATTATTTAAACCTTCCTTTTGACCTTTCCAAGGTTATGTTTATTCTTACTGCGAATCTAACCGATACAATACCATCTGCACTTCTCGACAGGATGGAGGTTATCAATCTTTCGGGTTATACCGAGGAAGAAAAGAAAATAATCGCAGAAACATATCTTCTTCCCCGCCAGATAAAGGAAAATGGTATCAGCGCAAAAAAAATGATTATCAGCAGCGAGGCGATGCGCCAGATAATAACCGAGTACACTTCTGAAGCCGGATTGAGGAATCTTGAAAGAGAGATAGGAACGATCTCCCGCAAGCTGGCCAGAAAAATTGCAGAAGGCGAAAAGGGCCCTTTTCATATTTTTAAAGGCAATTTGCAAAAATATCTGGGGGTTCCGAAGTTTATTGCTGAAATGGATCAGGAAGACAGCCAGATAGGCCTTTCCACCGGCCTTGCCTGGACACAGGTTGGAGGAGAAGTACTCTATGTTGAAGCAACCCTTATTCAGGGGAAGGGAGAGCTTATAATAACGGGACAGCTTGGAGAAGTCATGCAGGAATCTGCAAGGGCAGCCGTCAGCTATGCAAGAGCTCACCTCTCTTTTTTCGGCCTGGAGGAAAATTTTTTTGAAAATACCGATGTGCATATACATGTTCCTGCAGGGGCAATTCCTAAAGATGGTCCATCTGCCGGAATAGCAATGGCAACGGCGCTTATTTCTGTCCTGACGAATAAGCCGGTGAACAAATATGTCGCCATGACCGGTGAGATTACTCTTAGAGGAAGGGTCCTTCCGATAGGAGGGCTGAAGGAAAAAGCGCTGGGTGCTTTACGGGCCGGAATTAAAACAATAATAATTCCTGAAAAAAACATGAAAGATCTGACTGAGATTCCGGCAAATGTCAAACGGAAAATCAAGTTTGTAATGGTAAAGAATATGAAAGAGGTTCTCCCAATAGCTATCGATGGTTATATAACAAATGAGAAGAAATAACCCGTGATCCTCCCATGAAAATACTCGCTGTTGACACGTCTTCAAGAAGCTGCAGCGTTGCTGTGGTTGAAAAAAACAATCTTCTTGCGGAAATAATAAAGGAAGACGGTGAAACGCATTCAAGGCACCTGATGGATATGATAAAAAAGGTGTTTGAATTCTCCGGTCTGGTTCCTTTTGATATTGATTGTTTTGCTGTTACGAAAGGGCCGGGAAGCTTTACAGGCCTTAGAATAGGAATAAGCTCCGTTAAAGGTCTTGCTGCTGCGACCGGAAAACCTATAGCCGGGATATCAACTCTTGATGCCCTGGCAGCCCAGGTATTCCCAACCCCGTATCTGGTCTGTCCCGTAATTGATGCAAGAAGGGGTGAGGTCTACTCTTCCAGATACAGGTTTGCAGATGGTTTGATCCGAAAGGAGATGAAGGAAGAGGCCTTCCTTCCGGATAAAGCAGCGGAAGGAATCGGAGAGCCCTGCCTTTTTGTCGGTGATGGTGCAAGTTTGTACCGCAATATTATTGAAAAAAAATTAGGGAATCTTGCCTATTTCCCCCCCCCTCTTTTTAACGTTATAAGGGCTTCCGCAGTTGCTTTTATGAGCCTTAAAAAGTTTGAAAATAATGATACATTGGATCCCGCGCTCCTTGTGCCTCATTATATCAGAATGTCGGATGGGAAATTAAAATTATAAGGGTTCAAGGGGTCAAGGGTTCGAGGGACAAAGGGAAAAGCAGAATATCGAATATCGGACATCGAATTTCGAAAAGCGAATTATTGTCCGCGAGCTTCGAATACAAACCGGTGATTGTTAACCAGGAACCAGAAACCAGAGACTGGGGACCGCCTTTAATTGCCTTGACACGCAATGGATTTATTAATAAAAATAATATGTTTTTGATTGTTTCGTAAATTATCCTGTTTGGAGGAACAAATGGACTACAAGAAAACGCTGAATCTTCCGGTTACTGAATTTGCCATGAAAGCCAATCTGGCCGTCAGGGAGCCATTGATGTTGAAATCATGGGAAGATATCCGCTTATATGACAAGGTCAGAGCAGCTTCTGAAAAACGCGAACTGTTTATTCTCCACGACGGTCCCCCGTATGCAAACGGGAATATTCATATTGGAACTGCACTGAACAAGATCCTTAAGGATATAGTTGTACGCAGCAGGCAGATGTCGGATTATAATGCTGTATATGTTCCGGGATGGGACTGCCATGGGCTTCCCATAGAACACAATGTTGATAAGGAACTTGGCACGGAAGGAAAAAAATATTCACAGGCAGAAATAAGAAAGCTTTGCCGCCGGTATGCCGAAAAATATATTGATATTCAGCGCGAAGAATTCAAAAGACTTGGTGTTTTGGGGGAATGGGACAATCCGTATCTGACCATGAATTATGAGTATGAAGCCATAATTGCCAGAGAATGCGCCAAGTTTGCCCTGGAAGGCAGCCTTTACAGGAGTAAAAAACCGATACACTGGTGCTGCAGCTGTAAAACAGCACTTGCGGAAGCAGAGATAGAATACAAAGACGATGCATCTCCCTCTGTTTTTATCAAGTTCCCCCTGGTTGATGATATTTCACCGGAGATTCCGGAACTCTCCGGCAAAAAGGTATTCGTGGTTATATGGACCACAACGCCATGGACTATTCCTGCGAACCTTGCCATAGCCCTTCATCCTGATTTCAGATATGCAGCTGTTGATAACGGTAACGGAGAGGTTTTTATTCTTGCCGAAGATCTCGCCGCACGCTGCATGAAATTTTTCGGATTTTCAGATTACAAGATACTTGCAGAAATCAGCGCCGGGAAACTCGAAAAAAAGCGCTGCAGGCACCCGCTTTACAGCAGGGATTCCGTCATTATTCTTGGAAACCATGTGACACTTGAAGCCGGTACCGGATGTGTCCACACTGCGCCGGGGCATGGCCGGGAAGATTATGAGGTTGGCCTTCTGTACGGTCTTGATACATATTCACCTGTCGATGACAACGGCTGTTTTACAAAGGATGTGGAGTATTTTGAGGGAAAGTTCGTTTTCAAGGCAAATAAAGATATCGTTCTGAAACTAAAGGACTCAGGTGCCCTTGTTGCGGAAGAGACAATTACGCATTCTTATCCTCACTGCTGGCGATGCAAACAGCCTGTTATTTTCAGGGCGACTCCCCAGTGGTTTATTTCAATGGATAAGACCGGCCTGAGAAAGAAGGCCCTTGAAGAGATTGACAGTGTAAAGTGGATTCCCAACTGGGGAAGAGAAAGAATTTACGGCATGATTGAAAACAGGCCGGACTGGTGTGTTTCAAGGCAGCGAGCCTGGGGAGTCCCAATAGCTGTTTTCTTCTGCGATAAATGTGAAGCCCTTCATATAAATCAGGAAGTTGTCGATCACGTATTTGAGCTTTTTAAGATTCATGGCGCCGATATATGGTTTGAAAAAGATGCAAGTGAACTGATCTTAAAGGGAAGTGTCTGTGAAAAATGCGGAAACACGACATTCAGAAAGGAGACGGACATTCTGGATGTCTGGTTTGACTCGGGTGTCAGCCATGCTGCCGTGCTTGAAGAGCGTCCTGATTTGAAATGGCCTGCGGACCTTTATCTTGAAGGGAGCGACCAGCACAGAGGCTGGTTTCACAGCTCCCTCCTTACTTCGGTTGGGACAAGGGGAAAGGCTCCGTACAAATCGGTTTTGACCCATGGGTTTGTGGTGGATGCGGACGGGAAAAAGATGTCCAAATCAGTTGGAAATGTCATAGCTCCAAAAAAAGTAATCGACAAATACGGGGCCGAGATCCTGAGGCTGTGGGTTTCCGCTTCCGACTACAGGGATGATGTTCGTATTTCAGATAACATCTTACTTCAATTAAGTGACGCATACAGAAGAATAAGAAATACCTGCCGGTTCATGCTCGGGAATTTAAATGACTTCGATCCTTCAAAAGATGCTGTCTCATATGAATCGATGCCCGAAATTGACAGGTTTGCCCTTCATAAACTTTACGAACTGACAGAAAAGAGCCTTGCGGCGTACGATGCTTATGAGTTCCATATAGTTTACCACGGCCTTTATAACTATTGCACCATAGACCTTTCGGCTTTTTACCTGGATATATTAAAAGACAGGCTTTATACCTCTTTCCCCGGGTCTGTTGAGAGGAGAAGCGCTCAAACTGTCTTGCATGCCATACTCGATTCGATTGCCCGGATTATGGCCCCAATCCTTCCTTTCACATCCGAAGAGATCTGGAAATTCATGCCCATGATGCAGGGGAAAGAAGAAAGCATTCATATTGCCTCCCTGCCTGTTGCCAGAAAAGAGTGGAAAGACGAGATGGTTGCCGGAAGGTGGAAAAAGATTCTTGAAGTGCGGGGAGAAGTGACGAAGGCTCTCGAGGAAGCAAGGGCAAAGAAGCTGATCGGGCATTCACTTGATGCTGCAGTTACTTTAGCCGCAGAGAGCGATCTGATTAATCTTCTTGAGGGATATTCCGGAGAATTGCGGACCGTGTTTATTACATCCGGGGTCTTTTTGTCAAAGAACGGGGGTCTCCCGGGAGCATTTGAAAGCAGGGATGTAAAAGGCCTTCATGTGCTGGTTGAGTCCGCGGGAGGGAGCAAGTGTGAAAGATGCTGGATGTACGACCTTTCTGTCGGGTCGATTGCCGATGAGCCTGATGTCTGCGGCAGGTGCCGGGATGCGCTTG
>JAHJJB010000119.1 GCA_018823005.1 Pseudomonadota bacterium | reverse complement strand
CTCTTCTTTTTCACGTTCCCTTCTTTCTTTTAAGCTCATACCAGGACTTCCTGTAAATACAGTTTTATTGATTCCGAACAAAAACTTATCTGACAGGATTTACAGGATTAACATGATAATTTGTCTGTCCCGCCAGGGCGGGCCTGTTAATCCTGTCTAAAAACCCTGGTTAATCAATACTTGGTTATTTTTCAAGCTCGGAACGGAGCTTTCTTGCCATCATTTTTTCGTAGAAGATGGGAGCTATCCGGCTGATCCAGTATACGAGTTTACCAATGAATGTTAAAACAACCATGTTTTTCCGCTTAAGCGCCGCCATGAATATCTCGTTTGCGACAGCTTCGGGGGTGGTCTCTTTTCCGACCTTTGACTGGGGGTGTTTCGTAACGCTCCCGTCGGCCCCCAGGGCCCTCGTCTGAAGGTTTGTCTTAACGAATCCGGGGCAGGCTATCATAACGTGCGCACCGGCATTTCTTATCTCAGTCCGGATTGTCGTGAATAATCCGTGCAGCGCGTGCTTGCTTGCACAATAGCCTGATCTTCCGAGAAGCGGGGTGACACCCGCGACACTTTCGATGACTATTATCATTCCTTTTCGTTCAACGATGCTTTCAATCGCGGCTTTTGTGCAGTAGAGGGAACCGAAAAAATTGATATCCATCACCTTTCTGAACACAGATGCCCGGGTTTCCATGAAGGCCCCCCTCTGTGTTATTCCGGCGTTGTTTACGAGAACATCAATTCCGCCGTAGCGCGTGATAAAAGCTTTTATTGCAAAGTCACATTCCTTTTCCGAAGAGACATCGCATTTGACGGCAAAAGCCTCGGTTCCGGAACCAGTCAGCGAGCTTTCCATATCCTTTGCGCCTTTTTCATCCGCATCCATCAGGCCTATTTTTGCGCCTTCATCCGCAAATTTCCGGCATATTGCGGCCCCGATACCGCTTGCAGCACCAGTAATAACAACCACTTTGCCCCTGAAAGTTTGAGCCTTTTGCATAACCACCCTTTATCCCGGTCTGTTTATTGAAGTAGCTTTTCCACTCGAACCCTCGAACCCTTGACCCCTCTTATTATTATTCTTCGACCTTAATGGCTATTTTTTCAACCTTGGCGAGATCCTTGTCATAGTAAAATGAGCCAATAAAGAAAAGAAGTCCGGCTATAAGAGAAGAGAGAGAGGCTATGGTGAGCGCAGTTTTGATATCATATTTGTCAGACAGCACTCCCACGAAGAGAGGGCCAACCGAACTCCCAAGAAGGTTCTGAACAATAACGCATAAACTGTATGAGGTTGCCCTTAAACCGGGATGCACAACATCCTGAGTTACCACTATTGCAGATGATGCAAACGCGGTCGCACTTATGCCTCCTAACAGAAGAAGGTAATACTGGAAAGGACCCGCAAAAAAATAGAAAGCCGAGAAAAAAACAATTGAAGTCATGACTGAAGAGAGCGCGCTGAAAAGCAGCCTTGCATTACTTCTTTTTTTCATCCACATGTCCGCCAGAAAACCGCCAAGTGGAAATCCTATGATAGAGAGCAGCATTACTGAGCCTCCTTTAAGGGAAGCCTCCTGCATGGGCATATTTTCAATCCTGTTGAAGTATGTCGGGAGCCAGCTTAACATTGCCGTTGTGAGAAAAGTATTTGCGGCAAATGCGAAATAAGTCAAAAGCAGAGAAGGCGTTCCGGTAAATTCTTTAATTATATCTCTTCTGCTCATTTTAAGCTGGTTCCCGGAGCCATCCTTTTTCTCCTTCACAGATCTGACAAGTTCTATTGTCTTATAATCTTTGGTAAAAAAGAAAAGAACAGCTATTATCAGGCCGGGGAGTGCAACTACTCCAAAAGCATGGCGCCATCCGTATTTTACGGCGATAAAGCCTCCGAGAGCTATGCCGATCGCGCTTCCGATTGGAATTGCCATGTTCCAGATTCCAACCATGATGGATCGCTTTTTTTCAGGAAATAGAGCAGAAATCATTGCTGTACCACCCGGAGCATAACCGGCTTCGCCGACTCCTATAGCCGTTCTTGCAGCAAAAAGCTGGGTGAAATTTTTTGTAAAGGCGCAGGCTACGGTGGCAATGCTCCATAATACAGCCATAACGCCTATGCTTTTTTTACGGCTCCATCTGTCAACGAATATTGAAACCGGAAATGAAAAAAGAATTATTGACCAGTAAACTGCGGATACCAGCATACCGCATTGTGTGTCTGAAAGCCCCCAGTCTGTTTTTAAGAAAGGGAACAGGGAGACAACTACCATCCTGTCGATGTAATCAAACATATAGAGAAGAAACAACAGGATGAAAACATAGTAGGAATGGCCTTTGGACAGTAAAAAACCGTTTGGAATACTGGTGCTTTTCATAATATTTTCTCCTGCGATTGATTTTATATTCCGCTTTACACCCAATTGGTTGAGGAAAAGGGGCCCAGGATTCAAGGATTCAAGGGTTCATGTGAACATCAAACCAGAAACCAGAGACCAGAAACCGGGAACCGCGTTTCTATGCTTTGTAGCCTCCGAGATTAGCCAACGCCGTGCTTCCCGGGCTAACAGTCGTCGGATCGGTCATGACATTGATACAGGTTGTTTTGCCTGAAGCGAAGGCCTCCTCAAGAGCCGGGCGGATATCCTCCGGTTTTTCCACATACATACCTTTTCCTCCGAGGGCTTCAACCATCTTATGGTAGTTTACCTTCCCGATGAATGTTCCGTCCTCAATTGCATGTCCTATCTTTATTTCCTGGCTGTGCCGTATCATGCCCCAACCAAGATCATTGCTGATAACTACAACAACGGGCAGGTTTTTCCGGATAGCAGTTTCAAATTCCATGAAATTGAATCCGACTGAACCGTCGCCGGTAATAAGGCATACACGTTTTTTCGGATTTAACAATTTTGCGGCATTGGCATAGGGTAATCCGACTCCGAGGCATCCGTAAAGGCCGGAATCGAGGTAATGTCCCGGTTTCCGGATGGTTCTTGTCATTCCCATCCAGATCTGTGTATCTCCTCCGTCTCCCACAACTATATCATCCTCCCTGTTCATGAAGTCATTAATTTCGCGCGCAAGCCTTAAAGGATGAATCGGGGTGTTATTGCTTTCCCAGTTTGGAATTGACTGTGCCTTACCGTCCTTTTCAGCCTGTTTGAGTGCTGCAACCCATTCGGTGAAGCGGCTTATTAAAGACTTGCTGATTCCCTTTTCATCGATGATTCTGTTGCATACGCCAAGAAATGCCTTTATATCTCCGGCAATGCCCAAATCAATTGAGCGGTTTCTTCCGATTTCCTCCGGTTTTATATCCACATGGACTATCTTTGCTTCTTTTGTAAAAAGATCTCCGAAGATATAGTAGAGACTTATGCGAGAACCCAGGAATATGACAAGATCTGCACTGAAGTTGGCGAATAAGGCTGCTCCGGGTCTGATCGCAAGGGATGATTCAAAACAAAGAGGATGGGTATCAGATATTGTCCCGCGTCCGAGAGCAGACGTAAATGCAGGCATGCCGGTTTTTTCAGTGAACTCAACAAGCTCTTTCCCAGCATCGGAATACCATGCACCGCTTCCGGCAATAATAATCGGATTTTTGGAAGATTGTATCATTTCTATAACTTTAGCGGCGTTAGTGGAATCGGCAGGCCTTGATTCCACAACGGTATTTGTCTTTTTAACCTGGATCTCATCAACGGAAGCGTTTAAAACATCTACCGGCAGCTCCAGATAAACAGGACCCGGGCGCCCGGTAACAGCTGTCCGGTATGCTAAATCGATAAATTCCGGAATCCTGTTTGTCTTATGACAGACAAAGGCTTTTTTCACCATTGGTTCGATTACGGGGAATTGGCGCATATCCTGAAGGTCGAGCTTTTCGATGCATTCAACACCGACACAACCCGAGATCAGAACAAGAGGAGAATTCGCCATGTTCGCATTTGCTATTGCGGATAAGGCATTCGTAAAACCAGGGCCTGCCGTAACCATAGCAATTCCCGGTTTTTTTGTCATTCTGCCCCATGCTTCAGCCATGAATACTGCGGCCTGCTCGTGCCTTGTGTCGAAGAGTTTGACCGGTGAGTTTTCGAGATACTGATAAATGGGAGTTATATGCCCCCCGCTCAGGGTAAAAATATATTCGATTTTCTTTTCAATAAGCGCTTCTGCCGTAAGTTGTCCACCTGTCACTGTTCCCATGTTGTTCCTCCCTGAAGGTTTAGTAATAGAGCAAGGGGTCAAGGATTCGAGGGTTCAAGTGTTTGTTCCCTGATACTTCGTTTCACTTGAATCCCAGAACCCTTGAATCCCTGAATCTTGTCATTATAATTCCATAAGCTGTCCGCCGGTTACATTAATTGCCTGGCCGGTAATATAAGATGACGCTGACGAAGCAAGGAAAGCCACAAGATTTCCAACCTCTTCGGGACTTCCGATGCGGCCGAGCGGTATCGTCTTGCACATCTCTTTTTCACGTTCTTCAATTGTGGAGCTGAAAAACTGCGCTTCAAGCCCAAAGCGCCATTTTTCAAGGTCTGTCATTATCTGTCCAGGGCATATGGCATTTACCCTTATTCCTGCTCCTGCAAGCTCTTTTGCCATGACTTTTGTAAGCATAATCACTCCTGCTTTGGCAACCGCATATGCCCCGTTAAAAATGGGCGGGACTTTTCCGGCTCTTGAGGCGGTGTTTATTATACTTGCCTGCCTTCCGAACATCATAGGCAAAATGGCCCTTGAGACCCGGAAAACACCGTGAAGATTTACATCTATTGTTTTCATCCATGCATCTTCATCGTATGTGTGAACGGCATTAGGGACGCCGAATGAAGCTCCGGCATTATTGCACAGAATATCGACATTGCTGAAGCGCTCTTTAATAGAGTCAACCATGATTTTAATCGATTCTTTGTCTGTGGCATCAAGATAGACAGGCAGAGCCTTCACTGAGAATTCATCTTCAAGACTTTTGGTAATTTCTGACATTTCTTCCCATGTCCCGGTTTTGACAGGATCGCCCTGAGAGCTTGGTTTGCCGAGATCGGCAATTATTATGTTGCATCCTGATTCGGCCAGCTTCTTTGCAATAGCGAATCCAATCCCGGTTTTTTTCCCTGCACCGGTAATAAGAGCTGTCTTGTCTTTTAAATCTTTATACATATGACCCTCCGGTATGATGTTGTCGAATGCCATTCGATAAATAAACAATAATTGAGTGCCGAAGGCCAGTCAACACATTTTTTGCTGGTTATAATCACCATCTTTTTGCTATATAGTTTCGAACCGGAAACTCTGTATAACTTCTAATCGAAGGGACTGGCAGGGGATATTCAAATCTTTCTTATCCGGAACCAATTAATATTATTAAAGGACTTTTATATGAAAAAAGCGCCCCCTCTTCTTGGTGCCCATTTTTCAATTTCAGGCGGGCTTCATGAGGCTTTGCATGAGGCAAAAAAATATGGCTGCAATGCACTTCAAATGTTTACAAAAAACTCAAGAACCTGGAAGGAACGGCATGTTTCAGATGAAGAAATTGAACTATTTGATAATACAAGAAAAAATACAGGAGTCAAGATCGTTGCGTCACATACATCCTATCTTATAAATCTTGCTGCGCCTGATTCCGAAAAGCATTCATTATCCTGCAAGGCGCTTGAACAGGAACTCATCAGATCATCGGCGCTTAATATAAATTTTGTTGTACTTCATCCGGGCTCTTTAATGGGAGATGGTGAAAAAAAAGGGATAGACCGGATTTCAAAAAGCATAAATAACATATTCAAAAGAATTCCTGAAATAAGCACACGTCTTTTGCTGGAAACCACGGCAGGGCAGGGGACAGGCATAGGACATACCTTTGAACAGCTTCATGAAATACTTGAAAAAACAGTCAGAAAGATAAAAATCGGGGTTTGCCTTGATACCAGCCATATCTTTGCCGCAGGCTACGACATAAGAACAAAAGAATCTTACTTTAAAACAACGGAAGCATTTGATAAAATTATAGGTTTCAACAGGCTTTTCCTGATCCATTTGAATGATTCAAAAAAAAAGATAGGTTCGAGAGTCGACAGGCATGAGCATATTGGCAGGGGAGAAATAGGAACGGATGCATTCAGATTTATAATGAATGATAAGCGATTAACCGGTATTCCCAAGATCATTGAAACTCCGAAAACAGGGGGTGGGAAGGACTGGGACAGGATTAATCTGAGAAGATTAAGGATGATGATTTTATAAAAAGAGAACCTCTTTTAATCTATTTTGAAAGTTTCCGGTCCCATCTATGGAGAATTGGCTCTCTTTTCCGGTCGCTCGAATCCTTGAACCCTCGACCCCTTGAATCCTGATACAATCATCAACTAATTTGGAGATGAGCCTAAATTATTTTAATGTTATTTGACCCTTTAGAAGTTTTTTAAGACCTTCAAGGGTTCCTTTCCATTGAGTATCCTCACCGAGCATTATTGCGATAGTAATGCTTTTTTCAACGCTGACCTCAAAAACAATCTCCTCATCTCCGATTTTAAAAACTGCCTCTCCCCATCTTTCGGCAGGCAGGCCGGAAGTCTCACAGTCGTAATCCGTCCGGATTTCACCCGTCATTCTTATATCACTCATGTGTTTTCCTTTCTTTAAAGGCCCCTTCCAAGAGGGAAGACCGGTGTTGCAACCGGCTTTAAATGAACGACCAGAATCCCCGAAGTAATCAGAATAAGGGCAAAAAGTATATTGCAGGTTATTGGTTCATAAAGCAGAAGTCTGCCGAAAAGCACTCCCGCTAAAGGAATTATAAAAATAAATGAATGGAGGGATGTTGCACCATAATTTTTGAGAAGCCTATTCCATACCACAAACCCGAATGCGGCAGTGATAATGCTCTGATAAAAAAGAGAAGCGAGAACTGCCATGTTGATATTAAAGAGCTTTTTCTCGTCCCATAAAAATGCTTCCAAAAAAAATAATGGAACAGAAAAAATCATAGGGTACAGAACAAGCTGGAATGAATGAAAATTGTTTATGATTCTTTTAACATAAACTGTGTTGCATGCCCATATGAATGCAGCCGTGAAAATGATGATGTCACCGGTTTTTAAATCGGGCGCCCCTTTTTCCTTTTCAAGAAAGATAAAGACTATACCGGCAAATCCAAGCAGGATTCCCGTGAGTTTTCTTATCGTTATTCTATCTCCGGGAATGAAGAAGTGCGCGAGAAACAGGATAAAAAACGGCAGGAAATTGGAAACAAGAGTTGCATGGGTTGCGCTTGTTCTGCTCATTCCAAGATAAAAGAGAGAAAGCTGTGCGGTAAAGATAAAGGTCAGGATGATTATCTGATTAAACTGTCCTTTTTTCAACGTGAAAGTCTGCCCGGTTGCTTTTGCCCATAATGCTATGGCTACTGCTGCAATTGCAAAACGTATTGCGGCTGAAGTAAATATACCCATTCCTGCAAGGCCCACTTTAACTGCAACATAATTTGCCCCGAATATAATGCAAACAAAAACTGTAATAAGAGCGGCTGAAAATGAGAGCTCGGTATTGCTGGGTTTCATATTATTCTATTTTGACTGTATCGCCCGGCATGGGAGCAAAGGCGGAATATCCTGCCTGCGTCAGAAAACCGGTAAAAGATAGTGTCTGCTCTTCTTCACCATGAACAACAGCGATTCTTTTAATTTTAAGATTCGATTCTTTTAAAAAACGTACCATTTCATTTTTATCGCCGTGAGCGCTGAAACCGCCAAGTTTTACAACACGGGCCTTAAGGGGATATTCCTTGTTAAGGATCTTAATAACAGGAGCCTCACCTTTCCTGCCGGATTCTTCATATGCAGTTCCATAATCCTGGATGCGGCGTCCGAGTGTGTTTTCGGCCATAAAGCCGACTATGAGAATTGTGTTTTTAGGGTTATGTACCTTGTACCGGAGGTGATGGAGAACTCTTCCGGCTTCACACATTCCCGATGCAGAAATTACAATATGCGGGGTGTTGTCCCTCATAAGCGTCATTGATTCATCAACTGAAGAGGTGAAATTTACCTGTTCGAATGAAAATGGATTTTTCCCTTTCGAAAGAAACGTATCTATTGTCTCGCTGCTGTATACTTCCGGATGTTCCCCGAAAACTTTTGTTATCTTTGTTGCAAGCGGACTGTCTACATATACCGGGATTTTCGGCGTTTCTCCTTTGTCATAGAGTTCATGAAGAACGTAAAGCAGTTCCTGTGTCCTTCCGTATGCAAATGCCGGAATAATTATAGTTCCCCCGCGTTTTACTGTGTCGTTTATAACTTTCTTAAGCTGAGGCTTTAAATCTTCTATGGGTTCATGTTCGCGGTTGCCATAGGTGCTTTCAATGATAAGAAGATCTATGTTTCTGTCTTCTTCGGGGAACAGGGCATTAGGGTTTTTTATTATAGGCTTATCGTATCTTCCTATATCGCCGGTATAACATACCGTAAACTGGCGGTCTTTTTCTTTTATTTTAATTAAAGAGAGGGCAGATCCAAGAATATGCCCTGCTTCATAAAATGTGCAGGTTGTGTTTTGTCCGATTTCCACAGGTACGCGGTAGGGATAGCCATCGAAACTCTGGAGGGCCTTTTCAGCGTCCTCAATTGTATAAAGCGGGGTTATCCGGTCAAGATTATTTTCCTTTATTAATGCTGCTATTTGTTCGATGTTAAGTTTATTGCCTTCGATCTTTAACATGTTTGCGATTTCGTTTCTTCTGTTTTTTTTGCTTTTATTATGGTCTGAGTTATTGCTCTTTGATAACAGGGCATTCCGAACGGATTTATAATTCAGGTAATTTGCATCAGATTCCTGGATATGTGCCGAATCGAGTAAAAGATATGTGCAGGCATCAGCAGTTGCTCTTGTACATATTACACGGCCATTGAAGTCATTTTTGGTTAAAAGCGGAATCCTTCCTGAATGATCTATGTGTGCGTGGGAAAGAACGAGATTTAATATCGATTTAGGGTCAAAAGGAAATGATTTGTTTTTATTCTCAGTATCTTTCCTGCGCCCCTGAAACATTCCGCAATCAAGCAGTATCTTGTCCGAATTGGAAGATATAAGGTGCAATGATCCGGTGACTTCTCTGACGGCGCCGTAAAATGTTACTTGCAAAATAATTCTCCTAAAATAGAGGGTTCAAAAAAGTCCATTCAATTTCAAAGCCATTGGTTACAACAGACGCAATGTGGGTGTCGAAAAAATAGTGCTGTATTTCCCATATTTTGCCATTATAGTTTACGATAAGGGAGTTGTCACTTAATATCTTTTCAATGCGGCAGTCTGAAAGACCGCTTATTCCAGTACCTGCGGCCTTTAATACGGCTTCTTTGGAAGTCCAGAAACGGAAAAAAAGAATCTCCCTGTCCGAATCCGAAAGAGCCCATTCCCGCGGACCGGCAATTTTGTTGCATAGAGCTTTTGAGCAGGGCTTGATTTTTTCAATATCAATGCCTGTTTCTGTCTGCGCTATTATTCCGCCCACATATTCGGTCTTGTGAGTAACGGACCAGAAATTGCCGTCAAAAGGAACAGGTGCGCCATCCTCATTCTTAGTAAGGCAGCCAAGAGTGACTCCGCTTTTCAGGGAAGAAATTTCGAGCGCAAATCTTGCAAGGGCACTTAATGCTTCAACCTTTTTTCTTCCCTTAAGATTTCTTTCACGTTCCGGCACCGGAAGGATAACCGGAAATACTACTTTATTTTCCAACGTCTGCTTCACTGAGAATTATCCTGCAATCGGCCACCGTTGAGCCATGTTCATGGGCAAGAAGCGGGTTTATATCCATTTCCACTATTTCAGGATGATTCAGGCACATTTCCGAAAGGCTGACAATAGATTTTTCGAGAGATTCGATATCACAAACCGGTCTTCCCCTGAATCCATTGAAGAGTTTGTATCCTTTAATGCCCCGGACCATTCTGCGGGCAGAGTTTCGGCCCACAGGTGCAAGCCTGAACACGACATCCTGGAAAAGCTCCACGAATATTCCGCCGAGTCCGAACATCAGCAACGGGCCGAAAATCGGATATCTGTTCATTCCGAGAATGATTTCTTCCCCTTTTTTTGCCATTTTCTGGATAAGTACACCTTTGATTTCGGCTCCCGGGTCGAAGATCAGGGCTTTTTTGATAAGTTCATCGAAAGTTTTCAACACATTCTCCCTGCTCTCAATCCCGAGCGCCACTCCGTCTGCATCGGATTTATGAAGAATCTGGGGAGAAACAATCTTCATCGCGACAGGGAAGGCAAGTGTTTCAGCTATTTCAGCGGCTTCATCCCTTGTTGTTGCAAGTCCGGAAGGAAGTATCTTAAATCCGTAACATTCCAGCAGTTTCCCGCCTTCAATTTCACCAAGTTTCAACCTGCGTTCGGCGATACAATTTTTGATGATTGAACAAGCGCGTTCTTTATCGTGTTTGAGGTTATAAGGAGCGAGCTCATGGCGGTTAAGCCATGTTGAATATTGATAGAGAGCTCCTAGTGACTTTGCAGCATTTTCAGGAAATCTGAAAACAGGGATTCCATGTTCCTGAAGGTATTTTACACCTTTGGATACGTCAAAAATGCCCATGAAGCAGCAGAGTATCGGCTTGCTGGAACGCCTTGCGATTCTTGCGATAGCTTCAGCGGTACCCAGCGCGTTTGTCATTGATTGCGGGGTAAGTATGACAAGCGCCCCGTCGACACCCTCGTCCTTTATAACAGCAGCAAGTGCATTTTCATATCTGTCCTGAGCAGCGTCACCAATAATATCCACGGGATTGTGGACATTGGCAGTCATCGGAAGGTGACTTATGAGAGCTTCAACTGTTTCTTCGGAGAATTTCGCAAGTACCAAACCGGATGAGACAGTCATGTCGGTTGCGACGATACCCGGACCGCCGGCGTTTGTGACAATTGCAACTCTGTTTCCGGTCGGAACTTTCCTGCGGAGTTTTCCGAGTGCATTTTCATTTTTGTAGGCAAATGCGCTTGCAAAATCGAATAATTCATCAATTGAGTCGGCACGGATGATGCCCGATTGCCTGAAGATGGAATCATATACTGCTTCCGTGCCTGCCAGGGCACCAGTATGGGATGCGGCAGCCAGTGCGCCTGCGCTCGTTCTTCCCGATTTGATCGCAATTACCGGTGTAGGCCTATAATCCCCCGATGTGATTTGTTTTACAGCTTCAATGAATTCAGGCCCGCGCCGAAGCTCTTCAAGATAAATCATAATTACCTCGGTATCGGTATCCTGATGAAGGTACAGCAGAAGATCAAGCTCATCAACATCCGCTTTATTACCGATGGAAATGAACTTTGAAAAACCAAAATCCCTGTCCGCGGCAAAATCGAGCACCGCGGTGCAAAGGGCGCCGCTCTGGGATATAAATGATATATTCCCGAATTTGGGCATGCGCGCCGAAAAACTGGCATTAAGCCCGACCGCAGGGTTGGGGTTGATTACGCCAAGACAGTTGGGTCCTACGACCCTTATCCCGGCTTTACGGCAAACCGAAACGATTTCATCCTCAATTTCAAGTCCCTTGCTGCCTACTTCACGGAAACCGGCCGAAACGATGACAAGCCCTTTAACCTTTTTTTCAACAGCCTCATAAACCGCTTTAACTGCAACCGCCGGTGGTAAAATAATTATTGCAAGATCTATATCATCCGGAATTTCTGTCAAAGTGGGATAAGCTTTTACGCTTAAAACTGATTTTGCGGATGGGTTCACAGGATAAAGGGTTCCTGTATATCCTCCTTTTAAAATGTTTGCGAAAATATCGTGCCCCACCTTGCCAGGCGTGGTTGAGGCACCTATTACAGCGACCGATTCCGGTGAAAAGATTGGATCAAGATTGCTCATTTTTTATCCTCAAAGCCTCTTCATATATTGTTTTTTTAGGAAGACCGAATTTTTTTGCCGTTTCTTTTGCAAGAACGGACAGGGGTTTTTTGTTTGAAAAGATACCCTCCTTAAGCTCCTTCGTGACCAGTTCCGGAGAAGAAACTTCATTTTCTTCAAAGCCTGATACGAGAAGGGTGCACTCGCCTTTTATTTCTGAACGCTGTTTTAAAACGGTGAGAATTTCAGATAGAGTTCCTCTGATAAATTCTTCATGAATCTTGGTTATCTCGCGGGATAAAACGGAATGTCTTTCACCCGTTACCGATTTGATTTCTTCAACGAGCCGCAGGATTCTCCTTGGAGATTCGTAAAATATAACGGTTCTTTTTTCTTTATTCAGATCTCTGAGCAAATCGAGGCGCTTTTCCCTTTTTTTTGGGCAGAAGCCGATAAAGATAAAAGAATCCGTCGCAAGACCTGATACCGATAAGGCTGCAACAGCGGCCGATACTCCGGGAACAGGGACGGTATTTATCCCGGCTGCGATGGCTTCTTTTATCAGGCGGTACCCTGGATCGGAAACAGCGGGAGTTCCGGCATTTGATACAAGGGCAATCGATTCGCCGCTTTTAAGCCTGTCGATTAACCGGGGAGTCCGCTCCCTTTCATTGAATTCATGATATGATATGAGCTTACCTTTAATACCGTGGAGATAGAGAAACCTTCCTGTTTGCCTTGTATCTTCGGCTGCTATGAGATCGACAGCTTTTAATACAGCAAGAGCTCTTAACGTAATATCGTCCTTATTGCCTATAGGTGTTGCGACAACGTAAAGAGTGTGCGATTTTACCTTAGGATCAATATCATTTATATGCGAGGTCGAAGGCATTTTTTATAATCTCTATTTCAGGCTCTTTCCCGCCGGGACTTATTGAAACAACATCAAATCTTGCTTTTGAATTGCTCTGATTCGTAGCTTTTAAAAAGTAGAGGGCAACCATCGATATCTTTCTCATTTTTTTCGGAGTCACCGCATATTTGGGATTTCCGTAGCTAACGGATTTTCTGGATTTTACCTCGACAAATACTATGGTGTTTTTTTCCTTTGCAATTATGTCGATTTCTCCAAGCTTTGTCCGGTAATTCTGCTCAACAATCTTGTATCCCTGTTTTTTAAGATGCTTTACAGCGATAGATTCGCTTTCTTTTCCGAATTGCTGGTCTTTAGTTGGCATATAATTAATTTCTACATTATAGGGCAGACTTTTTGTATAACAACCAGTAAAAAACCGGGTCTGGGTATGGGTTCATAGTAACTATTCAGGAGTCAGAAGTCAGGAGCCAGAATTCAGAATAGAAGCGTTATATATGTTTCAACTAAATCAACCGGAATAGAAATCACAGCCCCCTTGGTTTGGCAAGTCAGCCTATATGTCTTGAAAATCTTTAGCGGCATTCTTTTTATTCTGACTCCTGAATTCTGGCTCCTGACTCCTGAATAGTTATGATTTATAATGTCTCTCTGACACCCTTAAAGCTTTTCCTGTGAATCGGGCAGCATCCGAATCTGCGGACAGCCTCCTTATGTTCTTTAGTCGGGTATCCTTTGTGCTTTAAGAAACCATATTCGGGGTATTCGCTGTGATACCTTTCCATGAGCCTGTCTCGTGTAACTTTTGCAACAATTGATGCGGCGGCAATAGAGATACTTAAACAATCGCCCTTCGGAATTGCCTTTTGAGGAAGAGCATACGGAATCTGGAATATTCCGTCAATAAGAAGGAAATCGGGTTGGGGCGTCAGGTTTTGAACGGACATTTTCATTGAAAGGATCGAGGCATAAAGGATGTTTAATCGTATGATTTCCGGAGGGTCAACAATTCCTATTCCTATAGAAACAGCATGCTCGTAAATTTTATCGTATAATAAATTCCGCCTTTTGGGTGTCAATTTTTTTGAATCCGTGACACCTTCAACAGAAAACGAGGGGGAAAGTATGACCGCTGCCGAAACAACAGGGCCTGCAATCGGTCCTCTCCCGGCCTCGTCAATGCCTGCTATTCTTGCATAGCCGTTATCATGGGCCTGCATTTCATGAGCCCACAGCTCAAATCCAATGGATTTATTAAACAAATTAATTAGTTCATGCGGCGTTCTTTGAGCCTTGATGCTTTGCCTCTCAATTTTCGCAGGTAATAGATTTTTGCCCGTCTAACACGGCCATGACTAATAACTTCAATTCTGTCTATGACAGGTGAGTGAAGAGGGAAAACACGTTCTACCCCAACACCATAGGATACTTTTCTTACGGTAAAAGTTGAATTCGAAGTGCCTCTGTGCCTGCCGATAACAACGCCTTCAAATGCCTGGATGCGCTCTTTTTCACCTTCTCTGATTTTAACATATACTTTAATCGTATCTCCTATGGCAAAATCAGGATGATCGAGCCGCATGGTTTCAAGTTCCAACTGCTTTAACGGGTCCATTTATAATCTCCTAACTGATCAAAATTTATTATTAAAAATATTTATTATATATCATGCCGGAGTCTCATGCCGGAATGATTAAAAGAAAAAGCCCTATTACCAGAATATCAATTTTTTTCAACCCCTAATAAGCCTGTCTAAAATAATTGAACAGGCGGACCTGACCGAAAGATGATTGTAGTCCGTATTTCCCTTAATCGGTTCAAGCAGATAATCTGATTGAACAATTATTTCCTCAGCAAGCCCCCATCCTGTTCCGAAAATTAAAAGATAAGGATTAGCCTCTTCAAGTAATTCATGGAATTCCGCAAAGCTTGTACAACCGGAGCTATCCTTTGCACTAGTTACAACTGTTTTCGGATAACTCTTTTCTACTGAGAAAATTTCCTGCAAAACATCTTCTATCGAATCCTTTATGGTAATAAGCTCAAGGGCCTGCCGTCTTTTAGGGTTGAATGTTGAGCCTGCCCCGCTTGTCCAGTGGGAAATAATTTCCTGAGCAAGCTCCTTCTGGTCTGCAAGCGGAGTAACCACATAAAGCTGTTTTACCCCGTATGTTTTTGCCGCCCTTGCCATGTCGTGCAGGTCAAGGTTTGTTACGGCAGATGCTATAACGTTGCCGGATTTATTAACTACCGGATAATGTACCAGGGCCACGTAAAGATCGGGTTTGAATAATTTTTTCAATATCGCGGCACCATTTTTTCAGTATTTCAATTTCCTGTTTTGAAAAAGTCCTGTTTTCCAGGAGATCCGGCCTTTTCAGGAAAGTGCGTATCAGTGATGCTTCAAGCCTCCAGTTTTCAATATCTTTGTGGTTACCGGAGAGCAGCACATCAGGAACTTTTGAGCCTTCAAAATCTCTTGGCCTTGTGTAATGGCCGAAATCAAGCAGGCTGCCGGAAAACGAATCCTGCAAGGCCGAGTCAGCGCTTCCCAGTACTCCCGGAATCAGCCTTGTAACCGCTTCAATGACGACCATTGCTCCGAGCTCTCCGCCGGTCAGAACATAATCGCCTATGGATATTTCTTCATCGATAAAACAGTCGCTTATGCGTTCATCGATGCCTTCATACCGGCCGCAAACAAGAATCAGTCCTTCTAATTCAGAAAAATCCCCGGCTATTTTTTGATCAAAAACACGCCCCTGGGGGCTTAACAGAACTGTCTTTGAAACAGGTGCAATCTCTTTTGCCGCCAGGATAGCCTTTGCCAGAGGCTCAGGCTTCATAACCATTCCGCAACCGCCTCCAAAAGGCCTGTCATCTGTTACTTTATGTCTGCCTTCGGCGAAATCCCTTATATTTATTGTTGAAGCACAAATATGCTTTTCGGCTATCGCTTTACTAATTATTCCATACGCCCAGAAAGAATTAAACATTTCCGGGAAAATGGTGAGAGCAACAAATTTCATCCGGGAGCCGTTACAAGCCTTCAGGTAAATTAACTTTCATTGTTTTTTGACCAAGATCAATTTTTAAGACTACAGATTCCATTGCCGGAACCAGAATTTCACTTTTACCATCTTTTACGACATACACATCATTGCTGCCTGTCTGAATTATAGATTCAACCCGGCCCAAAAAATTATCATCGGCTGTATAAACGGACAGGCCAATAATATCTTCCCAGTAATAAGTGTTTTCCTCAAGTTCGGGCAAACCCGCCTTTTCAATAAAAAGTTCGCGCCCTTTTAAATTATCGGCCAGACTGCGTGAGTCTATCCCTTCGAACATCAAAAGCACAAAACGTGAATGAGGCGCGGACCATTTTACCTTGTAACACTTCTCCGAGGAATCATCGGGATTTTTAACCAGAATTGTATTTCCCGAATTAAAAACGGACAATGACTCCGCATAGGAATAGACTTTTATAGTGCCCTCAAAACCATGGGCATTAACGATCTTTCCGATTGAAATATAAAGCGCCTTGCTCACCGGTTCTTTCTGAGATCTTTGCATAACACCCCCTTTTGCCCGATTACTGCGGCAGGCTCAAATTCCAATCCTCGAAATACTCAATGTATTCCTGTGGTTAAAATTCTCACCTTCCTTATACTTGGACAAATTTGAATGTTCTTCAAAGGTCTCATTCTATAATTTCCAGGACAGTGCGTTTTTTTACCTTGGCAGAAGCCGCACTTAAAATTGTTCGCATTGCCCGGGCAGTCCGGCCCTGTTTTCCGATGACTTTACCCAGATCCTCTTTAGCCACTTTAAGCTCTAAAACAGAGGTCTGGTTTCCCTCTATCTCCGAAACTGTTACTTGTTCAGGATTGTCAACCAGGGCCTGGGCAATGTAATAGATCAGGTTTTTCATGGCTCCATCTCCTATGTATGCGGTTGAGGATAAGAGGGTATGCAATAACCACTGTTATGGTATGTTACTTTTAAAACCTTCTTTTTTCAAAAGATTTTTTACTGTAACTGTAGGTTTGGCTCCCTGATCAATCCAGTATTTTATGCGTTCACCTTTGAGGGCAACTTTTGCAGGATCCGTTACCGGATTATATGTGCCTACGGTCTCCAAAAATCTACCATCCCTTGGACATTCCGAATCGGCAATAACAATTCTGTAAAAGGGGGCTTTCTTTGCCCCGTGCCTTGCCAATCTTATTTTAACTGCCATCTTGTTTCTCCTTTAAAATGGAAGCATGCCGCGACCGAGGCCGCGCAAGCCTCCTTTATTAATTTTTTTCATTAATTTCATAGCTTGAGCATAATTTTTCAGAAGCCTGTTAATATCCTGTACGCTAGTTCCACTCCCCAAGGCAATCCTTTTTCTACGACTTCCGTTAATGATTATATATTGCCTCCGCTCATGCGGAGTCATTGAGTTTATTATAGCCTCAATTTTAACCAGCTCTTTTTCATCCACTTCAAGGTTTTTCAACTGTTTATTTTTACCCAATCCTGGGATCATGCCGAGAAGATCAGTAAGAGACCCCATTTTACGTATCTGAACCATCTGGTCTCGAAAATCTTCAAGAGTGAACTGGTTTTTTCTAAGCTTTTTTTCAATATCAACGGCATTTTTCTCATCGACAACAGACTGGGCTTTTTCAATGAAAGTAAGGACGTCTCCCATTCCGAGTATTCTCGAGGACATCCTTTCAGGATGAAATTGCTCAAGAGCGCTGAGTTTTTCACCAACGCCTATAAATTTTATAGGTTTGTTGATTATTGCCTTTATGGATAAAGCTGCCCCGCCGCGGGCATCACCATCCATCTTGGTGAGAATTACACCGCCTATATCAAGAGAGTCATCGAAAGATTTTGCAATATTAACGGCATCCTGACCTGTCATGGCATCAGCCACCAGGATGATATCGGATGGTTTTACCGAAGCCTTTATCCGGGTGAGCTCCGCCATCAGCTCTTCGTTAATATGCAGGCGTCCCGCAGTGTCTATAATAAGAATGTCACATCCTGCTTTCTGTGCGGCAGTTCTGGCCTCGATACATATATTAACCGGGTCCATTTCAACCGTTGATTGAAAAGCGGGGACACCTATCTGTGCTGCAAGCTTTTTCAGCTGGTCTATGGCAGCCGGCCTGTAAACATCGGCCGGAACGAGGTATGGCCTTCTGCCTTTTTGTTTTAAGAAAACCGAAAGTTTTCCAGCAGTTGTTGTTTTACCTGAACCCTGCAGGCCAACAAGCATCACAGATGCCGGCAGCTGGCCTGACAGATTAATATCCTGATGATGAGAACCCATAAGCAGGGTAAGTTCATCATTTACGATTTTTACTACCTGCTGGCCGGGTGTCAGGCTATTCATAACTTCCTGCCCTAATGCCCGCTCCTTAATGTCTGCAATAAGCTTCTTTGCAACTTTATAATGGACGTCAGCCTCAAGAAGGGCCATTCTTATTTCTTTCAAGCCCTCTTCAATGTTCTTTTCTGTCAGCTTGCCGTGCCCTTTAAGCTGCTTGAATATATTATTCAGTTTGTCGCTTAAATTTTCAAACATAAATACACCATCTATGCCAAAGCCCATTACCTCTGCCAAACCCGAATGAGAGATAAAGCTCTCTATGTAATTTAAAATCTTGAAAGTAAATTTTAAATGGTGTTATGTCAAGAATATTCTATTATTTTGCTGATAATATGGTAATCATGATAACAGGTTGCTTAACATCCGGGATATGAGTGATTTGAACCTGGCTTTCTTTAACGATCTATAATCATAACGTTAATGGTATTTTTAAGATATAAATGACAAAAATACAAGACAAAAGCGATATTAAGGAGTTGAACAGACAAGAACTGGTTCTCTGGCTGACGGAAAAAAGGATTGAAGCCTATCGGGCTGATCAAATCTTAAAATGGGTTTATTTAAGGCAGGCCGACACTTTTGAGGAGATGACAGATCTGGGGCTTGAAGTAAGAAGGCTTGTTTCACAATATTTTTCAATAAACCGCCTCGAGAAAAAAAACATAGAGACATCAAAGGACGGCTCGAAGAAATATCTTTTCAGGCTAACAGACGGCAATCACATTGAAAGTGTTCTTATTCCGGAAAAAGATCACTATACTCTTTGTATATCAAGCCAGGTGGGTTGCGCTCAGGGCTGCGGATTTTGCCTGACCTCAACAGGTGGTTTTGTCCGGAATCTCACAAAAGGTGAAATTATATCCCAGGTTTTAGACATTCAAAAAGACCTTGAAGATCCTCTCCGCCTGACCAATATAGTCCTGATGGGGATGGGCGAGCCTCTTGCCAACTATAAAAATGTTGTAGGTGCAATAGATACAATTACTTCAGGCGATGTGGGCCTTGCTTTTTCAACACGCAGGGTTACTTTGTCAACGGCGGGTCTTGTCCCCTTTCTTGACAATCTCGGGAGGGATACAAGGGTGAATCTTGCGGTATCTCTCAACGCGACAGAGAACAAAACAAGGGATATTCTGATGCCGATAAACCGCAAGTATCCCATCGAAGATCTGATCGAAGCATGCCGCCGCTATAATCTGAGGCCAAGAAACAGAATAACCTTCGAATATATTCTTATTAAAGGTATTAATGACTCATCCGGTGATGCAAACCGTCTTGCCAGGCTGCTTCGGCCGGTTAAATCAAAAATAAACCTGATTCCTTTCAATGAGCACGAAAAAAGTGAATTCAAAAGGCCTGAAGAAGCAGTAATAAGAGCATTTCAGGATATTCTTATTAAAAAGAATTATACTGCGGTTATCCGCCGCAGCAAAGGGCAGGATATTTCTGCCGCATGCGGCCAGCTACGGGCAAGAAGTATCTGAAAAGATTGAGTTTTTTTGTTTATATTTTACTATATAATAAAATGCTTTATCTTGGAAGGAGGGACCGCAAGGACTTTTATGGTCTCAGTTCCCTCCGGAGTTCCTGCATTCACAGCGATTTGTGAATATTCCGGAGCCTTGCTGTATCCTCCGCAAATAGATGCTGCAAGGATAATGATTTCTCTGCTTCCTCCATGAGGCATCACTACAGTTGGACCGGGGAAGTCGTTTACATGAAATATGATATCTGAAAGCGGGTTGAAAAGCCTTTCAATGTTTTCATTGTCCAACTGGTTCCTGCCGACAATTATTTTTGTACTTTGATTCAAACGCAGGTGTCGGCCAAATTTTAGAAGGCGAAGCTCATTTTCGGAATAGCTTTTCTGATGATCGAAGAGATCCTTAAGGCGTTTTGAATATCCCTTGTCGGTCAGAAGGCAACCACCCGCAGGGGCCGGGAAGTCTGAAATTCCAAACTCCATTGCAAGAGATTTCTGAGGTTTTCTTGACCTTCCGGAAAGATCAAGCAGAAGGTCTCTGTTAACAAGTCCATGTTTTTCAGGGATAGTTAAAGGGAGCCTTCTTGCACTCAAAGGCCTGAGTATATAACCCCCATACCCGGAGTTCTTTTCCACATAACGAAGAGAAGATGATGTCTGGGACATGGGACGCTGCCCGAGAACTTCACCGCTAAAAAGAAAATCAAAACCGTTTTCTTCCATTAATGCCCCCGCAATCCTGAACATAAGCGAGTGGCAATCCATGCAGGGATTCATGTTCTTACCATAGCCGCAGGGCGGATTTCTCAGCATTCCGACATACTCTTCAGTTATATTGATCACTGTACAGGGTATGCCTGTTTTCCCCGAGGCTTTTTTTGCATTTTCAGGTGAGAAAAAAGGCGTTTCAAATGTTATCCATTCGACTTCAATTGCCTGTCTTCGCAAAAGCAGGGCAGACAGAATGCTGTCGAGTCCGCCGGAACTGAGTCCAAGTGCGCGCACTTTTTTTGGGTAACTCATCATGATGCTTGCAAATATCCTTTAAATTTTGTTTTGTTATTAATTTTTACGAAGCTTGATGGGCCCGTAAAAAGTTGAGATTCGGACGACAAAGTAAAAAGCTCATTATGCAAGGCGCACGAATCTTGAGGAATGAAGCGTACTTTTCGTACGCTGCAATAACGAAAGATGAAGTGCAATCCGCCTAGGCGGACAGAATGACTTTTTACGAAGCCGTCAAGCTTGGGTGGCAGGCAGCGTGTATGTTACTTCGTTGACTTTTAAGCGCCTGCTTGTTATTATAATATCATGGAATCAGGAAATATAGTTGAGTTTATTGACTCACAGAAAATAATGTGCGCTGTGGTCCTTGAAGTCAGAGATCACAGGCTTAAGGTGTTAACAGAAACAAACCGGGAAGTTAACCTCTCCTCAAGCCGCCTCTCACACAAGTGCAAAATGCATCTTGACCCTTCACTGAGCAGGATCAAGATGGTGGATACACTTAAAGAAATTTCCGGCAGGCGCAAAGCGCTGATAAACAATATAGATATTAAGGAGTTGTGGGAAGTGCTTGGTTCGGAGCACGAGTGGATAGACCTTAACACAATGACGCATTTTTGTTTTCCGGAAAACCCAACAGGGGACCATGAATCTGCTGTTGTTAGGGCTTTTTTCAATAACAGGATGTATTTCAAGTTTGATTATGACAGGTTCTTTCCGAATTCCGAAGAGACTGTCGAACAGAATGATGCAAGAGAAAAAGAAGCCGCACGCATAAATAAGCTGATTGATGAAGCCGGCAAATGGGTCAGAAATGCGATTGTCAATCCTCCCCCAGCAAACCCTTTGGTAAGTGAAACAAGGGAATTTGCCGAGACATTGAAATCATATTATTTGTTTGGAAAAGAGGGCGCCAGCTATGAAACCGGGAAGGCTATTCTTGAAAAAGCCGGTGTTGATCCCAGTGACGGGCTTTTCAAACTTCTTGTGAGGCTCGGAGTATTCAATGAGAATGAGAATATCGAACTGCAGAGGCTTGCCATTCCGGTTTCGTTTCCCGAAGCTGTTTCGAATCAGGTCGATGAGATTCTTTCTGCCCCTGTTGTTTTTTCTTCGGAAAATAAGAGAAGAGATCTTAGCAATCTTCCTGTTATGACTATAGACGGCCAGGCCACTCTTGACTTTGACGATGCAATAAGTATTGAAGACAGGGGTGGTCATTACCACCTCGGAGTTCATATTGCGGATGTTGCCCATTTTATAAAGAAAGGAGATTGTATTGACAGGGAGGCGCTTTCCAGAGGAAGCTCCATTTACATGCCGGATCTAAAAATACCGATGCTTCCCCCGTCCCTTGCAGAAGACCTTTGCAGCCTTAAAGCAGGAGATCTGCGTCCCTGCATAAGCATAATGGCAAACCTTAAACCCTCGGCCGAAATTATTGATTATGAAATAGTTCCAAGCCTGATAAGAGTCAAGCATCAGATGACATATTATGACGCAAACACGGCCGCAGATGATAACAGGGAAATAGTCCTTCTGTGCGATCTGGCCAGAAAATTCCGCCAGAAAAGAATTGATTCAGGAGCTGTTCATCTGTCGCTTCCGGATATTAACATATGGATAGATGAAAACGGGGGAATAGCAGTAAACAGGATAAACAGGGAAAGCCCCGGGCGCATGATGGTGTCCGAAATAATGATCATGGCAAACTGGCTCATGGCGAGGTTCCTTGCTGAAAACAATACTCCCGGTGTCTTCAGATCCCAGCCTGGTCCCAAGGACCGTCTATACAAAGGGGAGGAGGGGACACTGTTCCAGAACTATATGCAGAGACGGCTGCTGAGCAGATTCATGCTCGGTTCGAAACCGGAACGCCATTCCGGGCTTGGGCTTGATTGCTATGTTACGGCTACCTCACCCATCAGGAAGTACTATGATCTTGTGACGCAGCGGCAGATAAGGGCAATACATGGTCTTGATACGCCGTATTTGCCGGAGGAGATAGATAATATGATCCACCTTCTCGATCAGCCAATGTCAAATGTGTCAGGCATTCAGTCAAAAAGAAGCAGATACTGGCTTCTGAAATATCTTGAATCAAAGACAGGACGTAAAGAGGAAGCCATTGTTCTTGGTAAAAGGAGGAACTGCTACCAGATACTTATTTCCGAGTATATGATAGAATGTGAACTTCCTTCTTCAAACGGGATTAACCTGAAACCAGAGGATCTTATCCAGGTCACTATAATGCATGTCAATGCAAGAAAGGATGTCATTTCCGTGTTCATGGGGTAATGATGGGTTTGTAAATAGTCCGTCATTCTATCTGAACCTAAACAGCAGGAGGATTAACTTGAGTTATCCGGCAAACAGACGAAAAAATGAAAGGGTCTATGTTAAATGGCCTGTTACGATTATTATGAGCAGCGGGACATTTGAAGGTGAGACGACAAATATAACTAACCAGGGAGTAGGAATCGTCTGCGATGAGCCCCTTCACTTAAATGCAACATACACCTTAATAATTAGGCCTGCAAATCACGAGGCTCTTGAAGTTACCGGAAAAGTTGTCTGGTCAGATCTGTATGGAATAGACGGTGATAATAAAACGGTAGGGATTGGAATCTGTTTTATTGAAATTTCGGAGAAAGACCGCCTCTTCTTCAATGATACTATATCCGAAAATCTCAAATGATGCCTGTCAATCTTTCTTTTGTATCATAAGATGATTTCGATTATCTCGACGGCATCCTTAACAAATTTTACACACAATGTATCAAATATACAAAGTTCGTGAGCTTTTTTCCAAGCCTTCATTTGTAGAGACCTCAATTCTAATCAGGTTCCTGTTTTCTCCCGATACCGGCTCCAATGGGGCATCCTGTTTTTCCTTTTCTTCCGCTCACTATACTTACGAGCTGTTTACCAGCCTGAGGTGACAATCCAAATCCGGACAACTCCTCCTGCAGGTCAGCGAGGGTGCCGTAACCATCAAGATATCCGTTGATGCGGGCTGCTGCGGTTGAATTCACAAAATCCTCAACTGCAGGATAAATGGTGCTGAGCTCTTTAACGAGTTCCCGCTCCGACCGGAGCCGGTACTTCTGATGGTAGTCTTCAGCCAGATAAAACCCGCCGGCAGGAAGAAGCGAGGTGAAAATTTTGCTTTTTATCCTGGCTGCCTCATGGTCTTTCGACCCGCTGGCCAATTTTTTTTGTTCATCGCTGTGATAGAATATAATGGACATATATTGTTTTGACCACGAAGGGGATGTCGGATCATGACTGTCCCAGAAAACATCAAGAAGCTTTTCATATGAGATCACAGCGGGGTCATAATCAATCTGGATGGTTTCTGAGTGATCACCAAGGTCGCGATATGTGGGATTAGTTTTTGTTCCCCCTGCGTATCCAACACGGGTCCGAACCACACCTTTGATGCTCCCGAACCGGGAGTCCGGTCCCCAGAATCACCCCATGGCAAATGTTGCTGTCTCTGTTTTAGACGGTGCAGCCAGGTCGATCGGTGGTTTCATTTCATTGGTGATTGAACCAGCCTTTTTCGTATTTTCCATATTCTCTCTCTCCGAAGGCATATATCCACATGCATGAAGAAACAGGCCAAACCCCAGGCAGGCAATTCCGATTCTCTTAAGGAAAATCTGTCTGCTGAAGGCTTGCTGGTCCAGGGTATGCCGGTCATGACCAGATGGAAAGATTATCATTCGGTGATTCATTCCAAACTCCCTTAATTTAGTCCGGACGGTACTCCTGAATGCTATAACAACCAATAAAACATGACAATTACAGCCGATATTTTCATGCGTCCTCAAACAAAAAGCAACTTATTCGAACCATTGAAAATAAATTAATCACTCAACAGTAAAATGCAAATCGTAATAAACAGCATTTTACGCATCTGCTGACATTTTCCGCCCCAAAAGGGTTTTTCTCACAAAGTCGTTTGTCGTATCCGCCTGTACAATCTTTATTGTCTATTTGGGGGCGTCCTCGAAGACTTGTGATGAATTTCCTGCGGATCGCATACGCACCCATACCCAAATAGTGTGAAAGAGCTCCAATCGGAACATTATTCTGACAATCACTATAGAATATAAACTGGAGGAATGAACCGGCTCAGTATAATAATTGTTATGTAAAGCTCTCTAATTGCAAGAATCTTCAAAACAATTGTCGGGCAAATATATCGATGAAAAAAAGAGGAGGCAAAGATTATCCTCTGCCGCCTCTTCTATTTTTTGGTCTGGTGGCTGAGGGGGATCGAACCCCTGGCCTCATAACTGCCAGTGTTATCTTCTCCCTCGCTCATTCCCACAGAATCAATGATTTAAGATACTTAGCTTATAGGATTGCGAAGGATTATGCATTTTGGGGGTGGTAATTTGCACTCTATACGCACCCTAAAAATTGTGACAAAGTGGGCAAATTTACCGACTTACTATAAAGTACCATCATATCAGTCAACTCTAAAAAGATCGTCGATTCTACGTTCAAATATTGCGTCATAGAACATTTTAATATTGCACTCTTGAGGATATCATAATTCCGGAATGGATACAGCGAGATCTGTTCAAGAAATAAGAAAATTCAAAACACACTTGTTATCTCCATCAGTGACCTATATTAACCGGACAGATCGTGTGTTATAAACCCGTACATTTTACGTGCTTTTGGCAGACCACTCAATAATTATGGCAACAATTCCTTTATAATGATATAAAAAGATAAATATTTACCGGTATAAGTTTTTAAAGGATGTTATGAAAAATGAAAATTGACACATCGGTGCTGCACAAGGAAGGCCTTTTCACGGCGATTCTCAAGACAGTCAGCGACGGTATTACGGTCATTGACAAGGATCTGAAAATTTTATTTCAGAACGAGGCCATCTATGAGATTTTCGGCCTTCAGATCGGCCGGTATTGCTACAATGCATATCGCGGCCGCAATGAGCCGTGTGAAGATTGCATTATCCTCGAAGTAATCAAGGATGGGAAGCCCAGAAAAGGGCTGAGAGATATTCAACTGCCTGACGGCAATATTTTATGGCTGGAGTTTTTTTCCGGACCTTATAAGGATCCGGAAGGAAACATTATCGGCGCAGTGGAGGTCGTTCGGGACGTCACCGAACAGGTCCGCATCACAAAGGAATGTTTTACGCTTCGAAGGGAGATGGAGCGGCAGGCAAAGTTTGAAAACATCATTACCCAGTCAAAACAGATGAAGGCTATCTTCCGTCTTATTGAACGGGTGGCTTCAACAAACAGCACAGTCCTGATCACAGGAGAGTCGGGAACGGGAAAGGAACTCATCGCGAAGGCCATTCTTTTCAATTCAAACCGAAAGGATAAACCTTATGTCACCTTGAACTGCGGCGCAATTCCGGAGAATTTACTGGAATCGGAATTATTCGGCCATGTCAAAGGCGCATTCACCGGCGCCGTCAGGGATCATGCCGGATTAATCGAAACCTCGGCGGGGGGAACATTGTTTCTCGATGAAGTCGGGGAGATACCTTTATCATTACAGGTAAAGCTCCTTCGCTTTTTCCAGGAAGGCGAATCGCGGCGGGTTGGTGATACTGTGACAAGAAAATTTGATGTGCGCATCATTTCAGCAACAAACCGCAATCTTGAAGATGCGGTAAAAAACGGCTCTTTTCGTGAAGACCTGTTCTTCCGGTTAAGCGTAATTCCCATATCCATTCCACCGCTTCGCGAAAGAAAAGAGGACATCCCCATTTTGACAAACCATCTGCTCCAGCGTCTTTGCGACACACACGGCAGGGCAGTTCCCGGAATATCTTCAGCAGCCTTAAAGATGCTTATGGATTATTCCTGGCCTGGAAATGTGAGGGAACTGGAAAATGCAATAGAATACGCGCTTCATCTGACGGATGAAGGCCATCCCATAAACCCTGAACAGCTTCCACCAAAAATTTCATTAAAAACACAGTCATCGGGAGTTAATCAGGACTTCATTTCCATCGACACCTTCACCCAGCAAACAATCTTATCCCTCCAGAGCAGCCGATCGGAAGAAGATATTGCCCGCATTCTGGGGATCAGCCGTAAGAACCTGTGGGAAAAAAGAAAACGATGGGGAATCCCGCGGTCAAAATAATTCTCTCAACCTCATATTTACAATCTCAAGTTCCCTGGCTTTTGTTCTGCTACCGTAAGTAACGCAAAGCCTTTTAAAATGTTACTATTTGTAACAAGCATGATTCCTGCCAAATTCATATAAAAATCCTCTTTTATTTATATTGCATATTAATTCAAGTTGTTATCCTCTTTTTTATTTAATGATCACTCATTTCCCTTTTTTGGCACGCCATATGCTCTATCTATAGATAAAACGAAACAGGAACATCGCTACTAAAATAAAAATAAGAAAGGAGAATAAAAATGTCGGCAATAGATACGGAACAAAATAAAACTAATGAGAACAAGACTTCCCTCTGCAGAAGCTGGTGCAAAACCAGAAACAGTCGTCTCCGTTTTGGCGTCCTCCTCGTTATCGTTGGCCTGGTATGGTTTGGGGCAAGAATGGGTTTTCTTCCCGTTGAATGGTTTCATTCGGAATTGTTCTGGCCGGGAGTAGTTGTCATGGTTGGATCCTGGATCGTATTCAAATCCCTGATCAGAAGAAAATATGACAACCGGCCGTGTTGAACTCTATGGATCGTTAAACAGCAGCTGTTTTATTAATTAATTAAATTATAAGGAGATCAGAAAATGGCAGATAAAAATCATCCAGGTACAAAAGATTTTTCAGATTCCGGCATTAAATTTCCATGCGGCAACTTAGAAAAAATGCTTAAGGCATTCAGGGAATGTGGTGACGGAAAAGGAGGCAAAGTCGACTGTTCGGAAATAATGAAAAAATTCAGCGAAGGCGCGGGCGGCAAATCCGGGTGTGCGGCGATAATGCAGAATTTATGCTCCGGCAAAGAAGAACCAATCGACTGTATGGCCATCATGAAAGAATTGTTCGGCAACATGAAGGAGAAAGACGAAAAGCCTGAATAGAAGTGATTTCAGATATATTTGTTTTTCATATGATTTCACTACTGTCCGGTCAACAATTTTAAAAACTTTGTAACCAGTTAAAATATAATTAAATAATGACGGAAACAGATGAAATCGATTTGAAATCCGGTTAAGCAACCTGTTACTCCTTTCGCAGACCACATTTTGCTGCGGAAGGAGATATTCAGTGAACCAAGGAAAAACCGTATTCTCTCAGATCATGGACTTCATCCCGATGAATAAGTTTCGTCGATGTGTTGATCGCTATGGCGGTAATTGCCGTGTTCGCTCTTTTACATGTTTCGAGCAGTTCTTATGCATGGCTTTTGCCCAACTGACTTATCGTGAAAGCCTCCACGACATATAGTAAATGTCATAAATATGTTCCGTTTGGGTATGGGTGCGTATGCGAACCGCAGGAAATTCGTCACAGGTCTTCGAGGACGCCCCCAAATAGACAATAAAGATTGTACAGGCGG
>JAHJJB010000118.1 GCA_018823005.1 Pseudomonadota bacterium | reverse complement strand
TTTTTTTCGAGACCATGAAGTATAATTTATCACATTATAAATAACCTGCAAGAAAGGTGGATTATAACACATTGAAAAGTAACATATTCAGTTCAAGAGCTTTGTTTATATTTCTGGCCGGCCTGGTTGTTCTGTCTTCCGTATGGATTTTATTTGTATGCCTCGAGAATGAGAATCCTTCTATAAAGATTGAAACGCCCTCCATGACGATGGCAATCGGCCCTTCGAAAAACCTTTTGATTTCGGTTTCAGATGGAAAAAGAGGATTGCGCAAGATCTTGATAGCAATAGTAAAAGATGGAAAAGAAAGTATTCTTATTGATAAGGAATATCCGTCCGGAGGTTTTATTAGCGGCGGAAAGGTAAACCAGGATAACATCAGCCTTTCCGTTGAGCCGAAAAAACTTGAGATTACTGATGGGAAGGCAGTTCTGCGCATGACCGCATGGGATTATTCCTGGCAGAGGTGGTGGAACGGCAACATAACCACCGTTGAGAAGGAAGTTGTAATTGATACAAAACGGCCTGACGTGAGCGTGTTAAGCGGGATACAGAATCTTAACCAGGGTGGCTCAGGTATTGTTATATACAGCCTGTCAGAGCCGTGTGAGCATAACGGAGTTTATGCAGGAGGAAATTATTTCCAGGGCTATAACGGTTTTTTTAATGATAAAAACATTTATATCTCCTTTTTTGCCCTTGAGTATAACAAGGGTCCCGGTACAGAGGTTTTTGTCGAAGCAACTGATGATGCGGGCAACAGCATAAGGAGAGGGTTTAAAGTATTTATTAAGGCGCAGATATTCAAAAAAGATTCGATCAACATTTCAGACGGATTTCTTAACTCAAAGATGCCGGAATTTAACGTGGAAGCTTCGAAGGACTCAATAACACCGCTTGCGGATAAATTCCTAAAGGTAAACAGAGATCTCCGTGCTGAAAATTATAATAAGATAACAGAAATTGTTAAGAATACGGAGAAGACTCCGCTTTGGGAAGGAGTATTTGTAAGCTTTCCGAATGCCAAAAAGATGGCCGGTTTTGCCGACCACAGGGATTATAATTATCAGGGGAAACATATAGACAGTCAGGTCCATCTCGGTATTGACCTTGCGTCCGTTGCCAACGCGCCTGTTCCCGCCGCAAACAGGGGGAAGGTTGTTTTTGCCGGAGATCTGGGGATATACGGTAAAACCGTTTTTGTCGATCACGGGTTAGGTCTTTTCAGCGCATATTCACACTTGAACAGCTTTGATGTCAAGGAAGGGGATATTATCGAAAAGGGCGGTGTTGTGGGCCGTTCAGGAAGTACCGGCCTTGCCGCGGGAGACCACCTACATTTCAGCATGCTTGTAAATAATATATTTGTAAATCCTCTGGAATGGTGGGATGCTACCTGGATAACAAATAACATTACGGGAAAGATACAGGCTGTTAAATCGGGGTCCAATTAATTTCCATCCGGAAATGGCCCTTTTGAGCGATCTCGGTGTCAATCTGCGGGATTTCTTGTGCGGCGTACAATGCGTAGGCCTCCGCGCAATCCCTTGATTTTCTTTGAGCTTGTCAGAAATTGCCGATTTCGGGATTGGAAACGCACTAATGTCCAAAATTTGTTTTCTGATGGACATGAATTAGGAGATTGAGCATGAAGGAGTATAAAGTAAGGAAGACTTACAAAGAGATTAATGAGAAGATCAAATCCGGAAAAGTTGTGGTGGTTACGGCCGGAGAGATGATTGATATAGTCAGAAAAAAAGGGCCTGTCCAGGCCGCAAAGCAGATTGATGTTGTTACTACCGGAACTTTTGCACCCATGTGTTCTTCAGGGGCTTTTATAAATTTCGGACATTCTGTTCCCACAATCAAAGCGTCAAAGGTCTGGCTTAACAATGTGCCTGCCTACGCCGGGATAGCGGCCGTAGACTGTTATATAGGAGCTACAGAACCTTGCGAAGATGATCCTCTCAATAAAGTATATCCCGGCGAATTCAGTTATGGGGGGGGGCATGTTATACAGGACCTGGTTGGAGGTAAAAAAATTCATCTGAAAGCAACTGCATACGGAACATCATGCTATCCGAACCGTCTCGTTGAAAAAGAGATTACCCTTGCCACAATTCCGAATGCTACACTTTGTAATCCAAGAAACGGGTATCAGAATTATAACTGCGCTATCAACCTCACAAATAAAACAATCTATACTTATATGGGGGCTTTAAAGCCCAGAGCGGGAAATGCAAATTATTGTTCGGCGGGCGAACTCAGTCCTCTTTTTAATGATCCCTATTATAAGACAATAGGAATTGGAACCAGAATATTCCTTGGAGGCGGAACAGGTTATGTAACCTGGAGCGGGACTCAGCATAAGCCTTCTGCAAAAAGAAACAAAAAGGGGCTTCCAGTAACTCCCGCTGGGACGATGTGGGTTATGGGAGATTTGAAAAACATGAGCCCAAAATGGCTGGTTGGCGTTGGTATCCAGGGATATGGTTGTTCCCTGACCGTGGGGCTTGGTGTTCCCATTCCGGTATTGAACGAAGAAATGGCAGCATACACTGGGATATCGGATGAAGAAATATTTACCCAGATTGTTGACTATGGGAATGACTATCCAAATGGAATTTCAAAGAGTTACGGCCAGGTTAGTTATGCCGAGTTAAAAAGCGGGTTCATCACTATCAAGGGGGAAAAAGTGCCGACCGTTCCTCTTTCCAGCCACGTCAAGGCAGCAGAGATTGCCAATATTTTAAAGGAATGGATTTCAAAGGGAAAGTTTCTGCTGGGGGAACCACAGTTTACCCTTCCGGATAGTTGATTAATTAAGGCTGATGTTCATGGTTTATGGTTACTGGTTCCTGGTTAAAAGAAAAAACCAGAAACTACAAACCAGAGACCAGAAACCAAGTCTTTAAATAAATCGGGCAAAATGGGATGTTATGCAACGGTCTCATAAAATAAGAGCCTTTGTTGCGCTGAAGCTTCCGGAAAACATAATATCTTCCATTAAAAAAATTCAGGAAGATTTGAAACTATACAGATTTCCTGTAAGATGGGTCCGGCCTGAAAAAATGCATCTTACCATAAAGTTTTTCGGGGAGATTGCGGAGTCTGATATAAAAAACATTGGGGCTGCAATGAATAATTGCGCAGGCAGTTATGCTCCTTTGTCTCTTTCAGCCAAAGGAGTTGGAGTATTTCCCGGTATAGCGCATCCCAGGGTAATATGGGCTGGGATTTCCGGAGAAGCATCTTTGCTGTTTGATCTCCGGAATGCTCTTGAAAACAGATTTGAGGAAATAGGTTTTAAAAAGGAAGACCGGCCTTTTAAGGAGCATCTGACATTAGGGCGCTTCAGAGAAAGGGTGGATAGCGGGAAGCTGATTGAGGCTTTGAGAAAATTTCAGAGTTTTGAATCGGAAATATTTGTTGCCGAGAAGATTTATTTATATAAAAGCGACCTTGAGCCGGAAGGGCCGGTGTACACCGAGCTTTTGAGCGCTCTTTTCAACAGGGATAGAACAATCTAACTTTAAGTTGCCGGCAAAACTTGTTCAACCGTGTTTATATTAAGGAAGAGGGAGGGAAATATGAGCAATTCAGTCGATAAGGAAAAAGCGGTTGAGACTG
>JAHJJB010000117.1 GCA_018823005.1 Pseudomonadota bacterium | reverse complement strand
CCGATCTCAAGGATCTTCTCACAGGTGAATATATAAGTATTGAAAACAGACATATAACAATCAACAAAGCACTTCCCTATTCGTGGTAAATTATCACTGTAATCCTGATTATCTTAATTGACACTCATCTTTTTTTCCCATAATAATATCTGCCGGGTTATTCATGATGAGGCTTTTTTTGTGTCCATCCGCAAACAAATTGTTGGACACAGGTGAGTTTCCAATCAGAAAACAGGCAATTGAGGGTAAGCTCAAGGAAATCAAGAGATTGCGCGGAGGCATACACAATGTATGTCGCACAGGAAATCCCGCAGATTGACACCGAGATCGCTCAAAAGGGTCATTTTCGGATGGAAACTATTTAACACATTACATATTGAGAGGTATAATGAGCAACACATCTTCATATCAGCTCTTTGCTGAACGGATGTTCCAGAAGGATTCTGAACTGATTCCTGAAATTCTCCGCTGCATGATCAATGACAATCAGGCTGAGTTGCTTGTTTCACTGCCCGGCTCATCTGATGAAATGGCTGCCAAATTAAACCGTCCTGTTGAAGAGATAGATTCCGACCTTAAAGAGATGTTCAGAAAGGGGCTCGTTTTTAAGAAGGAAAAAGGCGGTAAAACACTATGGCGCCCACCTGCTCACCTGGCTCAGTTTCATGACGGAACCATTCTATGGCCTGAAGCGCCTCCCGAGTTTTACGATCTTTGGCGCGACTATATGGACAAGGAATGGCCGGAACTTGCTCATATTCTGGTCAAATTTATGCCGCGCCCTTTTACACGGGTTGTTCCCGTGGGAAAATCAATAGAAACAGGTAAAGTACAAGTCCTGGCTCCTGAAAACATCAGGCAGATTATCGAATCCTCAAGCCGCATAGCTGTTACCAAATGTACATGCCGCTTAACCATGCGAAAATGTGATGCTCCGGTTGAGGTCTGCCTTCAGATCAACCGGGGAGCCGATTATACCATTGAGAGGGGAACCGGCCGTGAAGTATCAAAGGAAGAAGCTTTTGACATCATCAATAAGACCGAAGAGGCGGGTCTTGTTCATGTCACAATGAATAAGGCAGGAGTAGGTCATTTTATCTGCAACTGCTGCGGCTGCTGCTGTCAGTCTTTTACAATGCTGATTTCAGACCGCCTCTCATTATGCGACCCGAGCCGTTACCGCCCTGTGGTAGATTCGCAGACATGCCTTTCATGCGGAACATGTGAAGAAAGATGCTGGTTTGGTGCAATTACAGTCGAAGAAAAATCCACTGCCCGTCTTCTTGAAGATAAATGTCTCGGGTGTGGCCAGTGTGCAATAGGATGTCCTGAAAATGCCATAACAATGACGGAGATCAGAGAACCCGGTTTTATTCCGGAATAACAAACCCACGCAATACTGAAGCATATGATTTTATTAATCATAATCAATTAACAATTCATTTTAAATGGAGGAGATTTATGCCGATCAGAGATTTTCAAAATATTCACGAAATGCTCAAGGAAACCGTTGACAGGTATCCCGATAAACCGGCTTACAAATGGTTCCTGGAAGCCGGCCGTTTAAACTCGGTAACCTGGAAGGAATTCTACGCACAGGTGCAAAACGTTTCAAAAAGCCTTATAGCCCTTGGAGTTAAAAAGAATGACAAGGTTAATGTCCTGAGCTATACCTGCTACAGATGGATCCTTGCAGACTGTGCAATTACAAGCATAGGAGCATGCACTGTAGGGATTTATCAGTCAAACCTGCCCAAGGACTGCGAGTATATAATCAATCATTCGGATGCGGTTGTTATCTTCGCCCAGGACGATATCCAGCTTAACAAGCTGCTCGGAATAAGGAAGAACCTCCCCAACGTCCGCAAGGTTGTGCTTCTGAATGGAACCAGTGATATGGAAGATAAATGGGCGATCAGTTTCGAGGAATTTCTCGGACTGGGCAAGGATATATCCGGCAGCGAATTCAAGAAAAGAGTCGATGAGGTAACCCCCCTCAATCCAGCAGGAATAGTATACACATCCGGCACAACCGGAGTGCCCAAGGGAGCGGTCCTGACCCATGATAACGTCACATTCACAGCCCAGTCGGTACACTTAAGCACCCAGATACTGGACGGCGACGAAGTGTTTCTGTTCCTCCCCCTTGCCCACGTATTCGCCCGCACCTGCGTTTATGCGACATTGCTTGCCGGATGCCCGACAACAATTACGCGCAGTATGGATACAATAATTGAAGACATAAAGGTTGCAAAACCACACTGGTTTGCGAGCGTACCCCGCATTTATGAGAAAGTTTATTCGAAGGTCTTGAGCGGCGCCGAAGCAAAAGGAGGAATAGCCCTTAAAATCTTCAGATGGGCGTGTGATGTGGGATATGAAATAAGCGATCTTAAACAAAGCAAAAAACCGATTCCTGCTTCAACAGCCTTTAAATACAAAATTGCAACAAAACTCGTATTCAGCAAGATACAGGAAGCATTAGGCGGCAGAGTCCGCTGGTGCATCAGCGGGGCAGCGCCTTTGAACCCGACAATAGGCAAATTTTTCCACGCGGCCGGAATATTGGTACTGGAAGGAATCGGCATGACCGAAAACACCTCCTTCACAAATCTTAACCGCTACGATAATTTCCGTTTCGGATGGGTGGGCCAGCCCGGTCCCGGCATTGAGCAGAAACTTTCGGAAGAAGGCGAAGTCATGTACAGGGGACGCAATGTCATGAAAGAATATTATAAAATGCCCGAAGAGACT
>JAHJJB010000116.1 GCA_018823005.1 Pseudomonadota bacterium | reverse complement strand
TATATGGCCAGGGTAGTTTTAAAATGAATGATTCGGAAGAAGATGCAAAATTGAAAGCCGAAATGGATGAGATATTAATAAAGATTGATAATATAATTGAAAAAATAGAGAATTCCATGCCTCCTGAAAAGGATGATATAAATCAGGAATGATGTGGGAAATGCATAACGGCTATTATTTATAACTGGGGAATGTAAAATTTATTTACATCTATCTGCAAGGAAACATGATTATTAGGAGGTGCCATGGCGTTAACTAAAAATGACATTGTTGCAAGGGTGCATGAACTTGGCTTTACCAAGAAAAAATCGGTCGAGATCATTGAGTCACTGCTTGAAATTATTAAAAATAATCTTGAAAAAAGTGACGATGTTTTGATCTCTGGTTTCGGAAAATTCTGTGTAAAGAATAAGAATCAAAGAAGAGGCAGAAATCCTGCTACTGGTTCCGATCTTATTCTCCGGGAAAGAAAAGTGGTTACCTTCAAATGCTCCGGCAAATTGAGGGACAAAATAAACGCCGAGAGTTAAAAAAAAATAAATATCAAACTGCTGCATTATTTTTTTGCCTGGGGCGGATCAGGTGGATTCTGCGGGTAATCGCCTCAGGCAGAGAAGGCACATAGCCTCTACAGCTTTAAGTAATGCCCCGCCATTGATCAAAGCTTGATATTATAAGCCTTTATTTTGCTCAAAAGTGACGGATGGCTTATTTCAAGAAGGTGAGCTGCTTTTGTTCTGTTACCTTTCGTTGAATTGAGAGCTTTTTCGATTAACTTTTTTTCAATGGTAATCTGCGCCGCTTTTAATGAATATCCTGCGTAGACATCACCGTGTTCTACATACGATTTCACTCCCGGTTCAGGGAAAAAATTCTCCGGCAAAAGAACAGGCCCTTCTGCCAGCACAACTGCTCTTTCAATTATGTTTTCAAGCTCCCTGACATTACCCGGCCAGTCGTGCTTTATCAAGAGCGCCATGGCAGCAGGAGATATCTCCTTGATTTTTTTCCCAAATTTAATATTAAGGAGGTTTATAAAATGCTCACATAAGAAAGGGACTTCTTCCATTCGTTCTCTAAGAGGCGGCAATTTTATTGTAAAAACATTAAGCCTGTAATAAAGGTCCTGGCGAAAAGCAGAATTTTTGATTTCATCTTCAAGATTTTTCGATGTGGCAGCTATAACCCGAACATTAATTTTTTTCGTTTTTGAATCCCCCACCGCCCTTATTTCATTCTCCTGCAAAACACGCAGAATTTTCACCTGTAAAGAAAGGGGTAGTTCTCCGATTTCATCAAGAAAAATGGTTCCGCCGTCTGCTTCCTCAAACAGCCCTTTCTTATCTTTTTCGGCTCCTGTAAAAGCTCCTTTTTTATATCCAAAAAGCTCGCTTTCAAGCAGGTTTTCGGGTATTCCGCCGCAGTTAACGGGAACCAGGTTTTTTTTTGCCCGCAACCCTCCGAAATGAATTCCCTTTGCAATAAGCTCCTTACCGGTTCCACTTTCACCCGATACCAATACCGTAGTATCATACTGGGCAGCTTTCGAAGAAAGATTAAAAACCGACAGCATGCTCCTGCTTTTGGCAACCATCTTGCCGAAAGAATACTTCTCCTCTATTTTTCTTATCTGTTCCTGAAGAAAAAGGTTCTCTCTCTTTAAGCTTTCTCTTTCTTCGGCTTTCTTCAGTGCAAGAAAGACCTCATCAGCCTTGAATGGTTTTGATATGTAATCGTAGGCGCCCTTTTTCATGGCTTCAATAGCTGTATCTATGGTGCCGTATGCCGACATCATGATAACAGTTGTCGAGCCTATTTTATCCCTGGTTGTTTTAAGAAAATCCATCCCGCCCATCTTAGGCATTTTTATATCGCAGAGGATAAAGTCATACCTCTCTTTATCAATCATACTGAGACCCTCGAGCCCATCCGCAGCAGTATCAACAATATAACCGGATTTCTTAAGCATTGCAGTCAGCATGTGACGCATATTCTCTTCATCATCGATTACAAGAAGCCGCTTTTTATTGTTTTTATTTTCCATAGGCCGGTCAATCCTGTTAAATGTTTTCTGTCAGATGTTATCCTTTGTGGCTTCGTGTGAAAATTGACTTTTTTACGAGTCCATCATCCCTGGGCAGTCTCGTTATTGAGAGGAAGATAGACTGACATGGTAGTGCCTTCTCCATCAACGCTTTGAGCTTTAATTTTCCCCCCCATGCCATCAAGGAGCGCAAAACTTACAAATAATCCAAGTCCTGTACCTTTTCCAGGCTCCTTTGTTGTATAAAACGGATCAAAAATATTGCCTATGTTTTTCTCGGGAATACCGGATCCGTTATCTGTAAATGATATTTTTAAGACAGGCCGGTCATTTATTGCCTCATTATCCGGTTCGGAGACAATCTCACTCTTAATCAGTAACTTGCCCCGAAGTTTGTTTTGGGATGATGAAATAGCATCAGCCGCGTTTATAATAAGATTTAAAAATATCTGTCTTAATTGATTCGGATCCGATAGCACCCTGTCTTCATCAGCTTCAAGAGATATTTTCAAATCAATACCTGACGAAAAAGGCTGGAACCTGACAATCTCGGCAATATCTTTAATTACTTCATGTGCATTTACAATTTCCGGTTTTCCCTCGGACGGCCTTGAAAAATCAAGAAGCTGCCTGATTATGCCGTTTACCCTGTTAATCTCGTTTTCGGCCCTTATGATATATTCATTTTTTTCATCATCGGGTATATCCTTTTGCTTTAAAAGCTCCAGATAGCCTATAATGATTCCGATAGGGTTTCCGACTTCGTGAGCAATCCCGGAAGAGAGCCTTCCAACAGAAGCCAGCTTTTCCGCCCTGACAATATCGTTTTGCGCCTGCTTTAAATCAATATTTGCTTTCTCAAGAGAACTGATGGTTGCCAGGAGTTTTTCCTTGTCTTCAGAAACCCTTTTCAACAGCCGGTTTAAAGCCTTCGACAGCTTGTCAAACTCATTGTCTTGGCTTCCGTACAAAAAAAAGAAGTCATCTTCTTCCCTGAACTCTTCAGCTCTCCTGACCATCTTTGCAACAGGCTTAACTGCAATATTTGAAATAAGGTAAAGCCCTATTAATGTAAGTACAAACAGATTTATGACAAAATAAACGAATAAAACCTTTTGTGTGCGCCTTAAAACCTTATATATATCTTCAAGCTCCATAACAATGCCGGCTCCGGCTTCGACCCGGCCATCTATAAGCAGGGGTGCCGACACAACAAGGTAACGATTCTGCATCCAGAAAACTCCCCACGCTGTTCCGGTAAGTCGTGTCATTTTTCTTGAAGATTCAATTGACTCTTTAGTAATAATCCTAACCTCATCCAATAAAGGGCAGTCCGGACTGTCCGGATATATAATATCTGAATTTCTGTCTTCTATTATGGCGCAGGAAAAGCCGGCAATATTGAGGATTCCGCCAAGTTTATCGCTATAGTCAGGTTGCAGGATTAAATTGTCGGAATCAGGCGTTTTTATCAGATGTTTCTCTATGTCGTAAACAAGAAGATATCCCTTTGAAACAGCGGATTGCACATACTCTCTTTGCGCTGTGATAACCATTATTAAATCAACGAGAAGCATTGCAACAGCCAAAAGTATTGCAAGTTTAATGGCTATATTGGTCTTTATGCCATGATAAGCCACAAATTAAAACCCGTCCGGTTAAGTTATGGTTTGAAAAAAGGAGATACCTGTGTTTTTATTCACTGCCGTTGTTTACAATATATTGTTACCGGTCTGCAATAGTCAAACATAAACATAGGACATTTGATAAGCGATAGGAAAGAATTGTATAGGCAACCCCCATGCACTTCTATTTTTGTGTTCCTTGCTGAATTTCGATTCTCCTTCTCTCTTTGTCTAACAATCTTAAGATTGATCCGCATAATTCAAGGACCACGGTTAAAGGCATGCTTTTTGAAACCTGTGGAACAGACTCATGAGTTTATGTAATGCGTCAAAGAAGACTCCTGAAGATCTTGACGGGCACATTGCAATGCGGACTTAAAGAATCACATTGTATATGGTTTGTCAATGGTTTTCAGTTGGTTATATGAAACACAGTTCCGGTCACAGTCGTCTTTTTGTTGTTTAAAAATCAGAGGTGATAATTTCATGAAATCTTACCGGAACTAACTAAAATTTAATGTCAATGGGCGGAGAGGTGATGGACCGGGAAAGG